>NZ_CP008953.1:8250790-8606054 GCF_000732925.1 Amycolatopsis japonica
GCCGCACCCGTACCCCCGTTGGGTGGCCACGGCCGCTTGGGGCGGGCTGGCCGCGTTCATCACCCTGATCCTCGGCGGCAGCATCGACGTCGCGCTGGTCGCGCTGGTGATCAGCGCGGTCATCGACCGGCTCGGCCGGTTCTTGAACCGCTTCGCGCTGCCGTTCTTCTTCCAGCAGGTGATCGGCGGCCTGGTCGCGACGTTGTCCGCGATGGCGATAGTCAGCAGCAACCTGCTCACCACGGACAAACCCACGCTGGTCGTCGCGGCGGCCGTCACCGTGCTGCTGTCCGGGCTCTCCACGGTTTCCGCCGTGCAGGACGCCATCACCGGCTACTACGTCACGGCGGCCGGGCGCACGACCGAGACCGCGCTGATGAGCGCCGGGCTGATCGCGGGCGTGGTGCTCGCACTGAAGATCGCGGTACTGCTCGGCCTGCCGCTGACGCCGCTGCCCGAGGTCGTTTCCTCGACGCCGCAACAGCTGCCGATCATCATCATCGGCAGCGTCGGCGCGTCGGCCTGCTTCGCGCTCGCCTCGTATTCGACCCTGCGCGCGATGATCGTCGCGGGAGCGGCCGGGGCGATCGGCGGCGCCGTGTACGGCGCGTTGATGCTGACCGACTTCCAGGCCGTCAGCTCCTCCGCGGTCGCCGCGACGCTGGTCGGTTTCTGCGGCGGCGTGCTCGCCAGGCGCCTCAAGGTGACGCCGCTCGTGGTGGCTGTGTCCGGCATCACGCCCCTCCTCCCCGGTCTCTCCACCTATCGTGGTCTATACCAATTGGGCGTCGAGCCCGGCGGGAACATCTCGACGCTGATGACCGCGGTCGCGATCGGGCTTGCCCTGGCAGCGGGTGTGGTACTCGGCGAATACCTGGCGCAGCCGGTGCGCACGGGGCTCGGCAGGCTGGAACGCAAATTCGCCGGGCCGCGGATGGCGGGTCCGCTGGAACCCGCCGAACGACGCTTGGAGTGATCGCTCGGCGACGGGCCGTGGCCTCCTCGCGCGATAGGGTTTCCGCTTAGGGCAGCGACCCGCGATTCGAGGGAGCGGCTGGTGGACGATGTGATTGCCGAGACGAGCAGAACGGCCTCCGCGGATTTCGTGGTGGTGGCGAACCGGCTACCGGTGGACCTCGAACGGACCGCCGACGGGAGCAGGCGCTGGACGGCGAGCCCCGGCGGACTGGTGTCGGCGCTCGAGCCGTTCCTGCGGTCGCGCAAGGGAGCCTGGGTCGGGTGGCCGGGTGTGCCCGACGTCGACGTCGAGGAGTTCGACGACGACGGCCTGGTGCTGCACCCGGTCTCCCTGACGTCGGACGACGTCCGTGACTACTACGAGGGCTTCTCCAACGCGACGCTCTGGCCGCTGTACCACGACGTGGTGGCGCGGCCGGTGTTCGACCGGAGCTGGTGGGAGTCCTACGTCCGGGTGAACCGGCGCTTCGCCGAGGCGAGCGCCAAGGTCGCCGCCGAGGGCGCGACCGTGTGGATCCAGGACTACCAGCTGCAGCTGGTCCCGGCGATGCTCCGCGAACTGCGTCCCGACCTCCGGATCGGGTTCTTCCTGCACATCCCGTTCCCCCCGGTCGAGTTGTTCATGCAGATGCCGTGGCGGACGGAGATCGTCCGAGGCCTGGTCGGGGCCGACCTCGTCGGATTCCACCGGCCGGGTGGCGCGCAGAACTTCCTCTGGCTGGCGCGGCAGCTGGCCGGTCTCGAATCCAGCCGCGGCGCGGTCGGCATCCGCACCCGCCCCGGCCTGATGCAGGTCGGCGACCGCACGGTGCGGGTCGGCGCGTTCCCGATCTCCATCGACGCCATCGGCCTCGACAAACTCGCCAAGACCAAGGGCGTCGCCGAACGCGCCGCCCAGCTGCGCCGTGACCTGGGCAACCCGAAGAAGGTCCTGCTCGGCGTCGACCGGCTCGACTACACCAAGGGCATCGACCTGCGGCTGCAGGCGCTGCACGAGTTGCTGCACGAGGGCCGCGTCCGTCCGGAGGACGTCACGTTCGTCCAGCTGGCCACGCCGAGCCGCGAGCGCGTCGAGCACTACCAGCGGATGCGCGGCGACATCGAGCAGATGGTCGGGCGGATCAACGGCGAATTCGCGCGCGTAGGTCACCCGGTCGTGCATTATCTGCATCAGTCCGTGAACCGGACGGAGCTGGCCGCCTTCTTCTCCGCGGCCGACGTCATGGTGGTCACTCCCCTGCGTGACGGGATGAACCTCGTCTGCAAGGAGTACGTCGCCTGCCGCCACGACCTGGGCGGTTCGCTCGTGCTTTCGGAGTTCGCCGGCGCCGCGGCCGAGCTGACCAGTGCGCTCCTGGTCAACCCGCATGATCTGGACGGGGTGAAGAACGCCTTGGAGACTGCCATTACGCTCGACCCCGCAGAGGGACGCCGCCGTATGCGCGCCATGCGTCGACAGGTCCTCACGCATGACGTCGACCGCTGGGCGCGCTCGTTCCTCCAAGCGCTCGGTGCCGAACCGGCCGACTGATCCCCCTACCCCGCATAGTTCCCGAGGAGAAATCGTTGACCGCCGAGGCACTGCCCGCCGAGCTGCGGCGTGCGATCGTTCAGGTCGCGCGCACCCCGCGGCTGCTGGTCGCCTGCGACTACGACGGCACGCTGGCTCCGATCACGGCCAACCCGGACGAAGCCCGTCCCCTGCCCGAATCGGTAGGTGCGCTCAGGTCGCTGGCCGGCCTGCACGAGACGACCACCGCGGTCATCTCCGGCCGCGCGTTGCGTGATCTCGCCACTCTTTCCCGCCTTCCGGCCGAGGTGAACCTGGTCGGCAGCCACGGATCCGAGTTCGACATCGGCTTCATCCACGCGCTCGACGACAAGGCCCGCGAACTCCACAGACGGCTCGAGGCCGAGCTGGAGAACCTGGTGCTCGACGTGCCGGGTGTCTCGCTCGAGGTCAAACCCGCGAGCATCGCGGTGCACGTCCGCCGCGCCGAGCACGAGGCCGGACGACGAGTCCTCCGCGATGTCCACAATGGACCTTCGAAATGGGAGGGCGTCTCGACGACCGACGGCAAGGAGGTCGTCGAGCTCGCGGTCGTCCAGACGGACAAGGGCCGCGCGCTGGACACCCTGCGCCACCAGGTCGGTGCGACGGCGGCGGTCTTCCTCGGCGACGACGTCACCGATGAGAAGGCGTTCGCCCGGATCTCCGGCCCGGACCTCGGCGTGAAGGTCGGCGACGGCGAAAGCCTGGCCCAGTACCGGGTTCCGGACACGGTCGACGTCGCGATGGCGCTCGCGTTCCTGCTCGAAGAGCGGCGCAACTGGCTCTACGGCGAGCAGGCCCCGCCGATCGAGCGGCTTTCCCTGCTGGCCAACGAACGTTCGGTCGCGCTGGTCACGCCGGACGCCAGGCTGACCTGGCTGTGCCACCCCGGCCCCGACGCGCCCGCGATCTTCGCGGACCTGCTCGGCGGTGCCGGCGCGGGCCACTTCTCGATCAAGCCGCACCGCAACGGCCTGCCGCTCGGGCAGCGTTACCTGCCGAACACGATGACCGTCGAGACCCGCTGGTCGCGCCTGCTCGTCACCGACTACCTCGAACCGGAGAGCCCCGCGCACCGCACGGATCTCGTCCGGGTGATCTCGGGTGAGACGGCGGCGGAGATCGTGTTCGCGCCGCGGCCCGAATTCGGCGGCGTCCCGGTGACGCTGCTCGCCCAGAGCGACGGGATCCTGGTGCAGGGCACCTCGGAACCGTTCGCGCTGCGCTCGCCCGGCGTCGAGTGGGAGATCACCTCCGACGGTATGAACGACACCGCGACGGCGCTCGTCACTCCCTCCCCGGAAAACCCGGTGGTGCTCGAACTCCGTTGCGGCACTTCGGATCTCAGCGAGCACGAACTGTCCGAAATGGAGCGACGGACGCGCGCGGGCGACTACTGGAGCACCTGGGCACGGACGCTCAAGCTGCCCAGCGTCCAGACCGACCTCGTCGGCCGCTCGGCGCTCACCCTGCGCGGGCTGGTGAACACTGACACCGGCGGCGTGCTCGCGGCGGCGACGTCCTCGCTGCCGGAGGAGATCGGCGGCGTCCGCAACTGGGACTACCGCTACTGCTGGATCCGCGACGCGGCCATGACCGTGCGCGAACTGGTCCACCTCGGCTCGACCGAAGAGGCCGAAGGCTACCTCCGGTGGCTGCACGGCGTTCTGTCCACTTTGGCCGGTCCGGAACGGCTGCACCCGCTGTACACCTTGGCGGGCAGCGTGATCGGCGCTGAAGCGGTCATCGAATCGCTGCCCGGATACGCCGGTTCGCGGCCGGTCCGCGTCGGCAACCTGGCGAACCACCAGGTACAGCTGGACGTGTTCGGCCCGGTCGTCGAACTCGTGCAGACGCTGGCCGAGGCGCGCGGTGAACTGCGCGACGAGGACTGGCAGATGGTGCGCGCGATGGCCGAGGCCGTCACGCGACGCTGGAACGAGCCGGACCACGGCATCTGGGAGGAACGGCACGTGCCGCGCCACCGGGTGTACTCGCGGGTGATGTGCTGGGTGACCATCGACCGGGCGGTGAAACTGGGCGAGGTCTACGGCCGCGCGGTGCCGGGCGCGTGGCCTTCGCTGCGCGACGAGATCGCCGCGGACGTGCTGGAGAAGGGCTGGAACGAAGAGGTCCAGGCCTTCACCACCGCCTACGACGGAACGGACCTCGACGCCGCTTCGCTGTTCGTCGGGCTGACCGGGCTGATCGACCCGGCCGACCCGCGCTTCCAGTCCACGGTGACCGCGATCGAGGCGGAACTGCGCAGTGGGTCCACCGTGTACCGGTATCGCCGCGACGACGGCCTTCCCGGCGGCGAGGGCGGTTTCCACATTTGCGCGGCCTGGCTCATCGAGGCGTACCTGCTCACCGGGCGGCGCACCGAGGCCGAGGAACTGTTCACGCAGATCGTCGACGCGGCGGGCCCGACCGGCCTGCTGCCCGAGCAGTTCGACCCGATCGCGGAACGCTCGCTGGGCAACCACCCGCAGGCGTACTCGCACATCGGGCTGATCCGGTGCGCGAACCTGCTTTCCCAGTAGATCGCTTCACGTGTCAGGAAAGGGTCGTTCAGGACGTTTTTCGTCCTGAACGACCCTTTCCTGACATTCGGCGGATGCTCAGCCCCCGGCGACCGACGGAATGATCTGGACCTCCTTCACCTCGGCGAGTGAGGTCTTCGCCCCATCAAGCCGTCGGCATTCCTCACCGTCCACATAGAAGTTCACATAGCGCCGCAGCGCACCCGTCTCGTCGCGCAAACGCCGTTCCAGAGCGGGAAAACCGGCGCCGAGCGAGTCCAGGACCGCGTCGAGCGTCGGGGCGTCGACGTCGAGCGTCGCCTCTCCGCCCGCGAGCGACCGCAGCATCGCGGGCAGCAGGACCCGGACCATCTAGACCACCTGGGCCCGGACGCACAGCACGTCCGGCAGATGCGCGGCCACCTGATGCCAGGTGTCGCCCCCATCGGGGCCGGCCCACACTTCACCGGATCGCGTGCCGAAGTAGATACCGTCCCGCGCGTCGACGCACATGCCGTCCCGAAGCACACCCGCGTAGAAACCCTTGTCCGGCAAGCCGTTTCCGAGTCCCGTCCAGGTCTCGCCCGCGTCCTCGCTGCGGTAGACGCGGCAGCGGCCCTCCGGCGGGAACCGGAGCACGTCGGCCACCAAGGGGAAGTTGTAGACGGTGTCCGGCTCGGTCGGATGGACGACCATGGCGAATCCGAAGTCGTTCGGCAGGCCGCCGGCGATGGACTTCCACGTCTTCGCGTCGTCGTCGCTGCGGTAGACACCGCCGTGGTTCTGCAGGAAGAACCGTTCGGGCCGCGCCGGATGCATCGCGACCTTGTGCACGCATTGCCCGAATTCGGGTTCCTCGTCGGGCAGGAATCCCGCGCTGATCCCGCGGTTCGACGCCGTCCAGCTCTTGCCGCCGTCCTCGGTCCGGTACACGCCACCCGTAGACATGGCGACGGTGATCCGCCGGGAATCCGTGGGATGCGGCAGGATCGTGTGGATCATCTGGCCGCCGCCACCGGGTGTCCAGTGTGGACGGTGCTCGTGGTCCCACAGCCCGCGCACGAGTTCGAAGGTCCCGCCGCCGTCCTCGGACCGGAACAGCGCGGACGGCTCGACACCGGCGTAGACGACGTCCCCGGCGAGCACGATCTGCCAGATGCCTTCGAGCGCGGTCTCCGTGTCGGCGGGGAAGGCGACCGGGGCGTGATCGGGTTCGGACCAGGTCTCGCCGAAGTCCTCGGACGTCGCGATCGTCGGTCCGAAGTGTTCGTTGACCGCGGCCGCGTAGACCTTGCCGGGAGTCAGCGCGACCGCGCGCACCGCCTCCATCGGGAACTTCGGCTCGGAGAGCTCCCAGTTCTCGCGATCCTCGCTGCGGGCGAGGAACAAGCCCTTCCTGGTACCGATCCCCAGCTGGAACTCCACGACGCAGTCCTCCTCGCTCCGGTGATGTGACCCAGGTCACCGTACTACCAGGAGCGGGGAAATGGAGGCGTCGCGCCGGCTGCTGTCCAAGGGGTCGTGGCCTTCGCCTTCTCGGGAGAACGAGGGTCACAGACGAGCAGCCGGCGCGACGGGCTTTCGGGGCGGTCAGGTGCCGCTGATCAGGCGCAGGGCGAGATCGGGGCTGAACTGACCGGCTTCGACGTTCGGCGCGATCCCGCATTTGCCGTCGGAGTCGCCGGGCACCTTGACCCAGAGCAGCATCTCGGCGCCGCCGCCGGTCTGCGAGGTCGCCCCGAGCTTGCGCCCGGCCGGGTTGCACCACTCGGAGCCCAGCGGGCCGTTTCCGTTGCGGCTCGTGTCGATCACGAACGGCTTCGTGTAGCCGTACTTGCTCGACAGCGCGGCGCTGACGGCCTTGCCGTAGTTCGCCGAATCGGTGGTGGTCTTGTAGTTCGACACGTTGATCGCGAGACCGCGGATCGACTTCACCCCGACGGCGTTGAGCCGGTCGGCCATGGTCGCGGCGGGGATCCAGGTCGAGTTGCCGCCGTCCATGTACGCCCAGGTGTTCGGGGCCTTCGCGGCGAACTGCTCCGCGGCGTACTTGAGGAGGTCGAGGCGGGTCTGGCGCTCACCGGTGGGCAGGCAGTCGAGCTGCGCGAGCGCGTCCGGCTCGATGACGACGACCGCGGGCTTGCCGCCGATGCCGTCGGCGAAGTTCGAGATCCAGGTCCGGTATGCGTCCGGGCTGCCCGCGCCGCCGCCGGAGTGACCGCCGCAGTCACGGCCGGGGATGTTGTACGCGACCAGGATCGGCAGCTTGTCCGCGACGTCGGCGGCGTAGGTGTAGCCGTCGACCGCGGTCTTGATGTTCCCGCTCCAGTTGCCGAACCAGCGCGCGCCCGCCTTGGTGGAGATGGCGGCCTTGATCTTGTCGGCGGTGCTGCCCGGGTGGTCCTTGACCCAGACCGCGGGGTTGGAGTTCGGGTCGACGTAGAAGCCGTTGGTCTTCTCGAGCGGGTTGCCGTCGGCGGCCATGGCCGGCGAGGCGACCAGGGCCAGCAACGAGGCGGCCAGCAGACCGAGCGTCTTGATGCGCATGTTCCCCAGCTTCGGGCCCTTCCGTACAAGATTCGTACAACCCACGCGTTTCGTCCTCTGAATGCGATCCTTGCGCGCGCAAGTAACGCATTCAGAGGACGAAACGCGGCGTGGGTCAGGCCGAGTAGCCCTTCGGCGGGATCAGGGTGGCGAGCTGGTTGAAGGTGAGCCAGTAGATCTGGTTGCCGCCGAAGTTGGCCGGGTCGGCGATCTTCACCGTCATGTTGTCGCTGTTGTAGCCGATGATCGTGAAGTAGTGGTAGATCGTGTAGTTCGGGTAGCCCGGCGGGTGGTTGTTCGCCGGGGCGACGATGTTCGCGACGATCGCGTAGCCCTTGTCGACGTCCAGCACGATGTCGCGCCACAGCAGGTCGCGCTGCGCCTGGGTCGGCGGGTCGTTCGGCATCTCCTTGGTCTCGTACCAGCCACCGGCGACGTGGTTGTTGAGGACGCGGGTGACCTGCCCGATCCAGTCGGTGCCGTTGGTGGTGGTCGGCAGTTCGTTCGCGAGCTGCTGCTGGCTCGGCGGGTTGCCGTTCTTGGCCGAAATGGCGATCCGGGTGGCGGCCGGGCCGCACCAGTACCCGGTCTCCTGGATCTGGTACTGGATGTTGAGCTCCGCGGCCGCCTTGACCCCTTCGACCTTGGCGGGCGGGGCCATCGACGTCACATCGACGGCGTTTTCACCTTGGGCGAGCGCCACCGCCGGAGCGGTGATCAAGGCGGACGCCGCGAGCGCGGCGACGACCACGGTCCTGAGTCGACGCATGGTAATCCTTCCCCAGTTTCACTTTTGAATGGTGAATAGTGAACATGATCGCCGGTCCCGCGGCTTTTGTCTGCGGCTTCACCTGCGCTTTCCCCGGTCGGCCCACGACGAAAGTAGGATCGGATGAACGCTTCGATGGCCATCGGGCAATAGCGATCGTGCAGGTGATGAAAGACGATCACGAGCAGGCCGGCTCGCGCGGACCGGACAGACCCGATCTCGGTGGCCCCGATCCCGCACCCGTCTTCGGCATGCTCTTCGACGCCCACGCGGCACCGCTGCAGCGTTATCTCGCGCGCCGCGTCGGCACGGAGACCGCGCACGACCTCGTCGCCGAGACGTTCCTCGTGGCGCTCCGGCGACGCGAGACGTACCGCCCGGAGGCGGGGACGGCGCGGGCGTGGCTCTACGGCATCGCGACGAACCTGCTGCGGCATCATGTCCGCACCGAGACGAGGGCGCTCAACGCGACGGCCCGGCTCGCGGCCGCCGGCCAGGCGGTCTCGGCCGGGCACGACGGCCGCGTCGCCGAGCGGGTCGACGCGCAGTCCCGCGCGGCCCAGCTGGCTGGCGCGCTGGCCGAACTGAGCGTCGCGGACCGCGACACCCTGCTGCTGGTGTCGTGGGCGGGCCTTGATCCCGGCGAGGTCGCCGAGGCGCTGGGGATTCCCGCCGGGACGGTGAGATCGCGGCTGCACCGGATCAGGAGATGGCTGCGCGCCAACGCACCGGAGTCCACAAAGGACGGATCGAGCAGGAACGAGGAGGGCGAAAGTGCACGGCGATAGCGTCAGGAAGGTGTGGTCGGAGGCCGAACTCGACGAGGCGCTGGCCTGCCTCCACGCCGAACCGGAAACCCGGCGGGACGAACTGTCCCGTGCCAAGGCGGCACTCCTGCGTGCCGCCGGCGAGGTCGAGGACGAACTGCTCCCGAGGCTCGCGCCCCCGCCGAAGAAACGGCCCGGCGCGTGGCGATGGATCGCCGCCGCGGCGGCCGCGGCCCTGGTGTCCGGCGGGGGGATCGTGGCGACGAACGCCTTCACCGGCGGCGACGGCCCGGCCCCCGCGGACCATTCGGTCGTCGGCCCGAACGAAGACGCGCTCGAATCCCTCCACGGCGACGACTTCCCTCTTCGCGACGATCAGTACCGGCTCGTCACGGAGTCCACTTGGACCACGCGCGTCACCAAGTCCGGGCTGGTCTACCAGACCCACGAGATCCTCGAACGCTGGCTGCCGGCCCCGGGCTGGAAGCCGATCAAGACCCGGTTCACCGGCACCGGCGAGATCCGCTGGGTCAAGGGCGACTACCCGACGGCGATGAGGAACGGAGAGGCGCTGCCGGGGCCGTCGTCCTCGGTCAGCGAGAACAACGTGCCGCCGCCGACCACCACCACGACGTCGCCGGCACCTCCGGTCCTCCCGCCCCAGGACCGGCTCCCTTCGGAGAGCGGCTGGACGCAACCCGCCCCGGACTTCCTCGCGGAACTGCCCATCGACGCCGGGAAGATGGCCGAGCGGCTCCGCCACGACGGCATCTGGCCGGACGGCCGCCCCGCGGAACAGCCGAACTCGCCGCCCGAGATGTTCGAGATGGCCTTCAACGTGCTCCGCTCGTCCCAGGGCTTCGGCGCGCAACGGGTGGCTCTGTGCAAAGCACTCGCGAGGATGCCCGGCATCGTCTTGGAGACCGTGACCACTCCTGACGGTCGCTCCGCGTTGTCGTTCTCGGTCACGATGCCCGACCGGACACGCACGTTCATCGTCGACCGGGCGACGGCGGCCGTCGTCGGGAGCCGCGCCGTCCGGGCGAACGACAGGGAAGAGGGCTGGCCGGGGCTGACCCTGTTCGACACGACGATCTCGGTGGTGATCACCGACGAGAACGGTCCCTAACGAGCGTGCTTCGCGGCGTTGAGCGCGCTTCCGACGTCGGCCACCTCCAGCACCCGGATACCCGGCGGGATCTTGCCGGAATCCGGCGGCACCAGCGCGTAGGTGAAGCCGAGCCGGGCGGCCTCCGCGAGCCGCCGCCCGACGCTCGGCACCCGCCGGACCTCACCCGAGAGCCCGACCTCGCCCATCGCGACGAGTTTGGGCGAGAGCGGGGTGTCCCGCGCCGACGACATCAGCGCCAGCACGACCGCGAGATCGATGCCGGGCTCGGTGATCTTCATGCCGCCGACCGTCGCGACGTAGACGTCCTTGTCGCCGACCTTGATACCCGCCCGCTTCTCCACCACGGCCAGCACCATCGCGACTCGGGCCGAATCGAGACCGCTCACCGCGCGCCGGGGCTGCGGTGACTGGGTCGCCGACACCAGCGCCTGCACCTCGCCCAGCAGCGGCCGCTTGCCCTCCATGGTCACCGTGACCGCGGTGCCCGCGACCGGCTCCGCCGTGTGGCTGAGGAACAGCCCCGACGGGTCGGGCACGCCGACGATGCCCTCCTCGACCAGTTCGAAGCAGCCGATCTCGTCGGCGGCGCCGAAGCGGTTCTTGATGCCGCGCAGCATCCGCAACGTCGAATGCTTGTCGCCCTCGAATTGCAGGACGACGTCGACCAGATGCTCCAGCACCCGCGGCCCGGCGACCGATCCGTCCTTCGTCACGTGGCCGACCAGCACGATCGGCAGCCCGCGTTCCTTGGCCAGCGCGACCAGCCCGGAGGTGACCGCGCGGACCTGGGTGACCCCGCCCGGCGCGCCCTCCACCTGCGGGGAGGCCATGGTCTGGACCGAGTCGACGATCAGCACGCCCGGTTTGACCGCGTCGACGTGGCCGAGGATCGCGGAGAGATCGCTCTCGGCCGCGAGGAACATCTCGTCGTGGACGTTGCCGGTGCGCTCGGCACGCAGGCGCACCTGCCCCGCCGACTCCTCGCCCGTGACGTACAGCGCGCGGCCCGCGGTGGCCGCCCACTGATAGGCGACCTCCAGCAGGAGGGTCGACTTGCCGACACCGGGCTCCCCGGCGAGCAGGATGACCGCGCCCGGCACGAACCCGCCGCCGAGCACCCGGTCCAGCTCGGAGACGCCGGTGGGCTTCGCGCGCGCCGTCTCGACGTCGACCTCGCCGATCGGACGCGCCGGAGCACTGGGCGCGCCCGCCGCGACCCTGGCTATCGCGGGACGGGCGTCGCCGCGCTCCTCGAGCGTTCCCCACGCCTGACATTCGGGGCAGCGCCCGACCCATTTCGGCGCCTCGTACCCGCACTCGCCGCAGCGGTAGGTGCTGCCTTTCTTGACCACCCCGCGAGGCTAGCGGCCACCACCGACAAACCCGGGGAGCGACAAGTACATGAAGGCCCCCTTCCTGTACCTAGGCGCAAGGAAGGGGGCCTTCATGTACTTACGAGGGAGCTAGTGCCCGCCGCCTTCGGCCTTGGGCTTCTCCGGCGCGGGCGCCCGGCTGCCCGGGTGCGACGGCGCCGCGACCGGCAGGTCGACGGTGATCGAGCCGGAGTTCTTGAAGACGAAGGTGACCTTGATGGTCTGGCCCGCCCACACCGGCTGCTTGAGCCCCTGCAGGACGATCGTGGCCTTGCCCACCTGGTCCGGCGCGTTGGTCGTCTCCGGGCCCGCGGACGGCGTGACCGTCCCGGCGACGCTCGACGACGGGGCACCGGAAGACGAGGGCGCACCCGACGAGGACGGCGCGCCCGAGGAGGAAGCCGGCGCGGAGGACGCCGGGGCGCTCGTCGGCGCGACCTCCTTGGTCGACTCGACCGCGTCGGACGGGCCGATCACGAGCGCGTGGCTCGCCACGATGACCTTGGCGCCGGTGATCTTGGCGTCACCGGTGGCGGCTTCGGAGGAGACCGAGACGAGCTCGTCGTCCAGCTTGCCCTGGTTCACGATGGTCAGCGTCAGCGGCGCGGCGGCACCGGCCGGGTACGCCTGCCCCTCGGTCGGGAACTGGAGCGCGGCGTTCCGCAGCACCAGCTCCTTCGCCTGCGCGTACGTCCCGTTGACCGCGGGCTGCTGCGAGTCGGTCTGGGTGATCTGACCAGCACCGCAGCCGGCGAGCACGAGCGCGGCGCCGAGCGCCAGCACACCTGCGCCGAACACGCGACGATTCTGCAGCCTCACGTCGGAGTCCTTCCATCTCACGGCCTCTTCACCGCGAAGACTAGCCGGGCGCCTTCGCGGGCCAAGAACCCGGTGCGTGTTGGCACCCCACCAATGCGGTGACGTGCCCAAGATCAACCGTCCACAAAGGATTTGGAAATCGTTCGCTTCTCACCAGCGTGAGCATGGGCGAATTGGGTTTGTCAACCCCCGGGCGGACCACCGTCAGGCCGCTGACCTGCGACGACGATCGCGGGCCACTAGGTGGGCCTCGTCGGCACGTGCTAAGATGAATTCAGCGAAAGGGGCAGAGGACACATGGTTTTCAAGGTCGGAGAGACCGTCGTCTACCCGCACCACGGTGCCGCACTCATCGAAGCCATCGAGACCCGCGTGATCAAGGGCGAGGAGAAGAAGTACCTCGTCCTCAAAGTCGCGCAAGGGGATCTTACGGTTCGCGTGCCCGCAGACAACGCCGAGATCGTCGGCGTTCGTGATGTCGTCGGGCAAGAAGGACTGGACAAGGTTTTCGACGTTCTGCGTGCTCCGCACACCGAGGAGCCCACCAACTGGTCTCGTCGGTACAAGGCCAACCTCGAGAAGCTCGCCTCCGGCGATGTGAACAAGGTGGCCGAAGTGGTGCGCGACCTCTGGCGGCGAGAGAAGGACCGCGGACTTTCAGCCGGCGAGAAGCGCATGCTGGCGAAGGCGCGGCAAATTCTGGTCAGCGAGCTGGCGCTCGCGGAGGGCACCGACGAGGACAAGGCTGAAGTCCTCCTCGACGAAGTTCTGGAAACCGCGGCAGTCTGAACCGGCGGGTGTCCCACGCCAGGTGAGGCTGCGAGGGATACCTCTACGATCGCGCACATATGAGCACCGTCCATATGAGCACAATCGTGTTCGTCACTGTCGTTCGACACCATGCCTCCGACGCGGAGCTCGCTCTCGCGCCGGTCAATGGTGAAGCGCTACTCACGCACACTGTGCGGGGGCTGCTCGCTCTGCCGGATCTCGATCTGGTGGTCGTAGCGGCCCCCGAGCGGTGTGCTGATTTGTTTTCGGCCGCTTTGAGCGGCTTCGAGGAGCGTTGCCGGATAGTACCCGGCTCGTCGCTCAAGCATGCTTTCGACACCGTCGAAAAAGAGATCACCGGGAATCCGGTTTTCCTCGTGCACGACGCCCTGCGCGCCTTCACTCCCCCGGACACGGTCCGTGCCGTCGCGGACGCGGTCCGTGCGGGATCTCCTTTCGTGATTCCCGTACTTCCGATGGCGGACACCGTGAAGGTGACTGATGCGGCGAAAGTGATTACAGGGACCGAAGACCGGGCGTATCTGCGCACGGCGCAAACCCCGCTCGGCTTCACTCGTGAGACTTTTCTCTCGTATGCCGGCAAGCCGTCTCTCGACGGCGCGCACACCATCGCCGGACACCCGGATGCGATGCGCGTCACCAATTCGTTCGAACTGAAGCTGGCCGAAGCGATCGCTCGGGCCGGGGAAGCAGAGGAAGTGCTGTGAGGATCGGGAACGGCGTCGACGTCCACCCCGTCGAGGCGGGCCGCGAATGCTGGATCGCCGGGCTCCTCTGGCCCGGCGTCGACGGTTGCGCGGGCCATTCCGACGGTGACGTCGCCGCGCACGCGTTGTGCGACGCGCTGCTGTCCGCGGCCGGGCTCGGCGATCTCGGCGCGGTGTTCGGCACCGGCGATCCGCGCTGGGCGGGCAAGCACGGCGTCGAATTCCTCGCCGAGGCGCGGCGTCTGGTCGAGGCGGGTGGCTGGACCGTCGGCAACGCGACCGTCCAGATCGTGGGCAACGCGCCGCGCGTCGGGAAGCGCCGCGAAGAGGCCCAGAAGGTGTTGAGCGAGGCCGTCGGCGGGCCGGTGAGCGTGTCCGGGACGACGACCGACGGGCTCGGCCTGACCGGACGCGGCGAGGGCATCGCGGCGTTCGCGACGGCATTGCTGCTGCCCTCGCAGGAATAGCCGCGGCCGGAAGCCGGTTCGGGCTGTCATGGCAGTCACACTTCCCGAACCGGTCCGCGAACTGGTGGACGGCAAGAACTTCGCGACCGTGGCCACGCTGGACGCCGACGGCGGCCCGCAGACCTCGGTCGTCTGGGTGGGCCTCGACGACGGTGATCTGGTCTTCAGCGCCACCGAAGACCGGCTGAAGGTGCGAAACCTGCGCCGCGATCCGCGCGCGAGCGTGTCGATCACCGACGCGGAGAACCCGTATCGGCACACGCAGCTGCGCGGCACGGTCACGATCACCCCGGATCCCGGGAAGACGTTGCCGAAGGCGCTCAGCCACAAGTACCTCGGCCAGGACCCGCCGCCGGAGGGCGACGAGGTCGAGCGGGTGATCGTCCGCCTGCGCGTCGAACGGATCGCCGGGAACGTCCGGTGATTAGGCTCTCGGGCATGGGTGTGACCTTCAACGACGCGACCAAGAAACTCCTCGACGGCAACAACTTCCCGGTGCTGGCGACGATCAACGCCGACGGCTCCGCGCAGACGTCGGTGCTGTGGGCGAAGCGGGACGGCGACACGGTGATCTTCGCGACCGTCCGCGGCCGTCTCAAGGAGCGGAACATGGCCAGGGACCCGCGGGTGTCCGTCTCGGTCTTCGATCAGGAGAACCCGTACGACTACGTCGAGATCCGCGGGACCGTGGAGATGACCGACGAGGGCGGCCGCGAGCTGATCAACGAGCTGTCGCACAAGTACCTCGGCAAGGACTACCCGGACGAGCCTGCGGAGGTCGTCCGCGTCCTGGTCCGGATCACGCCCACCAAGATCACCGGCAACGCCGCCTGACACGCGCCATGAAAGGTCCTTTCCTTGCAAATTTCGCAAGGAAAGGACCTTTCATCTCACACGCGAGGGGCGGCAGGAACCCCACGATCGTGGCTAATGTGGACCTCGTGACCTTTCGCGCTGTGTTGTTCGACTTCTCCGGCACGGTCTTCCGGCTCGAACAGGACGAGACCTGGCTCGCCGACCTCACCGACCACGAGGGCGAAAGCCTGGACATCGAGGCCCAGACCGAACTGATGCGCCGGATGACCGCGCCGGTCGGCCAGGTCGTCGATCTCGACGAGGAGCACCTGTACGCCTGGAACCACCGCGACCGCGACCCGGTGCTGCACCGGAAGGTGTACCTCGAGGTCCTCAAGCAGTCCGGGGTGCCGCACGCCGACCAGGCCCTCGCGCTCTACACCCGGCTGATCGATCCCACCCAGTGGACGCCGTACCCGGACACCGAGGCCGTCCTCAAGGGCGTCTCGGGCAAGGGTGTGAAGCTCGGGGTGCTGAGCAACATCGCCTTCGACATCCGGCCCGCGTTCGGCCGCCGGGGCTGGGACGCCTACGTCGACGAGTTCATCCTGTCGTTCGAGGTCGGAGCGGTGAAACCGGAGCCGGAGATCTTCCGCGCGGCCGTCGAGCGGCTCGGCGTCGACCCGGCGGAAACGCTCATGGTCGGCGACAGCGAGGAAGCGGACGGCGCCGCGCGCGACATCGGCTGCGCGTTCGCGCTGGTAGAGCCGCTGCCGACGACGGAGCGGCCGGACGCCCTGCTCAGCGCCCTGCGCACCCATAACGTGCTGTAATACGGTCACTGCGACACCGCTCACGCCGACCCCGTACCCTTTTAGGGTGGCACTACACCTCTATGACACGGCGACCCGAAGCGTGCGGGAGTTCCATCCCGCCCGTAGTGGAACGGCGTCCATGTACGTGTGTGGTGCCACCGTGCAGGGCATCCCGCATATCGGCCACATCCGCGGCGCGCTGAATTACGACGTCCTGCGTCGCTGGCTCGTCCACAGTGGACTCGACGTGCTGATGGTCCGCAACGTCACCGACATCGACGACAAGATCCTCAACAAGGCCACGGAGGCGGGTCGCCCCTGGTGGGAGTGGGCGGCGACGCACGAGCGCGCGTTCGAGTCGGCCTACGAGACGCTGGGCTGCTTGCCGCCCTCGATCGCCCCTCGGGCGACCGGGCACGTCACGCAGATGGTCGAGCTCATGCAGCGGCTGATCGACGGCGGGCACGCCTACGCCGCGGACGGCAACGTGTACTTCTCGGTGAAGGCGTTCGACGGCTACGGCGAGCTCTCCGGCCAGAAGCTCGACGAGGTCCAGCAGGGCGAGGACAAGCGTGGCGGCGAGGCCAAGCGCGACCCGCGCGACTTCACGCTGTGGAAGAGCGCGAAGCCGGGCGAACCGTCGTGGCCGACGCCGTGGGGTTCCGGCCGCCCCGGCTGGCACCTCGAATGCTCGGCGATGGCGACGACGTATCTCGGCGCCGAGTTCGACATCCACGGCGGCGGCGTCGACCTGGTGTTCCCGCACCACGAGAACGAGCGCGCCCAGTCGAACGCCGCGGGTGATCCGTTCGCGCGGTTCTGGCTGCACAACGCTTGGGTGACCATGGCCGGCGAGAAGATGGCCAAGTCGCTGGGCAACACGGTCTCGATCCCGGAGATGCTGCGCGAGTACCGGGCGCCCGAACTGCGGTATTACCTGGTCCAGCCGCATTACCGGTCGACGATCGAGTACTCCCCGGGCGCGCTCACCGAGGCGGCGCAGGGCTACCGGCGGATCGAGCAGTTCCTCCGCCGGACCGCGAGCGGCGCCGGCGCCGTGCCCCTCGGCGAGATCCAGGCCGGGTTCGCCGCCGCCCTCGACGACGACCTGGCCACCCCACAGGCGTTCGCCGTGCTGCACAACACGGTCCGGGACGGTAACGCGGCCCTCGACGCGGCCGACAATTCCAAGGCACTCGAAATCGCCGCCTCCGTGCGCGCGATGACCGACGTGCTCGGCCTCGACCCGCTCTCCGCGCGCTGGTCCGAGGCGGGCGGCAATGAGACGCCCACCCGGCAGGCACTGTCCGATCTCGTGGAAGGGCTGCTGACCGAACGGCAGCAGGCCCGCGCCGACAAGGACTTCGCCCGTGCGGACGCCGCGCGTGACCGTCTCCAGCAGGCGGGCATCGTGGTGGAGGACACGCCGAACGGTCCACAGTGGACCGTCAAGGACGTCTGACCCTTACTCGCGTTTTCTAGCTCAAGGATTCTCACTGATGGCAGGCAACTCCCGGCGCCAGGGCGCTATTCGCAAGCCCGGCACGAAGAAGGGTCAGGTCGTCGGCTCCGGCGGCCAGCGCCGGAAGGGCCTCGAAGGCAAGGGCCCGACCCCCAAGGCCGAGGACCGGCCCGGCCACAAGGCGTACCGGATGGCCAACGCGCGTGACCGCAAGGACCAGGCGCGGCAGAAGAAGGCCGACAAGCCGGAACTGATCGCCGGCCGCAACCCGGTGGTCGAGGCGCTGCGCGCCGACGTGCCCGCGACGGCGCTGTACGTGGCGATCAACATCGAGATCGACGACCGCGTCAACGAGGCCGTCCGGCTCGCAGGCGACAAGGGCATCTCGATCCTGGAGATCCCGCGCGAGGAACTGGACCGCAAGACCAACCGGGCCATGCACCAGGGTCTCGGCCTGCAGGTCCCGCCGTTCGTCTACGCCGACCCGCGCGACCTGATGGCCGTCGCGAAGGACTCCGGGCAGACCCCGCTGTTCGTCGCGCTCGACGGTGTCACCGACCCGCGCAACCTCGGCGCGGTGATCCGCTCGGCCGCCGCGTTCGGCGCACAGGGTGTCCTCCTGCCGGAGCGGCGCAGCGCGGGGATGACCGCGGTCGCGTGGCGGACCTCGGCCGGTACCGCGGCCAAGCTGCCGATCGCCGTCGCGACCAACCTGACCCGTCAGCTGAAAGCGTGGAAGGACGAGGGCCTGATGGTCGTCGGCCTCGACGCGGACGGCTCGGTCGACATCGACGAGCTGGACCTCGCGGCGGACCCGCTGGTCATCGTGCTCGGCTCCGAGGGCCGCGGTCTGTCCCGCCTGGTGCGCGAGACCTGCGACGCGACCGTCTCGATCCCGATGGCGGCCGGCGTCGAATCGCTCAACGCGTCGGTCGCGGCCGGGGTGCTGCTGGCCGAGGTGGCGCGCCGCCGACGGCTCGCGGGACGTGTCTGACCCCGCACTTCGGCACACGGTGCGGGGTGCGCAGGCTAAGGTCACCAGCGGATAACGCGTAACCGCCCTGGGGGACCCCGCACCGATGTCGTTCATTTCACCGCTGTTCCTGTGGTACTTCATGCCGGCGGTCCTGCTCGCCGTGCTGGTGTGCCCGCGCGGCTGGCGGAACGGCATCGTCGCGGTCGGCAGCCTGATCTTCTACGCCACCGGCGCCGGGCCGTACACGCTCGTGCTGCTCGGCTGCATGGTGGTCAACTTCTTCGCCGGGCCCGCGCTGGAGCCGAACGCGTGGGACCTGCAGAACAAACGGCGCAAGCGGCTGCTGCTCGGCGTCATCGGCCTCAACGTCGGCATGCTGCTGATCTGGAAGTACGCGGGGTTCGCGACCCAGCAGATCGCGGCCGTGACGCATTGGTTCGGCGGCGGCTTCCCGGTGGCCGACCTGGTCATCCCGATCGGCATCTCGTTCTACACGTTCCACCACATCTCGTACGTGGTGGACATCTACCGCGGTGAACGCCGCGCGCTGCGCGATCCGGTGTCGTTCGCCGCGTACATCGCGATGTTCCCGCAGCTGGTGGCCGGGCCGATCGTGCGGTACCGCGAGATCGCCGACCAGCTGCCGCAGCAGCGGTCGCACCGCCTCGACGACATCGCAGCCGGTTTCCCGCGGTTCGCGCTGGGGCTGTGCAAGAAGACGATCATCGCGGACTCGCTCAGCCCGATGGTGGACGCCTGCTTCAACACGCCACCGGACCAGATGACCTTCGCCATCGCCTGGCTCGGCGCGATCGGATACACGCTGCAGCTGTTCTTCGACTTCTCCGGGTACTCCGACATGGCGATCGGGCTCGGCCGCATGCTCGGCTTCCGGCTGCCGGAGAACTTCGCGAGACCGTACTCGTCGGTGACCATCACCGAATTCTGGCGACGCTGGCACATGTCGCTGTCCCGCTGGTTCCGCGACTACGTGTACATCCCGCTGGGCGGCAACCGCACCGGCGCCGGGCACACGTACCGGAACCTGTGCATCGTCTTCGTGCTGACCGGGTTCTGGCACGGCGCGCAATGGACGTTCCTGATCTGGGGCATCTACCACGGCGCGCTGCTGATCGTGGAACGCGCATTCGGCTACGACGTCACCCCGAAGTCCCAGGCCGCCCGGATCGGCCGCCGAGCGCTGACGCTCGTGCTCGTCGTCTTCGGTTGGGTGTTCTTCCGCGCGAAGGACCTGCCGCACGCGCTCGGCATGATCGGGCACATGGTGCTGCCGGACTTCACCGGGCTCACCGACGTCGTCGAGAGCGCCGTGACCAACCAGCGGCTGCTCATCCTGCTGTGCGCGCTGGCGATCGTGTTCCTGCCCGCGCATCCGGTGACCGGGCCGCTGCTGGAGTCGTCGCGGAGCCGCCCGGCCACGGCGCTGCGGATCGGCGTGATGACCGTCGGCCTGGTGTACGCGGCCATCCTGATCGCGACCGGGACGTTCAGCCCGTTCCTCTACTACCAGTTCTGACGGAGCCGAAATGACCAACCTGGCAGCCCAGCCCGGAGTGATCCCGTACGTGGACAACCACGACGGTCCTCGCCGTCTGCTCACGGTCGACATGCGTCCCTTTCCGAGCATGAGGCTGACCTACGTGCCGTTCGCGAGCATCGACGGCAGGCAGTACGTGGTCTCGTGGGGGTCGGTCATGTTCGAGATCCCCGCCGACCGGAACGTGCACGTCAGCGTCCACATGCAGACCAACTACGGGGCCGGGTCCAGTGCGACGCCGTTCGCCTCGATCGTCTTGGCGCCGCATCACGAGCCGGTCCGGCTGGCCACCCAGCTCACCAGCCAGGGCGGTTCGATCCTCCCGGTCGGCTAGCTTGGCCTCATGACCGACGGGTGGAAGCGGGATCGCATCGGTTCGGCGCTGCGCGGCGAGAATCCGACCGTACTGCGGCGCCTGGACGCGGGTTTCGCGGTGATCGGCGATACGCAGTTCCTTCCGGGCTACTGCGTCCTGCTGACCGATTCCGCCGACGTCGGCAGGTTGAGCGATCTATCGCGGCCGCGGCGGCTGGAGTTCCTGGCGGACATGGATCTGCTCGGGGAAGCCGTCGAAAACGTCTGCGCGCGAAGGGATCCGGGCTTCCGCCGGGTGAACCTGGAGATCCTCGGCAATACGGATCCGTTCCTGCACGCGCACGTCTGGCCGCGGTACGACTGGGAACCGGCCGACGTGGTCGGACGGCCGGTCTGGCTGTATCCGGTGGAGAACTGGGCCGCTTCGCTCGGGCCTGAGCACGACTCGCTGCGCTCTGAACTGACCGCAGAGATCGACAGGCTGCGGACCTGAGGAGCGCCGAGAGTGCCCCGCGGGGCACTCTCGGCGCTCGTTCACAGAAGGTCGATCAGCGCTTCGGCGAAGACCCTCGGCCGGCTGAAGTAACCGACGTGCGACGAGGCCAGGGTGCGCACCTCGAACGGGTTGTGCGGAGTCAGCTCGTCAGCCTTGCGGATCATGTAGTCCTGCACGGCCGGAGTGATGCCGAAATCCTCGGCGAGCCGCACGTAGGTGTGCGGGACCCGCCCCCACCCGTCCGCCCGGACCACCGCGCCCGGCTCGAGCACCGCGTAATTCTCGTCCGGATCCAGCGAGTCCAGCAAAAGCCGGAACTGGTGGTCGGTGGAGTCGGCCATGATGGCGGCCTTCAACTCGGCGAACAGCGCCGGGTCGCCGTGGGCGGAGCGCCAGTTCAGCCGGGCCACACCGGGTTCGCTCACCCCCGGGACGGCGATCCGCGCCGACACCGCGTCCAGCAGGTTGTCGTCGACCACGTCCCACGGTTCGGTGAGCATGGCCGGATCGCTGAGACAGAGCGCGGACAGGTAGACGACACGGTCGAGCAGTTCCGGCACGGCGTTGGCGACGGCACTGATCGTCAGACCGCCGAGGCTGTTGCCGACCAGGACGACCGGCCCCCGGCCGTCGAGGCGCCGCAGCGTGTCCACCACGTGCCGCACGTTGTCCTGCAACGTGACCCCGCGCATCGGGGAGGGAGCGGCCGCCAACGCGGCGAGGTCCTGGGGTTGGTTGTAGTAGGCGGCGGGGCTGTCCGCCAGGTCGCCGTGGCCGGGCAGGTCGACGGCGTGCGAACGGTATCCGAGCAGTGCCAGCTCGTTCTGCAACGGGCCCCAGGCCCTGGCGTTACTGGAACCGCCGTGAACGAAGACGAAAACAGGGCGCGAAAGTGCGCGCATGGTGAAAGATCCTTGTCATCCTTGGCGAACGGTGGACGTGGACCTCGACGCCGCCGAGGGGCGGCACCAGGTCAGCGCGTCGACCGGATGCGAAGGGCCTGCCAATTGTGGATGACGGAACACATGGTGATCACCTTAGCCGGAGGCGACACCGGCCGCCTCCGATTTACCGGGTGCCGGAGATCGGGCCGCGTCGAGCACCAGCCGGGCGAACTCCTTGCCCCGCACCATCGGCAGGTAGTGCCCCGCCTTCGGGACGTTGATCAGCCTGCCGTCGGCGCAGGCGTCGAGAAAGCGGCGTTCATGGCGCCTGAAGTGGTCGCGTGAGCCGTTGACGAGCCAGGTGGGCCCCGGATAGGCCGCTAGGTCCGCGAGCACGTCGAAGCCCGCGAAGGCCTCTGCGACGTCCGGGATGACTTCGGTCGCGATGCCGCCGCCGATCACCGCTTCGGCGAGTTTCGGCGGCAGGGCGCTTCGGAACTGCCATCGGCTCAGCCGTTCGCCCTGGTCCGGCAGCCGCATCAGCAAGCGATGCGCCAAGCGGAACGGAGTCTCCAGTGCCTTGCCGGGCAGGAACGTCGAGCCCGCGACGACGAGCCCCGCCACGCGCTCCGGATACTTCGCCGCCGCTGCGATCGCGACGTAGCCACCGAGCGAGTGTCCGACGACCAGCGCGGGCTCGTCGATCGCTTCGGCGACCGCGTCCGCCGCCGCGGCCAAGGTGAACCGCTCACCTCCCCGGGTGCCGTGGCCCGGGAGATCGACCGCTTTCGCGGGATGTCCGAGCAGGTGGAGTTGCTCGGTCCAGGCGGCACCGCTGAGCCGGATGCCGTGGACGAAGACGACGGGAACCATGGACTGCCTCCTTAGTGCAACGCACCGTTGCGTTGCAAAGTACGCCCGATCGTCGCGCAACGCAACGGTGCGTTGTATTCTCGGGCGGTGAGCACTCGGAACGGCCCTCGCAAGGCGGAGGCGATCTTCGCCGCGACCCTCGAACTCCTGGCGGAGCACGGCTACGACAAGCTCGCCATCGAGGCCGTCGCCGCCCGGTCCGGTGTCAACAAGACGACGCTGTACCGCTGGTGGCCGTCGAAGGACGCGCTCTTGGCCGCCGCGTTGCGCGATTCGGGCCTGTTCGCCGTCGACGTCCCGGACACCGGCAGCCTGCGCGGCGATCTTGTCGCCGTGGCAACGCAAATCCATCGTTTACTGACTTCGGAGCGCACCGCGCCGGTCGTCACGGCGGCCCTGACCGCGGGCCCCCGGCGCCCGGAACTCGGTGACGTGGCAAGGAGTTTCTTCGCCGACCGCATGGCCCGCGAGGAGCCGATCTTCGAACGCGCCACCGCGAGAGGCGAACTGCGCGCCGGCGTCGATCCGGTACTGGTGATGGATCTGCTGGCGGGGGCGATCTGGTTCCGCTTGCTGCTGCGAGGCGGCGAAACCGGTCCGAAATTCCTCGAAGAAGTCGTCGACACAGCGCTGGGTGGTGCCGCGTGAAAATCACGCTGAAGATCGAATCCGAACGGCTCGAAGATTATCTGGCCGCCGACGCGATCGTCGATCACGATCATCCGCTGATCCGCGAAACGGCTGACAGCCTGTCACCGACCGGCGGCACCGAAGCCGACGTGATTCGTTCGATGTTTCACTTCGTGCGCGACGAGATCGCCCATACGGTGGACGCCGCCGATTCCCGCGTCACCCTTATGGCCTCCGAGGTTCTGCGCGAGCGAGTCGGGCTCTGCTACGCGAAGGCCCATCTGCTGGCCGCTTTGCTTCGCAGCCAAGGCATCCCGGCCGGGTTCTGTTATCAGCGGATCGGCGTCCTGCACGGGCTCAACGCCGTGTACCTCAGTGGTCCGGACCGGTGGATCCGGCTGGACCCGAGGGGCAACAAGAACGGCGCGGACGCGCACTTTCCTTTCATACGAGCGAGTCAGCCGGAAGACGAACGGCTCGCCTGGACGCTGGATCCGTCGAAGGGCGAGATCGACTTCCCCACCGTGTACACCGCACCGTCTTCAGCCGTCGTCGAAACCTTGTCGTCCGCGAAGCCCGGCCCGGCGTGGTACGAAGGAATCCTTCCGCACGCTCCGTGAGTGGTTTTTCCGCGATCCGGCGAAACCTCCGATGCGAAACCGGCATCGCCTAGCGTCACATTCGTTGTTGGTCCCTTTCCCCCGATTTTCTTATTTCGACATTGTCACGATGCGCGTAGAGTAACTCCCCGCACTCGAACAGATACGCACTGCGTTCGTCCGTTCGGGTGCTGATCAAGGAGGTGACCCTCGTGCCCGCGGAAGCCGACCGGCTCCGCCGTACCCCGTTGCAAGAGATCTTCTGGACCAGGACGAGTCTTCTGCTCACCGTACTGGTCGTCGTCGCGGGCCTCAGCCTGTGGATCTCCAGCATGATGGATCCCGGCGCCGGCAAGACACTGCTCACCTCACTGGGCACCGGCACCCTGATCTCCGCGGTGGTCGGCTTCGGCCAGACCCTGATCACCGCCACCGCGTCACAACGCGCGATGGTGACCCCGGTGATCGAGGAAAGCCGACGAGCGCTGGAAGCGCTCAGCGCCGAATACCGTTCGCTCAACAAGGAATTCTTCCCCACCCACGTCTTCGAAGCGACCACCGATCCGGATCCGTTGTTCAACCGGGTCATGACCGAAGACCTCGACGTGGCCAGGCACTACTTCTTCCGCGGGTTCTCCGGCAGGCACGCCGCGGCCCGATTGCTGTTGTCCCGCACCGAAAGAGAGCTCCGCGTGGTCATCGCCGACCCACGCGACGAGGGCGCGATCGGTGGCAGGGCGCGGTATCTCCTGCGCAGCGAAGAAGCGGGCATGGACTACGAGACGATCCGGTCGCGGCTCAACGACGAGATCAGCATCGGCCTGGTCGGGCTGTTCCTGGCGCGCAGCCGGTGCTCGCTGGTGGACATCACCGTCGTCGCCGACCCGCCCTTGGACCGGCTCGAAGTGTTCGACGAGAGCGTTTGGGTGACCTTGTACAGCGACATCCGCGGCGCGACCACGTTGTATCCGCGAACGCTGCGGTTCAGCGAAGGATCCTTCCTGTACAACAAGGAACGCTCCGAGTTCCTGCGCGTGTCCCAGTCTCGGTCGGGACGGCATTTCCGCATCTCCACCACGACGACGCGGGCGGATTTCCTCGCCCTGTACGAAAAGATCACCGGCTCTCCCCTGTCCGAAGAGAACTTCCTCGAACTGGAAGGGAAATTCCATTCCTTCCGGAAGGAGTTCACCACACTCGCCGAGTTGAACCCCTGACCTCTCGGCGTCGCAGAGCACTAGATTTGAGGAGCTGCAGTTGCTCACTCGCTTGTCCCCCCTCACCCAGCTCTCCGCGCTGCTCCGGACCACGGACCTGCCGCTGGCGCAGCACTGGCGGATCGTCGACGGGATCTTCCGCGACTGGACGTCGAGACCAGAGTTGCGCGACGACCTCCGGCGGCATTTGGATTCGCTGAGCCCGGACGAGGCGAGCGCGGTACTCGAGCGGTCCAGGGAGACCACCACCCATTTCGCCTGGTGCCTGCTCGATTGTCCGACAGATCCTTTTTCGGTCTGGCTGCACGAGTACAAGGCGCCGGAGGACTGGCGTGAGGGGTACGCCGATTCCGTGCACAATCACAGATACCACTTCTGCACCACGATCCTCCGTGGCAACTACGTCCACGAACGTTATTCGACCCTGCGCGACCAGCTTTCCGGATTGATCACATCGGTTCGGTTACGACGTAGCACGCTGTGTCAGACCGGGTCGGTAGGCGTCATGTACGCGGACGAGTTCCATCGGATTCCCGAGGCCACCGAAGGGACTATGACGTTTTTGGTGAAATCACGCCCCGTGAGCGAGTTCAGTCTTTCCTTTGACCCGAAGACCGGGACAGGGCATCGTCACGTTCCGGTTGAGGTCCGATTGGGGGATCTCGCCGGCCGCATCTAACTACACACCGCCGTCGAAGGCGCATACCATTACTCCACCCGTCTCCTGAACGGGATCGGAGAGGTGTATGCGCGCGCGAAAGAGCACGATTCCTTCCCACACCATTGACGCCGTCGAACAGCACGTCCGGAGACTGTGCTGGCGTTATGCGGACAAACTGCAGTTCCACGGCTGGCACCACGTGAGTTTCGTCCGGGCCAAGGCCGCGGGGTTCGCCGACCACAACGGCGCGGATCGCACCGTCGTCGAAGTGGCGGCACTGGTGCACGATGTGAACTACATCGTGCTCCGGAACTCCCCCGCGGCGGCCGGACGAGACCTCCGGATGGACATCCTGCGAGAATGCGGGGTCGAGGAGAACGTGGGCCGATGGATCGACGAGATCATCGACGAAGCCGAAATGGCCACCAGAGGCCGCCACATCTCGCTCGAAGCCCAGGCGTTGAGCGACGCCGACACCCTGTTCAAGGCGCTGCCGGTGACGCCCGTCGTCCTCGCCCACCGCTATCTGCGGGAGAACGGGTTGAGCCTCCGCGAACTGGCACACAAGATCGTCGGCGAACAACGCGACGTCCACGACAGTGGCTATTACTTCTACAACCCGAAAGCGGCGGAGAACTACTCCCGCTGGGCGTTGGCGAATCTCCAGTTGTGGCAGTGCATCAAGGAAGCCGTCGACGATCCGACGGTCGTCGAACTGCTCGACGCGGTGCACGCCGTGGACGCCGTGGACGCCACGGACTTCGAAGTCGAGCCCGCGGCGTCCTAGGACGTCAGTGAACGTGCCGGCGCCTCCGCCAGTACGCGAAGCAGACCGCTGCCAGCAAGGGGCCCCACAGCAGGAGCGGCACGTAGGTGAGTTCGAAGAACGCGAGTTGCCAGCCGTGCATGGCATTCGCGGGGTAGTCGGCCGGGAGCGGGTCGCCTTGGATGGTGAGCCCGGACATCCCGGTGACGAAGGCGGTGGTCCACAGGACGGTCAGGATCGTGGCGCCGAGGGCGGCGGGCAGGATCGCGGCGAGGGGCCGCACTCGGCGTCCGCCCAGCCACGGGATCCAGCGAGGGACGACCTCGCCCCAGGAGGCGATCAGTCCGATGGCGGTGAAGGCCAGCAGTTCGGAGACGACGGACAGGCCGACGATGTACACCGGCCCCGGCAACCACGACGGGAGCTGGCCCGAGCCGTGCGTGGCGTCGTCACCGATGTGGAAGACGACGGTCATGATCCGCCACAGACCGGAGGGCAGCACGACGAAGGGAATGGCGTAGGCGGCGATCCGGGCCCACCGAGGGACTCCCGGCACGGGGGCGTGCGCGTTGTGCCAGGCGGCGCGCAGCCGCCCGGGCGCGGTGGGGTGGTGGACAGTCATGCGTGCTCCTCGGACCATCGGATGCCGATCACTTGATCGGTTCCCACGATCACAGCCGCTGCTGCCCGTTGGCGTCCCTCGCCGGTTTGAACCCGGTCCGTCGCTTGGGGGAAGGTGTGGCCTAGCGCTGGCCGTAGCCGCGGAGCTTCTCCACGACGTGCTCGATCTCGTCGGGCGGGAGCAGGTTCGGCGTTCCGGCCGCCCGGGCCGTCAGCCATACCTGGCAGACCCACTCGAGCTGTTGCGCGCGGCTGTACGCCGAGCCGAGGCTGTCGCCGAAGGTGGTGGTGCCGTGGTTCGCCAGCAGACAGCCCCGACGGCCGTCCAGCGCCTCCAGCATGGCTTTGGCGAGTTCTTCGGTGCCGTACGTCGCGTAGGCGGCGACGCGGGCTGTCGGACCGATCGCGGCGAGCATGTAGTGGATCGGCGGCACCTCGGTGACGAGGGTGGAGACCGCCGTCGCGTGCACGGAATGCGTGTGCACCACCGCGGAGATCGGCTTGCCGTCCGGATCCGTCGCCTGCCGGTACACCGTGAGGTGCATCGGGAGCTCGCTGGTCGGCTTGAGCGTGCCTTCGACGATCTCACCGTCCAGGCCGACCACCGGGATGTCTTCCGGCCGCAGCCCGGCGTAGTCGACCCCGGTCGGGGTCACGGCGACCAGCTCGCCCTGCCTCGCGGAGACGTTGCCGGAGGTACCGACCACGAGCCCGTCCGCGGTCATCCGGCGCGCGAACTCGCAGACCGCCAGGCGTTCTTTGGCCAGGATCACCGTCACAACCTCCAAAGTCCGCGGGCCGCGGCCAGTGAGGCCTGATAGTCGGCATAGCCCTGCTCGTAGAACCCTACGTTCTCGGGCCGGACCTCGACGACGCGCGCGCTCTCCGCCCAGAGTTCCCGGTCGACCGGCTCGCCGAGGGCGTCCGCCGCGACGATCACCGCGCCTCGCGCGCCCACCCCGGGATCGCCGGGGATCACGATGGGCCGTCCGAGAACGTCGGCGAAGATCCGGGTCCATTCGAGCGACCGGACCCCGCCGCCGCACGCGTACAACGTGCCGGTGAGCCCTGCCGCCTCGAAGCACTGCCTTGCCGCGTAAGCGATCGACTCGCACAGCGCCCGGACGATGTCCCCACGCTCGCTCTCCAGGCTCAGCCCGGAGAACTGGGCCCGCGCCGACGCGTCGACGAACGGCGCCCGCTCACCGGACGCGGAGAGGAACGGAAGCGCGCGGACCCCGCCAGCCCCGGGCTCGCTCGTGTCGAGCAGCGAGCCGATCTCCTCGACCTCGATTCCGAACAGGCGGCACATCCAGTCGATCCCCGCCGTGCCGACCATCGCCGGCATCGCCCGCAGGAACTGGCCTTCTTCCTGCGTGCAGAGGAACATCCCGGCGGGCTCGCCTTCCGGATCGAACTCCGCCGAGTCCGTCAGGACCTGGCAGGCGAGAGTGGTGCCGGCGGTGAGGATGCCGTCGCCCGGCCGTCGTACACCGGCGCCGATGGCACTCGCGGGCAGGTCGAACGGCCCCGCGGTGACGGGCAGCCCGACCGGAAGCCCGAGCAGTCCGGCGCCGCGTTCGTCCAAGCGGAACACGGTCTTCGGCGCCGCCGGCTCCGCGAACAGGTTCCGGCGGTGGGAGAGACCGACGGCGGCGATGGCGTCTTCGTCGTACCGCCGGGTGGCCGGGTCGAGGAACGGCAGCGAAGCGTCCGACGCGTCGACCGTGATCTCGCCCGTCAGCCGCTGGAGTACCGCGTCGACGCAGTAACCCGCCACCGCCGCCCTGTCCAGCGACTCCGGTTCATGAGTGTCCAAAAAGGACATGATGGCCGCGGCGCAACCGGGGAACATTCCCGACGCGGTACGGCGGAACACCTCCCTGGCCACTCCGCCTGCCTGCCACTGGGCGAGCAACGAGTTCGCCCGGCCGTCGAGCCACGAGATCGCCGGGCGCACGGCCTCGCCGGATTCGTCGCGCAGCCACAGCCCGTCGCCCTGACCGGTGAGGGCCAGTGCGGTGACCGGACCGTCGAGCTTGGCGGCGACCTCGCGCACCACCGTCGCCACGGTGCCCAGCACCTGATCGAGATCCTGTTCGACCAACCCGCCCGGCAGGTGGTGCACCTCGGACGTGGTGCACGCGCTCGCCACGGACATCCCGGCCTTGTCGAAGACGACCGCCTTGGTCAGTGACGTGCCGATGTCGACGCCGATGATCATGGCCGCAGGACCTCGGGGTTCGCCAGATTCGCGAGCGCCTCCCCGCGCGCGTACCGGCCGACTTCGGCGGCGACGATGCTCGCCGCCCGCTCCGCCGTCTGCTTGCTGGTCCCGGCGAGATGCGGCGTCGCGATCACGTTCGGCGCGTCGCGCAACGCCCAGTCCGCGGGCGGGGGCTCGACGTCGTACACGTCGAGCGCGAGCGCGCCGAGCCGTCCCGAGCGCAGGGCTTCCGGCAGCGGGGAGTAGTCCAGCAAGCCGCCGCGCGCGGTGTTGACCAGCACGGCGCCTTCCGGCAGCAACGCGAGTTTGGCGGCGTCGATCAGGTGCCGGGTCTCCTCGGTGAGCCGGGCGTGCAGGCTCACCACGAAACTGCGGCGCAGCAGGTCGTCCAGTTCGACGAGCTCCGCCCCGTCCGCACTGATCCGGGCCGGGTCGGCGAACGGGTCCGAGACCAGCACCTTCGCACCGAACGCGACGAGCACCTTGGCCACCCGCGCACCGATCGCGCCGTACCCCACCAGGCCGACGGTGGTCCCGTCGAGTTCGAGACCGGTCTGGTCGTAGGCGTAGTAGTCGCCGCGCCAGGTGCCGCCCAGCAGTTCGGCCGAGGACGTCGAGATCCGGCGCATCGCGGCCAGGATCATCCCCACCGCGAATTCGGCGGCGGCACCGGCGTTACGGCCGGGCGCGTACGTCACCGCGACGCCCGCTTCGGTGGCCGCCGCGAGATCGACGTTGACCGGGCCGCCCCGGCACACCGACACGAGCTTGAGCCCGGGTGCGGCCGCGAACACCTGCTTGGTGAAGGGCGCCATCTGGGTCACCGCGACCTCGGCTCCGGCCAAGGCCTCGATCACCTGCTCCTCGGTGCCGCTGGCCTCGTGGACGTTCGCGACCGGGCCGAACGGCTCCACCGGCCACGGCAGGGTCAGTTCCGAGAATTCGTGCCCGGCGCCGACCTCGGCACGGACGGCGTCGGCCAGCAGGCCGGTGCCGACGAAATGGTCTCCCGCAGCGAGTATCCGCAACTCTGCGTCCTCTCTCCGTGCCCGTGTCGGGCCGCGTTCAGTGAGCTTGCTCGTATTCGGTGATGTGCGCGACCTTGCTCGCGCTGGCCGATGCCGGGTCGAAGCGATGGCCGACCCATTCGGCGACGATCTTCTTCGCCAGCTCCGGACCGATCGCCCGGGCGCCGAAGGTGATCACCTGGCAGTCGTTCGATTTGACCGAACGCTCGGCGGAGTACGAGTCGTGCGCGACCGTGGCCCGGACACCGGGGACCTTGTTCGCCGAGATCGCCATGCCGATCCCGGTCCCGCAGACCAGGACGCCGCGATCCGCCTCGCCCCGCGCGATGGTCTCCGCCGCCGCCAGGCCGAGCAGTGGGTACGCCTTGTCGTCGGACCCGTCGGCCACGCCGAGGTCGGTGACCTCGTCCACCCGGTCGTCGGCGAGGAGCAGGTCACGCAGCTGGTCCTTGAGTGCCACCCCGGCGTTGTCCGCCGCCACCACGATCCGCATTCAGTCTTCCTTTCCGAGAGCCTGGCCGACCGCGGTGACGAGCAGCGCGAACGAAGTGGCCCCGGGATCGGGGTGCCCTTCGCTGCGCCGCGCCAATCGCGCCGCCCGGCCTTTGACGGGCAGCAGGTCCGCCGTGGCCTCGGCCGCGCTCACCGCGACCTGGGCCGCCTTCTGCCAGGCCTGCGGGACGTCGGCGCCCGCCTCGGCCTGTTCGCGCAACGCCAGCCGGAACGGCTCGATGGCGTCGAGCATGGTCTTCTCGCCGGGCTCGGCCTTGCCCAGTTCGACGAACGCCTTCACCGCGCCGTCCACCGCGCCGGCGAGTGTTCCCGTGGTGACCTCTTCGGCCGCCAGGCCACGCAGTCCCGCGCCGGTCTCGGCGAGCAGGACGCCGTACAGCGCGCCGGACGCCCCGCCCGCCGCGTCGGCGAACGCCGTCCCGGCGGCCAGGAGCGCGGTGGACAGCGAGTCTCCGTCGCGCCGGGCGGCGGAGACCGCGGCCCGCATGCCCCTGGTCATCCCCAGTCCGTGGTCGCCGTCGGCCGCGACCGCGTCCAACCGGCCGAGTTCGGCTTCGTTGGCCTCGATATCGCGCAGGGCCACGGTCAGCGCGCGATCCACGATGCCCTGCCCCGGCTCGGCCTCCGCCAGCAGAGCGTCCACTGTGGACTCCAGCGGCACCTGTGCCAGCGCGGCGCCGGTGCTCCGGTAGCCAGGCGTGTCGCAGGGGGCCGCGTACAGCTCGGCGAGTTCGTCGTCGAGCACCAGGATCGACAGCGAGACACCCGCCATGTCGAGCGAAGTCACGAACTCGCCGACCTCGGTGTGCGACGGGCTGAGCCCCGCCGCGGCGAGCCGCTCGTGCACCCGGGTGTAGGTCGCGAACATCTCCTCGTATTTGGTGCGGCCCAGCCCGTTCAGCAGGACCACCACGCGTCCGTCGCCGTCGGGCAGCTCCGGGAGGAGACCGTCGACCAGTTCGTCGGCCAGCTCCCGTGCGCTCAGCCTGCCGACCGTGCGGACGCCGGGCTCGCCGTGGATGCCGAGCCCCAGCTCCATCTCGCTCTCGCCGACGGTGAACAGCGGAGCGGACGCGCCGGGCAGCGTGCACCCGCCGAACGCCACGCCGAACGTCCGGGTGTTCGCGTTCGCCTTCTCCGCCATCGCGTGCACGGCGGCCAGATCGTCACCGCGTTCGGCGGCGGCGCCCGCGATCTTGAAGACCAGGAAGTCGCCCGCGACACCGCGACGCCTTTCCGGCGCGTCGGCCGGACCGCTGGCGATGTCGTCGGTGACCAGGATCGTCCTGCTCTCGATGCCCTCCGCGGCCAGCCTGCGCGCGGCGAGCCCGAAATGCAGCACGTCGCCCTGGTAGTTGCCGTAACCGAAGAGCACGCCTGCCCCGCTCTCCGCGGCCCGCGCGGTGCGATAGACCTGCTCGGCGCTCGGACTGGTGAACACGTCGCCCACCACGGCTCCGTCGGCCAGACCGGGACCGACCAGCCCGGCGAACGCGGGATAGTGCCCGCAGCCGCCGCCGATCACCACCGCGACCTTGGGTGCGGATTCTTCCCGGCGCAGCACGCCATAGGCGCCGGGAACCTTGCGCACCGAACGCCCGTAGGCCGTGACGAACCCGTCCAGCCAGTCGCGTTTGAACGTCTCCGCGGCGCCCAGGACCGTCATCGCCCGCTCGCTTCCGCGAATTCACCGGACAGGTACGCGAGCAGCTTGCGGCGCACGTCGTCGTTGTTCTCCGCGACTTCGGCGGCCAGCTCCAGCGCGTCCGGCTTCGGCGGGTACACCGGATTCGGCAACGCGATCACGGTGAGCCCGGCCGCGGCGGCGGCGCGGATGCCGTTGCTGGAGTCTTCGACGCCGAGGCATTCCTCACCGGACCGGCCGAGCCTGGCCGCCGCTTCGAGATAGACGTCCGGGCTCGGTTTGCCCCTGGCGACCTCGGCGCTGGAGACGGTCGCGGCGAACTCGCCGGTGAGCCCGTGCTTGGAGAGCACCGCGTCGATCACCCGGCGGGCGGCCGACGACGCCAGCGCGACCGGCACCTTCGCGCTCACCTCGCGGACCATCTCCCCTGCGCCGGGCAGGAGGGGCGCTTCGCCCGCCTCGATCGCGGCGATCATGCCGTCGACCACGGCACGCTCGACCTCGGCCGCGCTTTCCGGGGTGCCGGACCGCTTCGCGAGATACGCGGCCCATTCGGGCGCGCTCATCCCCTGCACGGACGCGGTGTCCTCGGCGGTCCATTCGGTGCGGTGCCGGGCGGCGTACGCCACCCAGTTCTCCTCCCAAAGGTGTTCACTGTCGACGAGGACACCGTCCAGGTCGAACACCACCGCGGCGAGTGCCATCCGGCATCTCCTTTCACATCGATGCTGTTAAGTTAACATCGATGATGTGATCTGAACAAGCCCCGAGGAGGGATCGCGTGGTCGCACGGTTGTTATTGGCACGGCACGGCCAAACGGAATGGCATGCCGAGAACCGGTACGCGGGCAGCAGTGACGTCGCGCTGACCGAGGAAGGGCTCCGGCAGGCGGACGAGCTCGCCGGCTTCGCCGCGGCGGCCAAGCCGTCCGCCGTGTTCTGCTCGCCGCAGAGCCGGGCACGGCGCACCGCGGAGCCGTCCGCCAAGGCCCTGGACCTGCCTTTGCGGGTGGTCGACGAGCTGCACGAAGTCCACTTCGGACTGATGGAGGGGCGCACCAGGGCCGAGCTGGCGGAGACGGATCCCGCTGCGGTGGCAAGGTTTCTCGCCGATCCCGTGAGCGGCGCGTTCCCCGGTTCGGAGCCGCCCGCCGACGCGGCCGCCCGCGGAGCCGGCGCCTTGCGCGGGATCGCCGCCGAGGCGCCGGGCGAGACGGTGCTGGTCGTCGCGCACAACACCTTGATCAGGCTGACGTTGTGCGCGCTGCTCGGCATCCCGCTCGAGAACTACCGCACCGTGTTCCCGCGGCTGGACAACGCGGCCGTCACGGAGATCGAGATCGACGGCACGCGCACCGGCCTGCTGCGCCTCAATCAGCCCGCCCGCACGCGATACTGGACGACATGAGCGATGAGAAGACGGCCGGTGCGAGCGCGCACTCTCGTAACACGCGTCAGCAGCTGATCACCGAACACGTCTTCACAACCGGTTCCGCGAGCATCGCCGAACTGGTGGAACTCACCGGCGTCAGCACCATGACGGTGCACCGCGACGTCGACGAACTGGCGCGGCGCGGCCTGCTCCGGAAGTACCGGGGTGGCGTGTCGGCCATGCCGTCGACGGTGTTCGAAAGCAACGCCGACTACCGGATGAACGTGCATTCGGAAGAGAAGATGGCCATCGCCGCGCACGCGCTCGCGCGCGTCGAGCCGGGGATGTCGATCCTGCTCGACGACTCGACGAGCGCGCTCGCGCTGGCGAAGATGCTTCACCGCGTCACCCCGCTGACCGTCGCGACGAACTACCTCGGCGCCATCGAACTGCTCAAAGGCGTTCCCGACCTGCGGCTCATCTGCATCGGCGGCGACTACTCCGCGACCCACGACTCGTTCCTCGGCATGCAGAGCCTGGAGGCGATCGAGCGGATCAACGTCGACGCGACCTTCGTTTCGACCTCGGCGATGAACACGCGGATGACGTTCCATCAGGAACCGGAGATCGTGATGCTGAAGCGCGCGATGCTGGCCAGCGCCCGGACGAAGGTGCTGCTGATGGACCACAGCAAGACCGAACGCGCGGCGCTGCACCGGCTGGCGCCGTTGAGCGACTTCGACGTGCTGATCGTCGACGACGGAGTGGAAGAGCACCTGGTCGAGGAGATGCGGAGCCAGGTGGAAGTGGACCTCGCGGAACTCTGAGGCGTACGCCTGCCGAGACCTGAAGTACGTGAAGGCCCCCTTCATTGCGTCTAGCGCAGTGAAGGGGGCCTTCACGTACTTCAGAGGCTGGCGGATGACCCAGGCACTCATGGACCGAAGGCGCCGTTGCGAAAGCCACTTTCGCAACGTTGAAGGTTGCGAAAGTGGCTTTCGCAACGCGTCTTCACCCGGTCACTCACGCCGCAGGACCGAGCCGGGCGCGCGAGGCTAACACGAAAATCCACCGATGTAACATCTTGAAAGTTAAGTTAACACGATCCATGATACGCTGAACACGACGTCATGGAGGCGTGCATGAACCAGGTAACACCGCCGTTATCGCGATCCGGGAGCGGGTTCGCCCGCCTACTGAACCGTTGGGGCCTGCCCGCCCCGCTGTTCCTCGGCTACGCCGGGCTGCTGCTGTTCATGATCGGCGACGGGGTCGAGTCGGGCTTCATCGCGCCGTTCATGGCGGACAACGGCGCGGGCACCGAGATCAAGGCTTCGTACGTGATCACCGTGTACGGCGTCGCCGTGATGCTGGCGTCGTGGTTGTCGGGCGCGCTGTCGGATCTGTGGGGCCCGCGTCGCGTGATGATGATCGGTCTGGCCATCTGGCTGGTGTTCGACGTGCTGTTCCTCGCGGTCGCGGTATCGGGTGAGAACTACCCGTTGATGCTGGTGTTCTACGGTCTGCGCGGGTTCGGCTATCCGATGTTCGCGTTCGGTTTCCTGGTCTGGATCACCGCGGTGGCGCCGGTCGCCAGGCTCGGCGCGGCGGTGGGCTGGTTCTACTTCGCCTTCACCGGCGGGCTTCCGACGCTGGGCGCGTTGGTCGCGAGCTTCACGAACCCGGTGCTGGGCCAGTACGGGACGCTTTGGGTGTCGGTGGCGCTCCTCGCGCTCGGCGGTCTGCTCGCGATCTTCGGTGTCCGGCAACGGACCGGGTACACCCGGCTCGCGCCGCCGGACGTGAAACCGGTGCAGAGCCTCGTTTCCAGCGTGTCGATCGCGTGGAAGAAGCCCCGCGTCGGCGTCGGGATGCTCGTCCGCGTCATCAACACCGCGCCCGAATTCGGGATGCTGGTGTTCTTCCCGACGATCTTCATCGAGGAGATCGGGTTCGGGGAGAGCCGGTGGCTCCTCCTGGTCTCGGTCATCTACGGCACGAACATCTTCTTCAACCTGATCTTCGGCGTGCTGAGCGACCGGATCGGCTGGCGCACCACGATCTTCTGGTTCGGCGCGATCGGCTGCGCCGTCTCGATCCTGTTGCTCTACTTCGTCCCGATCGCCATGGGCGCCGAGTACTACTGGCTCGCGCTGCTCGTCGGCGCGCTGTACGGCGCCACGCTCGCCGGATTCGTGCCGATCTCGGCACTGCTCCCCTCGCTCGCCCCGGAGAACAAGGGCGGCGCGATGGCCCTGCTGAACCTGGGCGCGGGCGCGGCGGCGTTCGTCGGGCCGGCGATCGTCAGCGTGTTCCTCGGCCCGCTGGGCGCGGCCGGCGTGGTGATCGTCTTCGCCGCGCTGTATCTGGTCGCGGCGGTCATGGTGCGCTACCTGAAGCTGCCCGATGAGACGGCGAAGGCGATCGAAGAGGACAAAAGTCTGCAAGAAGTCGGAGAGAAGGTCGTCACCACGTGAACCAACCCGTCACGATCGGCATCGACGTCGCCACCGCGGGGGTCCGAGCCCTCGCGGTGCGCGGCGGCACCGTCCTCGCTTCGGCCGCCGGGCCGCTGCCCGCGCCGGTCCGCGACGGCCGCGGACACAGCGAGCAGGACGCCCGGTCCTGGTGGCCGGCGGTGAAGACGGTGCTGGCGAAGGTCACCGGCGAGCTGCCGGGCAGGGGCGGCGAGGTCGCCGCGGTGGCCATCGCCGCGACGTCGGGGACGATCGTCGGGGTCGACGCGTCCGGTGAGCCGGTCACGCCCGCGCTGATGTACGACGACAGGCGGGGTGCGGAACTCAACCGCGAGGCCACCGCGCTCGGCGCGGATCGCTGGCGGCGGCTCGGTTTCGGCGTGTCCGCCACGGCCGCGCTCGGCCGGATCGCCTGGCTGGCCGGGCACGTCCCCGACGTCGCCGGGATCCGCCACACCCCCGATCTGATCGCCGCGGAGCTCACCGGCGGGCCGGTGGCGGCCGACTGGTCGCATGCTTTGAAAAGCGGCTACGACCCGCTCGCCCTCGAGTGGCCCGCCGAGGTCTTCGAGGCGTTGGGCGTGCCGGCGAGCCTGCTCCCTTCGGTGGTCGCGCCGGCCACCGTGCTGGGCGAGGTGGCCCGTCCGGTCGCCGGACTCCCGGCGGGCTGCCCGGTCGTGGCCGGGATGACCGACGGTTGCGCGGGCCAGCTCGCGGCCGGCGCGGTCGCTCCCGGGAGTTTCGTCGGAATCCTCGGCACGACGTACGTGCTCAAGGGAGTCACCGAAGAGCTGGTGCCGGATCCGACGGGGGCGATGTACAGCCACCGTCACCCGGACGGCTGGTGGCTGCCCGGTGGCGCGTCGAACACCGGCGGCGAGGCCGTCGCCGGGCAGGATCACCTTCCCGAACTCGACGCGGCGGCGGCCGAGCTGGGTCCGGCGAAGGTGGTCGCGTATCCGTTGCGGCGCAAGGGCGAACGCTTTCCGTTCGCCAGCCCGGACGCGGAGGGCTTCGTGTCGGGCCAAGCGGACGAGGTAGAGCTGCACCGGGCCAGGCTGGAGGGGGTCGCCTTCCTCGAGCGGCTGGCGTTGGACCACTTGCGCCGCCTCGGCGTCACGGTCACCGATCCGCTGCTGGCGGCGGGCGGCGGCAGCAGAAGTCCTTTGTGGACACGGATCAGGGCGACCGTCACCGGCCTCGGCCTGCGGGTGTCGCCACAGGCGGAAACGGGTTACGGCGCCGCGCTGCTCGCCGCGGCGGGAGTCCTGCCGGGCGGGCTCACCGAGGCGTCCGAAGGGCTCAGCGGGGGAACGCTGGTCGAGCCCGACGAGCGCGAAAGTGCCGCGCTCGCCGAGTCGTACCAGCGATTCTGCGCCGAGCTGCACACCAGGGGCTGGATCGACGACGAGCTGTTCGCCGTCGTCCGGCGTTAAGCGATCAGGAAGGGCGTGGGCCGTTGGATTTGGTGGGAGCGGGCTTCGGCGCGGCCTCCGGCTTGGGTGCCTCGGCGGCATCAGGGGCGGGAGCCAGCAGCCGGATGGCCTCCTGGACGGCGACGTCCGTGGCGGAGAGCCGATCGGCGACCTTCGACCGGAGTTCCAGCGCGAGCTTCCGGGCCTGCTGGGCTTCGGCCTGCTGGGTCTTCGCGTCGGTGAGGGCCTCCGCGACCTGCTCCTGCTTCGCGGCGATGTCCTCCGCCGAAGACTTCTCCGACTTGGCGATCTTCTCCGCGGAGATCCGCTCGGCCTCGGCACGCTTGGCCGCCGACACCTGATCGGCTTCCGCGATCTTGTCCGCGGACGCCTTCTCGGCCTCCGCGCGGCGAGCCGCCGAAGCCTCCTCGGCCTTCTTGTCCGCGGCGGCGCGGGCCCGGACGCTCTCCATGTCCAGTTCCTTGCGCTTCTGCGCCGCCTCGGAGTTCAGCCGCTCGATCTCCGCCTTGGCGTCGGCGAGCAGCTTTTCCCGCTCGGCCTGCGCGTCCTTGGCCGCCTTCTCGATCGCGCGCTGCGTCTCGTGGGCGTACTTGTCCGCTTCGGCCCGGGTCGACTTGGCATCGGCTTCCGCGGCGGCCTTGAGGTCGGCGATCTCCTCCTCGGCGAGCTGCATCATCATGCGGACGCGTTCGGCCATCGCGCCGGCGCCGGACGGGCTCGAACTCATCCGCACGAGGGCGGCCTTGGTCTCGTCCAGTTCCTTCTGGGCGTGGCCGAGTGCCTTGGTGAGTTCACCGGCGGTCGCCACGGCCTCGTCGCGGCTGCGTGAGGTCTGCTTGAGTTCGGTCGCCAGTTCGGCGAGGTGCTCGTCGACCTGACGCTTGTCATAGCCGCGGACAGAGCCCGCGAACGGGGACGATTTCGCTGAGGGCGCCTGAGGCGCCGTCTTCTCAGGAGCGACCATGGCGGCCACCTTAATGAGCTGGCACCCGTCGGGCAGTACCGCCAAACGGCTGCACTCGGCGTGCGGTGGACCGATCACATGGCATCCTGCATTGTTGACAGGTCGTAAGCAGCGGAGGCCCGGTTGGACATCTCGGCGATCCTCGAAGACATCCGCGAGCATTGGCACGTCTACGCCACGATGCCCTTCATCGCCGCGCTCATCGGGTACATCACGAAACGCGTCGCCATCGAGATGATGTTCCGGCCGCTGGAGTTCGTCGGGATCAAACCGTTCCTCGGCTGGCAGGGGGTCATCCCGGCCAACTCGCGCCGGATGGCGACCACCGCCGTCGACCTGCTGACCAAGAACCTCGTCGATCCGCAGGAGATCTTCTCCCGGCTCGATCCCGAGGAAATGGTCAAGGAACTCGAAGAGCCGCTCCTCAAGGCCGTCGAGGACGTCACCCGCGAGGTGATGGAGCAGTACCAGCCCAGACTGTGGGAACTGCTGCCGACCCGGGCGCAGCGCATGCTGGTCGACCAGGTCCGCGCGCAGGCGCCGAAGGTCGTAGCGCGGCTGATGCGCGAGGTGTCGACGAACATCGACGAGGTCCTCGACGTCAACGAGATGCTGATCAACTCGATGGTCCGCGACAAATCGCTGACCTGCCGCCTGATCAAGGAGGTCGCGACCCCGGAGCTCCGCTTCATCGCCCGGTCCGGCATCTGGTTCGGCTTCGTCATCGGCCTGATCCAGTTCGTCGCGTGGGCGTTGACGAAACAGCCGCTGATCATGCCGATCTTCGGTTTCGTCACCGGGTTCGTCACCGACTGGCTGGCGCTGAAGATGATCTTCTACCCGCGTGAGCCGCGCCGGTTCCTGTTCTTCAGCTGGCAGGGCATGTTCCAGAAACGCCGCCAGGCGGTCGCCAAGGACTACGGCGCGCTGATCGCCGACGAGGTCCTCACCGTGCGGAACGTGATGGAGGCCGTGCTCACCGGGCCTAAATCGGACAAGCTGTTCGCGATGATCACCCGCGAGGTGCAACGGACCATCGACGCGCAGGCGAGCATCGCGAAACCGTTGGTGGCGCTGACCGTCGGCGGGGTCCAGTACCAGGAGATGAAGAAGGCCGCGGCGGAAAAGGCGATCGCGTATCTCCCCGAAACGGTGAAACACGTGGAGAGCTACGCCACTGACGCGCTCGACGTCCGCAACACCATCGTCACGAAGATGCAGCAGCTGACCCCGCTCGAGTTCGAGGGGATCCTCCGTCCCGCCTTCCAGCAGGACGAATGGAAGCTGATCGCGGTCGGCGCGGTGATCGGCGGGCTCGTGGGTGAACTTCAGGTCCTGTTACTCCTCCATTGAGGACCGGCGGCTAGGTTGCCCTTCAAGCAAGACGCGGGAGGGGCTCGGAAGTGGACGCCGTCATCGCCGATCTCGGCGAGCACTGGCCGGTGTACGTCACCATGCCGTTCGTCGCCGCGCTGATCGGCTACGTCACCAAACGCGTCGCCATCGAGATGATGTTCAAACCGGTGGAATTCGTCGGCGTCAAACCGTTCCTCGGCTGGCAGGGAGTGCTGCCGGCGAACGCGGAGCGGATGGCGGCCACCGCCACCGAGATGCTGACGAACAACCTCGTCGACCCGAAGGAGATCTTCGCCAGGCTAGACCCGGCCCAGGTGGCGAAGGAGATCGAGCAACCGCTCCTGCGGATCGTCGAGGACGTCACCCGCGAGGTGATGGAGCAGTACCAGCCCAGACTTTGGGAAGTACTGCCGAACACCGCCCAGCAACTACTGCTCAAACGCGTGCAGGCCGAGGCGCCGCGCGCGATCACGAAGATCATGGGCGAGATCTCGGAGAACATCGAGGACGTCCTCGACCTCAAGCACATGGTCGTGACGAACCTGGTGCGCGACAAGGCCTTGCTGAACCGGCTGATCCGCGACATCTCACGGCCGGAGATGCGGTTCATCGCGCGGTCGGGGATCGTTTTCGGGTTCTCCCTCGGCTGTGTGCAGCTGCTGGTGTGGGCGCTGACGAAGTCGCCGATCGTGCTGCCGCTGTTCGGTATCGGCATCGGCTGGTTCACCGACTGGATCGCCCTGAAGATGATCTTCCTGCCGCGCGAGCCGAAACGGTTCTTCGGTTTCTACACCTGGCAAGGCGTGTTCCAGAAGCGCAAGGACCAGGTCTCCGCCGACTACGGCGACATGATCGCGCGCGAGATCATCACCATCCCGAACCTGCTCGAAGCCGTGCTGAGCGGGCCGAAATCGGACAAGCTGTTCGCGATGATCACCCGCGAGGTACAGCGGACCATCGACGCGCAGGCGAGTGTTGTGAAGCCGTTCGTCGCGATGGCCGTCGGGAGCAGGCGGTTCCAGGAGATGAAGCAGACAGCGGCCGCGAAGGCCGCGGCGCGGATCCCGGAGACGATCCGCCACGCCGAAAGCTACGCGGTCAACGCGCTCGACGTCCGGAACACCATTGTGGACAGAATGCGGCGGCTGAACCCGCTCGAATTCGAGCAGCTGCTGCGCCCGGCGTTCCGGCAGGACGAGTGGAAACTGATCGCCGTCGGCGCGGTGATCGGCGGCCTTGTCGGTGAACTTCAGGTGCTTCTACTGCTTCACTGAAGGCCAACCGATACGGTTTCCCCCTTCCCTGAGCGAAGCGAGGAGGTCGTGTGGACGCCGTCCTGGACGACCTCGCCCGGCACTGGTGGCTGTACGCCGCGATCCCGTTCGTCGCCGCGCTGATCGGCTACGTCACCAAACGCGTCGCCATCGAGATGATGTTCAAACCGCTCGAGTTCGTCGGGATCAAACCCTTCCTCGGCTGGCAGGGCGTGGTGCCCAAACACGGCGGGCGGATGGCCGCCGTCGCGACCGAGTTGCTGACGTCGAATCTGCTGGACGTCAAGGAGGTCTTCCGCCGGATCGATCCGGCGATCATCACGCGCGAGATCGAGCAGCCGTTGCTGCGGGCCGTGGACGAGGTCGCGCGCGAAGTGCTCGAAAAGCACCATCCCAGGCTCTGGGAGGTCATGCCGACGATGGCGCAGGAACTGCTGATCAAGCAGGTCCAGGCGTCGACGCCACGGCTGGTGCGCGAGTTCATGGAGGAGATGACCGAGAACCTCGACGAGGTGCTCGACTTCCAGCACATGACCGTGCAGCGGCTCACCAGGGACAAGAAGCTGCTCGTCCGGCTGATCCGCGAGACGTCGCGGCCGGAGATGGCGTTCATCGCGCGCACCGGGATCTACTTCGGCTTCGGGCTCGGCATCGTGCAGGCGTTCGTCTGGGCGCTGACGAAGGAGCCGTGGGTGCTGCCGATCTTCGGTGGCTGCATCGGGCTGTTCACCGACTGGCTGGCGATCAAGCTGATCTTCGTGCCGCGCGAGCCGGTGCGGGTCGGGCGGGTGATCCTGCAGGGCAAGTTCCAGCGGCGGCGGGCCGAGGTCGCGCATCAGTACGGCGAGATGATCGCGAACGAGATCCTCACCGTGCCGAACCTGCTCGACGCCGTGCTGCGCGGGCCGCGGTCGGATCGGCTGTACGCGCTGGTCGAGCGGCTGGTGGCGCACGCCGTGGACGAGCAGGCGAGTGTCGCGAAACCGATGGTCGTGATGGCCGTCGGCGGGCAACGGCTGCAGGAGATCAAGCAGGCGGCCGCGCGGAAGGCGCTGGAGCGACTGCCGCCGACGATCCGGTACGCCGAGGGCTACCTGACCGAGGCGATGGACGTCGCGAAGATCGTCGAACGGCGGATGCTCGGGCTGACGCCGCTGGAGTTCGAGGGGTTGCTGAGGCCCGCGTTCCGGCAGGACGAGTGGAAGCTGATCGCGGTGGGTGGGCTCATCGGCTTCCTGGTCGGTGAACTGCAGGTCCTGCTGATGCTGCACTGACCTGCGTTTAGCGGGCTAAACGCGATCCGGGGGAGGCGCGAGGGGTGTGGGACCGCCGGGGGCTCGATGTCCCCAATGCGGCATTGGGGACGCTCAGTGTCTCCAATGCCACATTGGGGACATCGCTCCCGGAGCGGGCGGATCGCGTTTAGCGGGCTAAACGCGATCCGGGGCGCGGAAGTGAGGCGTTCTCACATGCGGGAGACACGGGGTGATTACGGTGGAGGGGTGGCGTCCGAACCCCAGCAGCTGCCAGCCGTCCACGAGGCGTGGCTTCCGCGCGAGCACGCGTTGCACCGTCCCCGCCACGGCGGCAGGCAGCTGACCGCGCTGATCAGCGCGCTTCTGTTCTTCACCACCCCCGCGCTGCTGTGGGTGTTCGGCGTCCGGCCGGGCGAGATCGAGAACCACAAGCTCGCGAGCTTCCCCGGGCTGGACCGGGGCTGGGGTTTCTTCACCGACATGCCGACCTGGGCGATCGACCAGCTGTCGTTCCGGCCGGGCGCGATCGCCGCCGCCGACGCGATCAGCCGCGGCGTCTTCGGCGAGAGCGCCCCGCTCGACCAGCAGCCACCGCGGCAGCAGGCGGGCCCGATCCCCGCGCCGCCGGCACCGGCGCCGTCCAAGACCGCGCCGACCCAGGGGCCGACGCCGAACGCCGCGTCCGGTTACCGCCGTGTCGTGCAGGGCCGCGACGGCTGGCTGTACTACGGCTACGACGCCGACGCGAAATGCGATCCGTCCCGTCCGCTGCCCGAGACCATCGCCAAGATCAACGAGCTGCGGCGCGCGGTCGAGCAGTCCGGGCGCAGGTTCGAGCTCGTCATCGCGCCGGACAAGTCGACGATGGTGCCGCAGTTCCTGCCGGACACCTACCCCGGCAAGGACTGTTCGCGGTCGGCCGAGGCGTCCGCCTGGCACCGGATGCTCAAGGACGCGCGCGCGATCGACCTGCGGCCCGAACTCCGCGCGTCCGAGGGCCGCGTGCAGCATCCGATCTACCCGCCGAACGACACCCACTGGGCCGATGAGGGCGCACTGGTCATGACGCGCGCCATCGCGAACGCGATCAAGCCGGGGGTCACGCAGACCTGGGTCAGCGTTCCCGTCGGCCAGTACGACACCGTCGCCGATCTGCCGCCGCTGATCAACAAGCAGGGCACGAAGACGAACACGCTGTACAGCCTCCGCCCGGACGGCGTCGCCGAACGCGCGGGCGAGCCGAACGGCGACATCGACCGGCCCATCTATCGCACGGCCAGCCCTTTGATCGGGACCGTGGACGACAAGGTCCTGATCTACGGCGACTCGTTCACGAAGGCGTCTTCGCGATATCTCTCGGGCGCGTTCACGAACCTGACGATGCTGGCGCACTTCACTCAGAAGACGTCGCAGGCCGAGGCCGTGGACGCGTTCGTGAACGCGAACGTCGTGGTCGTCGAGGCCGTGGAGCGCAGCGTGGCCGGCGGTCAGCTCGCCTTCATCGACCCGAATTTCCTCGAACCGCTGAAGAAGGCGCTCGCCGAGAATCCGATCCGCTAGCGCAGGGCGGGCTGCGCCGTCGCCGTCGGCTCGACGCGGACCCGCGACGTACGTCCGCGCAGCCACGCGACGAGACGGCAGACCAGGTAGATCACGAACGAGATCGTCGTGACGAACGCGCTCACCGGCTTCCCCGGCGCGAGCGAGAGGATGATCCCGCCGAGCGCGGCGATCTCCGCGAACACGATCGACAGCACGGTCGCCTTCCACGGGCTCGCCGTGACCCGCGCGGCCGCCGCGGCCGGGGTCACCATCAGCGAGACGACCAGCAGCGCGCCGACGATCTGCACGCCGAGCGCGCTCGAGATCCCGACCAGCACCGCGAAGATCAGCGACAGCAGCCGCACCGGCACGCCGCGCGCCGTCGCGACCGCCGGGTCGACCGTGGCGAACAGCAGCGGCCGGTAGATCACCGCGAGCACCACCAGCACCACGACCGACGCGCCGACGAGCAGGTTCAGATTGGTCGAGTCGATGGTGATGATCTGCCCGACGAGGATGCCGAACTTGTTGGCGCTGCGGCCTTCGTAGAACGACAGCAGCAGGACGCCCATGCCGAGGCCGAAGGCGAGGATCACGCCGATCACGGAGTCGCGTTCGGATTCGCGGCCGCCGAGGATCCCGATCAGCAGGGCGGCGATGACCGCGCCCGCGAGGCCGCCGAGTTCGACGCCGACGCCCAGCAGCAGCGCGCCCGCCGCGCCGGTGAAGGCGAGTTCGGCGGTGCCGTGCACGGCGAACGACATCCGCCGCATGACCACCAGCGGGCCGAGCACGCCGGCCACCAGGCCGAGGACGGCGGCCGCGAGCAGCGCCGTCTGCACGAAGTCGAGGCCGAGGAGTTCGCCGGTCAGGGCGAAGTCGAACATCTTGTCCACGGCGTTTATCCGAGAACCCGCGACCGCGATCGCGTCGCCAGGGCGCGAGTTCGCGTCATCGAGCGCGTTGATTCACCAAGACGCCCTGCCTCCCCGATCGCGGGGCCTCCGGCCAGGGCGGGTTCTGCGTGTGGTCCAGGCCGCACGAATGACCTCACTTCGTCTACCACTTCCGCTACGAAACCTGTTCGTCGATGTGGTGGGGTTCGTCCTCGCACAACGCGCTCTGCGCCCCGGCGACGTGGATCTGCCCGCCGACCTTGAGCACCTCGATCCGCGTCCCGTACAGCTCGGACAGCGTCTCCGAGTTCATCACCTCGTCCGGCTTGCCGACCCGGAACTGGCCGTTCACCAGATAGAGCACCCTGTCCACATAGGACAGGATCGGGTTGATCTCGTGGGTGACGAACAGGACGGCCGTTTCCGCCGAACGCCGACGCTCGTCGATCAGCTCGCTGACCGCGCGCTGGTGCGCGAGGTCGAGGGAGAGCAGCGGCTCGTCGCAAAGAAGGACTTCGGGGTCGCCGACCAGCGACTGCGCGACGCGGAGCCGCTGCTGCTCGCCGCCGGAAAGCCGCCCGACCGGCTGCTTCGCGTACGCCTGGGCGCCGACGGACTCGATCGCCTTCGCCACCAGCTGACGCCGCTTCGAGATCCCGAAGAGCCCGGTGCCCCACCGGTGCCCGTCCAGGCCGAGGCCGACCAGGTCCACCCCGCGCATCGTCAGGCCCTCGTCGAGGGCGCGCTGCTGCGGGATGTAGCCGATCCGCCGGTTCGTCCCGCCGGGGCGCCGCCCCGCGATCTCGACCGTGCCCTCGGGCAGCCCCTGCTGACCGAGCAGCACCTTGAGCAGGCTGCTCTTCCCGGAGCCGTTGGGCCCGAGGATCGCGAGGAACTCGCCGGGCTCGACGTCGAGGTCGAGCCCGGACCAGAGGGTCCTGGTGCCGAACGCGAGGCTCGCCCCGCGGACACGGACCGCGGGGCGGGCTTCGGCGGGTACGGAGGTCACTACTTCAGTGCTCCGGCCAGCGCGTCCACTTCCTTGGTCATCCATGCAATGTAGTCGGTCACACCCTGCGGGAGCGTTTCGGTGACGTCGACGACCGCGATGCCGGCGTTCTTGGCGTCGCCGACGACCTGCTGGGTGACCGGGGTGGTGGTCTGCGCGTTGTTGATCAGGGCCTTGACCTGCTTGCCGGAGATCAGCTGCTTGACCTCGTTGAGCGCGGCGGCGGGCACGTCCTGCTCCGCTTCCACGGCCTCGGCGAAGGCGGGCGGAGTCGCGTCGGTGACCTTCGCGCTGTCGAGCAGGTAGTGCGCGACGGGCTCGGTCGCGACGACCTTGGCGTTCGAGGCGCCCAGGCCCGAGACCTTCTTCAGCAGTTCCTGGGTCTTGCCCTTGAACGCGGTCGCGTTGGCGGTGAAGGCGTCCTTCGAGGCGGGCTGGATCTCCCCGAGCTTCGCGGCGACCTGGTCGGCGATCTTCTCGACACCCGGGAGGCTGTACCAGACGTGCTCGTTCTCGTTGCCGGTCGCGGCGATGTCGACGGCGACCAGCTTCTGCGCGCCGGTGGCCTGGTCGGCGAGCTTCGAGAAGAACTCGTCGTAGCCGCCGCCGTTGGACAGCGTCAGCTTCGCGTTCTTCGCGGCGATGGCGTCGCTCGCGGTGGTCTCGTAGGAGTGCGGGTCGGCCGACGGGTCGTGGATGATCGAGGTGACCTCGACCTTGTCGCCGCCGACGGCGGTCACGACGCTGCCCCAGACGTCGGTCGAGGCGACGACCTTGATCTTCTCGCCACCCGGGTTCGCGGCGGACGCGTTCGGCGAACCGGAGCCCGTCGACGCCTTGTCGCTCGACGCGCAAGCCGTCGCGCCGAGCGCGAGGATGGCCAGGGCCGACACGGCCGCGAAAACACTCTTAGTACGGCGGGAATTCATTTACTGCACTCCTGCGGATGCCCAGGCCAGGTGTCCCCAATGCCGGGTAATGGAAACCGTTGTCAGATTCAACTGTACCCCATCCGGATGACCATGTTCCCCGTCCAGGCACGAGCTGTACCCAGGGTCACTCTGAATCGAGACCTGCCACACGTCGGGTGATGCTTCTGCAAAACGTTCTGAACCGTTACGGTTTGCGGATGGGCCGTCCTATCCGCACCAGGAGGCAGGCGACACTGGCGTCGTTGGCCGCAGAGCTCGGTGTGTCGAGGACCACCGTCTCCAACGCCTACAACCGACCCGACCAGCTGTCCCCTGAGCTGCGCCGCCGCGTCCTCGAGACCGCGCGCCGCCTCGGCTACCCGGGCCCGGACCCGGTGGCCCGTTCACTGCGGACGCGCAAAGCCGGCGCTGTCGGTCTTTTGCTCACCGAAAACCTGTCCTACGCCTTCCGCGACCCCGCCGCCGTCGGCGTGCTCGAGGGGCTCGCGCTGGCCTGCGAAGACGCGGGCGTCGGCCTGCACCTGGTCCCGGCGAGCCCGGGCCGGGAAGATGTCGCGGCCGTGCACCGCGCCGGCGTCGACGGCTTCGTCGTCTACTCGGTACCCGACGACGACCCGCATCTGGGCGCCGTGCTGGAGCGCCCGGTGCCGACGGTGATCGTCGACCAGCCGCGCGTGGACGGCGTCGACCGGGTCGGCCCGGACGACGCGGCCGCGGTCACCGCCATGGCCGAGCACCTCATCTCGCTGGGACACCGGCAGATCGGCGTGCTGTGCATGCGGCTGGCCCGCGAGCGCAACGACGATTTCGTCTCCATCCAGCGGCAGAGCGCCGCCCACTTCCACGTCCAGCGGATCCGGCTGGAGGCGCTGGCCGCCGCGTTCTCGGCGGCCGGGGTCGACTGGGCGACCGTGCCGGTGGTCGAGCGCTTCGACCACACCGTGGACGACGGCGCGTCGGCCGCGCGCCAGCTGCTCGACGCGTATCCGCAGGTCACAGCCGTGATCTGCACCTCGGACATCCTCGCCCTCGGCGCGCTGGCCGAGGCGGAGCGCCGCGGGCTGCGGGTGCCGCAGGATCTGACGGTCACCGGCTTCGACGGCATCACCGAGGCCGAGCGTTCCGGGCTCACCACGGTCCACCAGCCGGTGTTGGAAAAGGGCAAGGCGGCGGGCAAGCTGCTGCTCAGCTCCGCCGACCGGGTCGGGCCCAAGGTGATCACGCTGCAGACGGAACTCCGGGTCGGGCGCACGTCCGCGCCGCCGCGAACGGCCGAAGAACGCTGGTTCGGGCCGTGATCTGCGTCCGCACGCGTTGCCGTCGCCCCGCGCGTCGGTTCCAATGAACACGTGACCTCAATCGACGTACTGCTCAAGCGAAACCAGGAGCTGGGTGATGTCACTCCTGGTGACCGCTCGTCTCCGAGGCCATCGCTCCACGTGACGATCCTGACCTGCATGGACGCCCGTATCCGGGTGTTCGAGATCTTCGGCCTGATCCAGGGTGAAGCGCACATCCTGCGCAACGCGGGCGGCGTCGTCACCGACGACATGATCCGCTCGCTCGCGCTCAGCCAGCGGAAGCTCGGCACGCGCGAGGTGCTGATCGTGCAGCACACCGACTGCGGCCTGTCCATGGTCACCGAAGACGACTTCAAGGACGAACTCGAAGCCGCCAGCGGGCTGCGCCCGACGTGGTCGGTCGAGGCGTTCCGGGTGGTGGAGGACAGCGTGCGCCGGTCGGTGCAGCGGGTCCGGCGCAGCGACTTCCTGGCGCATACCGACAACGTGCGCGGGTTCGTCTACGACGTGAAGCTGGGCCGCCTGACCGAGGTCGAGTAAGGGTTTTAAGCTGGCCCAGTGGGCGTCGACGCGGATGTGCTGACCGACTGGTTCGACGAAGTGGGGCGCGACCTGCCCTGGCGTGAGCCGGAATGCTCCGCCTGGGGCGTGCTCGTCAGCGAGATCATGCTGCAGCAGACCCCGGTCGCGCGCGTCCAGCCGATCTGGCTCGAATGGATGGCGCGCTGGCCGGTGCCGTCGGCGCTGGCGGCGTCGTCACAGGGCGAGGTCGTGCGTGCCTGGGGCAAACTCGGCTACCCGCGGCGCGCGCTGCGGCTGCACGCCGCGGCGGCCGTCATCGCCGCCGAACACGGCGACGTCGTTCCGTCCGATGTGGACACTCTGCTCGCGTTGCCGGGGATCGGCGCGTACACCGCCCGCGCGGTCGCGGCCTTCGCCTACGGCAAACGCGCGCCGGTGGTGGACACGAACGTCCGGCGCGTGGTCGCCAGGGCGGTGCACGGCGCGGGTGACGCCGGGCCGCCGTCGAACACCCGCGACATGGCCGACGTCGAGGCGCTGCTCCCGCCGGAGGACGCGCCCGCCGCGAAACTCTCGGCGGCACTGATGGAACTCGGCGCGCTCGTCTGCACGGCGCGCTCGCCGCGCTGCGCGGACTGCCCGATCTACGAAGACTGCGCGTGGCAGCGCGCGGGCAAACCCGCTTACGCCGGGCCCGCGAAGCAGATCCAGAAGTTCGCCGGCACCGACCGTCAGGTGCGCGGACTACTGCTCGACGTCCTGCGCGGCAGCGAAGGACCGGTCGAGAAGGCGCGGCTCGATCTCGTGTGGGACGAATCCGGGCAGCGCGACCGTTGCCTCGACTCCCTGCTCGTCGACGGCCTCCTCGAACAGACCCAGGACGGTCTGTTCGCACTCCCTGGCGAACACTAACGCATTACGACAAAAGTTGGTCAATGGTTGTCATCGGCGCGATGGCGGGTTAGTTTTCCGGCCAACGCGCATGATGGGAGTTACGCCCGTGGCCGACTTCGACCGACGTACCGCGCTCAAGGGCGGCCTGACGGTAAGCGCCGTCGGGCTACTGGGGACAGCGACGATTTCCGCCGCCGATGCGGCGTCTGGGGTGGCAGAACCCAAGATTCACGACACGACGGCCTGGAACGCCCGCCCGCCGGCCGGGGCGATCGAGGTGCAGAACCACAAACCGACGTACATCGTCGTGCACCACACGGTCGATCCGGGGAACGTCACCGACTACACGCTCGAACACGCCTTCTGGGCGTCGCGTTCGATCCAGAATTTCCATATGGACACCCGTGGCTGGATCGACACCGGCCAGCAGTTCACGAACAGCCGCGGCGGGCACATCACCGAAGGGCGGCACCGCAGCCTGGAGATCCTGCGTGGCGGGACCCGGCACGTGCTGGGCGCGAACGTGGGCAACAACAACAGCACCTGCATCGGCATCGAGAACGAGGGCCTCTACAGCAAAGAGGACGTCACGCCCGCGCTCTGGGACTCGCTGGTGAAGCTGGTCGCGTACATCGCGTCGCAGTACGGGATCTCGCCGGAGTTCATCAAGGGACACCGGGACTTCAACTCGACCGAATGCCCGGGAACCGTGCTGTACAACCGGCTTCCCGAGCTGCGCACGGAGGTCGGCAAGCTGCTGGGCACCGCGTCGCCCAAGGTGGACCTGCCGGAGTGGCCGCTGCTCAAACCCGGCGACTCCGGACCTCGCGTGCGGACGGCGCAGGAACTCCTGCGGGCACGCGGTTTCGCCGTCCCGGTCGACGGCCTGTTCGGACAGTCCACAAAGGACGCGGTCGCCGCGGTGGCGGCCCGCAACGGGCTGGAGCGCGATACCTGCGGTGCGACGGCGGCGACCGACGAGACCGGGTTCCTCGGCTCCGACGTCTGGCCGCTCATCGTCGGCTCCGGCACCGATCCGCGGGCGCTGAAGGCACGACTCGCCGGCTGACCAGGAGCGGCGCGAGGATCAGCACGGCCGCGCACCACGGGAGCGACGACGTTCCCAGTGGCAGCAGCAGCCCGCCGACGAGGGCTCCCCCGGCGACGGCGCCGTTCCAGGCCGCGATCGTGAGCGACTGGGCGGCGTCGGCCGTGGGGCCCGCGAGCAAGGCGGTGACGGCCTGGAACGCGGTCGGCGCGCCGCCGAATCCGAGGCCCCACAAGGCCGCAGCGGCAAGCACGAGCCCGTGGACGCCGTCGCTGACCCCCAGCAGAACGATGGCGGCGGCCGTCACGGCGGAGCACGACACGAGCACCGCGCGCGGACGGCTGTCGAGCGCGGAGCCGGCCGCGACCAGCCCGCCCACCGTGGCGCAGCCGAACACCAGCAGCACCGCGCCCAGCATCGGTGCCGCGTCGAGCCCGGCGAGCACCGGACCGATGTAGGTGTAGGCCACGTTGTGCCCCAACGAGAACAGCGCCACCGTCGCCAGTACGGGACGCATCCCTGGCAGCCTCGACGCGGCCAGCGGCCGGGTGGGCCGCGACGCTTCCGGGGGCACGGCGGGGACCACGGCGGAAACCCAGGCCAGCAACGGCACGGAGATCAGCGCCATCGCGGCGAAAGCCCAGCGCCAGTCGGCGAATTCACCGAGCGCGGTACCGGCGGGCACGCCCAGCGCGAAGCCGATCGGCGTGCCCGACATCGCGACGGCCAGTGCGCGCCCGGTGAGTCCCGGCGGGGCGAGCCGCATCGCGTAACCCGCGACGAGCGACCACATCACCCCGGTCAGCGCACCGGAAACCACCCGTGTCGCGAGGATCAGCGGGTACGACGAGGACACCGCGATCACCAGATTCGTCGCCAGGAAGCCGAAGATCAGCGCCAGGAGCAAGCGTTTGCGCGGCACCCGGAGGGTCGCGCCCGTGAGCGGGATGGCGGTGACCGCGGTCGTGATCGCGTAGACCGTCACCAGCTGCCCGGTGGCCGACGGCGAGACGCCCAGGTCCTCGGACATGCCCAGCAGCAGTCCGGCCGGGAGCACTTCGGTGAGGCAGCCGAGGAACACCGTGGTCGTCAGCGCGAGCAGCGCCGGGAGGGGCAGCATGCCTCGACGATCTCTTCCGCTGGGTGACGCGGATAGTCCCTGGCGGGTATGCCGCGCGGTTATCGGCCGGGATAACCCGGCGGCATGACCGGCTGGCAGTGCCGCGCGCCGCGCGGACGTACGCACGATGACCGGGCACCCTCCCCGTTAGAGAGAAGGCTCGTTCATGACCGTGCGGATTCGGTGGCAGGAGCCACTGTGCACCGCGTTGCTCGCCACCACGATGCTCGGCGCCTGCCCGGCTTCGGCGGTGGCCAAGCCGGCCCCCGGCAGCGACGGGTACGTGCACGTTTCACCCGACGGCACCGTCCTCGGACCCGATCCTTACTACCCGAAGGACGGCAACGGCGGTTACGACGTCGACCGATACTCCCTCGCGTTGGACTACGCGCCGTACTCGATGTTCTTGAGCGGCAAGGCGACCATCACCGCGACCGCGACCCAGGAGCTGGACCGGTTCGACCTCGACCTGCGGGGTCTCACCGTCCGTTCGGTCACCGTCGACGGTGTGGCCGCGACGTTCCGCCGGGAGGGTGAACACGAGCTGGTGATCACGCCACGGACCCCGTTGGCCAACGGTGCGCGGTTCACCGTGGTGGTCGGTTACGACGGGCGTCCGGAACCGATCGCCACGGCGCGGGGACGGGTCGGCTGGCTGGCCACGTACGGCGATTCCGCCGTCGCCACCGGGCAGCCGCGTTCGGCGATGACCTGGTTCCCGGTCAACGGCACCGAAGTCGACAAGGCGACCCTGCGCGTCTCCGTCACCGTGCTGGACGAATTCTCCGTGCTGGGCAACGGTTTTCAGGTCTCCGACGTGCCCGCCGGCGTCGGGCGGCACACCGTCACCTGGTCTGAGGAAACCGCGCTCGCGCCGAGCACGGCGATGCTCGGCATCGGCCGCTGGGAGGTCGAGAGGATCACCCTTCCCGGTGGGCGGACCGCGATCAACGCCTACCACCCGTGCGCCGTGGACAAGCGGAAGATCGGCGGGCGGCTGCCGGAGGTCCTGGAATTCCTCACCGGGAAGTTCGGCGACTATCCGCAGTCGGCGGCGGGCGGGCTGTTCCTCGACCGCTCCCTCGGCTACACGCACGGCGCCCAGACCAGGCCGGTGTACGGCCGCGCCGCCACGATCGCCGATCTGGTGTACGCGAGCGCGTACCAATGGTGGGGAGCCGGGGTGAGCGGCAAGATGTGGCGCGACGCGCTGATGCCCGAGTCCATCGCGCGGTACGCGGTGTGGCTGTGGGACGAGAAGAACGGCGTCGATCCGGATCGTCGCTACCGCGAGATGGTGGCGAAGGTGCGCGACGACGCGGCTTTCTGGGCGCCGAAGCTCACCGATCCGGGCAAGGGCACCGAATTCGCGCCGACGGCCAAAGCGGTGCTGATGGTGCACGCGCTGCGCCGTCTCGTCGGCGACGACGCGTTCTTCCAGATCCTGGCGGGCTTCCCGGTGATCAATCCGCAGGGAAACCAGAACTGGCACGACTTCGAGCTCTACGTCTCCGCGATGACGCAACGTGATCTCGGCGAGTTCAACCACGCCTGGCTGGACGGCACGGTGCGGCCGCCGGACTCGCTGCTCTTTCCGGGGAGCTGAACGACGTCGTGAGTGGTGAGGACGGTGGGGTTGCCGTGCCTGGGCCCGGTACCGCCCTGGCGATCATGTCGCGAAAGCCACTTTCGAGACGTCTGATGTCCCGAAAGTGGCTTTCGCGACACATCGCCGGTGGTTCTCTTGAGGGGTGGTGCTCGCGGGCGGGGTCGGCGGTGGGGCGAAGGCTCCCTTCGCCGCGTCTAATCCGGTGAAGGGAGCCTTCACCCCGTCACCCACCCGCGCCGACCACCCCGCTGCCAGCGCCCGTGTCGCGAAACCCACTTTCGCGACGCGTTCGACAGGTGGAAGAGCGCGGTGACCCCTTGGTGTCCCTTGTGGACGGTAGGCCGCGCACAACACGCCACCTTTGCCTCACCACTCACGAGGCCCGGCCAGGTATTCCGCGTAGACGGGCGCCGTCCGCGCCTCCGCCCAGTAAGCGTCGACCACCGCGGAGAGCAGCTCTTCCCGCCGCCCCGCCACAAAGGTCTCCTTGTTCCAGGCGAGAACATGCCTGCGCGGCAACACATCCCCGCGCAGCGGCCGCGTCACGACGCCGTGGTCGCCCGGATCGCAGATCGGCTGGGACAGCCCGATCGCGCCCGCTTTGACCACCAACAGTGCCACCTGCTGCGAAGTCACCTGATGGGTGAACGACGGCGTGAAACCGTGCCGCGCGCAGGTGTCGGCGAAGTACTTGGTGAACGTGGCCGCCGATGAATCGGACACCATCACCCACGATTCGTCCCGCAGGTCGCACAGGTCGACGACCTTCTCCCGCGCCAGCGGATGGAAAGCCGGCAGGAGGACGAAGGTCGGCTCGGTCACCACCACCGCGGTGTCCACGTTCGCGGGGATTTCGAGCTCGTAACCCGGATAGTCCTTGACCAGCGCCAATTCCGCGCGCCGCTGGGCCAGCAGCGGCAACAGCCGCTCGGGATGGTCGTCGTGCACGACCTGTACCTCGGAGACCTCCGGCCACAACCGGGTCACCAGCGACGGAAGACAAGCCACCAGCGCACTGGCCACCGCGGCCACTCGGACCACGGCCGGCGGACCGCTGGGGCAGACGCGCTGCTCGATGTCTTCGAGCAGTTTGTCCAGCTGTGGCAGCAAAGCGGCCGTGCGGCGCAACAGCAGCTCCCCCATCGGAGTCGGTGTCACGCCGCCTTCGCACCGGTCGAACAGCTGGTAGCCCAGCATGTTCTCCAGCCGTTTGAGTTGCGCGGAAACCGCGGGCTGGGTGACGCCCAGCGCGATCGCGGCACGGGAAAGGCTGCCCGTGTCCGCGATCGCCCGGATCACCCGCAGGTGGTGGACATCCAGCTGTACGACGTCGAACTCCTTTGTCACGAACGGGTTTTCGACCCGCCGGAAGAAGTCGTGGCCGCGGGAACCGCCGCGACCGTGGTCCGTCTGCCGAGAAGAACATACAGCAGAAAAGCCGCGAAAACGGAGTTCACCGTGGGGATTCCCCACGGCAGCCAGACCCCCACCGCCGCCCCGGCCGCCCAGCAGATCAGCGCGGCGGGAACCCAGGACGGGCAGGTGGGCGGCAGTTCCCCCGACGCACGGGTGGCGTCCAGCTCCGGTTTCCAGCGCCGGACCACGTAGTACTCGGCGATCACCACCCCCGCCACCGGCGGCGTGAGCACGCCGACCCACGTCAGGAAGGTGGTGAAGTGGTCGAGGATGCCGATCGCGGAGAGCACCGTGCCGAGGCCGCCGAGCAGCAGGGTCGCGGTGGTGCGGTCCAGCCGCCGGGACAGCAGCACCTGCACGGCGTTCACCAGTCCGAGCGAGGACGAATAGAGGTTCCAGTCGTTGATCTTCAGGATCGCGGTGACCAGGATCAGCGTGCCGAGCACCCCGGACGACGAGGTGATGATCCCGACCACGTCGGCGCTTTTCGCCGCGTGCGCGAGCAGCACCCCGATCAGGCCGATCAGGTACTGGCCGAGGGTGACGCTGACCAGGGTCTGTTTCACCACGTCGGACGCGGTCCGGTTGAACCGGGTCATGTCCGGCGTCATGATCGCGCCCATGATGAAGGCACCCGCCACCAGCGTGGTGCCCTGCGCCAGCGACATCGACGGCCCCGGCGGCGGCTCGGCCATCAGCGCGGGCAGCGAATGGTCGCCGAGCGCCGAGATGATCGAAAACCCCGCCAGCGCCAGGAAAGCGGGCACCGTCAGGTACGCCGTCCACGCCATCGCGTGGAAGCCGAACACGACGATCGCGGTGACCAGCGCGCCGCCCGCGAGCGCCCACACCCACACCGGCGGGCCGCCCATCAACGCGTGCAGACCGTGGGCGAAGACGTCGTTCTGCACCCCGAACCAGCCGGCCAGGCTCACCGTCATCAGGAGCCCGACCAGCGACGATCCGCCGGTGCCGAACCCGGCCCAGCGCGCGAGCACCGACGTCGAAAGCCCTTCCCGGGTGCCGGCGACCCCCATCAGGATGGTGATGATCTCCAGCAGCACGGAACCGATCGTGATGGCGAGGACCGCGTCCCAGAACGTCATCCCGAAACCCAGCACCGCGCCGAGCAGGAACTGATGGAACGAGGAAACCTGCCCGAACCGTTGCAGCGCGACGGAAACCCAGGAGTATCGGCGATCGGCGGGTACCCGGCGCAGGGAGAAGTCGTCGTGTTCCACGCTCACTCCACGCGTTCTGGGACGGCTTGTTCGAGGACGACGAAACCTTGGCCAGGCAACGGCCGCCACGAGAGTTCGCCGCGGTAGAGCCGTTCGAGGAAGCCGACCCGCTGGTGATAGGCGAACACGGAGCTTTCGACACCGGCCACGGCGACGGTGCCGACGAACATCGGCAACTCGGCGAGGAAGTACCGGACCGCGCTGCGCAACTGGTCACGAGTGGGGTGTTCGCCTTCGGGCAGGCGCCGGTCCAGCACCCAGCCCGTGGCGCCGAGGCACTGCTCGGCGAACTCCGGATCGGTGGCGAACCGTTGGTGCGCCTCGGAAAGCAGGCCGAGGTACGCGCTGTCGGCCTCCAGCGCCGCGGCGTCCAGTATCAAGGTGTGCGGATCCGAAGGGCAGACCTGCTGTAGCGCGCGGACGATCTTGTTACGCGTGTAATTGCCCTGTCGTTGCGCCTTTTGCGCGGCGCGGACCGGGTCGTAACCGAGCGCTTCGAGGGTGAACGCGGACGGGCCGTCCGGGACGAAGAAATGGAATCCCCGAAAGGCCGACATGGCCCAGCGGGCGAGATCGGCGATACGTTCCACCGTGAAATGGCTGTTGAACGGGCTGACGCCGAGACAAACGTGCTCGGCCCTCGCCAGCGGATCGGCGCAATGCTCCGTGAGTGGCAGTGGTCGCGGCAAGACGGCTCCTGATTCGCGTGATCTGCGGGGCGTCGACCGAACGTAGCCACGGCACTCCTGCGCGGGTATTGCCGGCGAATGTTGTCACCGGGTTATGAGAAATCGGCTGTCTCTACTTTCGGGGGTGCCGGGCGCGAACCGGTCGCGGTATACGAAGTCATGGAGATTCAGGTTCGGCATCTTCGCGTGATCTGTGAGATCGCCGCCGCCGGCAGTCTCAATCGTGCCGCGGCCGGGCTGGGGCTCGGGCAACCCGCGCTCAGCCACCAGTTGCGCCGGATCGAGCGGATGGTCGGCGGCCCGCTGTTCCACCGCGACCAGCACGGGGTGCGGCCCACCGAACTCGGCGCCCTGATCCTGCGGCGGGCTCGGGCGATCGTGCTCACCTTCGACGAACTGGAGCACGACTTCCACCGTCAGGAACCCGAGACGGGCGAATCGATCCGGATCGGCTGGAACGACAGCGCCATCACGGGTTCACTGCTCGGCGGCCTGCGCGACCTGCGTCCCGGCGAGCCGTTCCGCACGCGCGCCGACACTTCGCGCACGCGGCTGCTCGCGCAGGTCGCGAACCGGGGCATCGACCTGGCGCTGATCATGATCTGCGGCCGTCGCGGTCTCCCCGTGCCGCCGGAAGTGCGGACGCTGACGCTGGTCGAGGAGCCGTCTTTCGTCGCCATCCCCGCGGAACATCCGCTCGCCGGCGAAGAGGAGATCGAGCTCGCCGAACTCGCTGGGGAGGACTGGATCGTGTCGAGCGGCGGCGACGGCTGCCGGGTGGTGTTCCGCGAAATGTGTCTCGCGCACGGTTTCGATCCGCGGATCACCCACGACGTCGACATCGACACCGCACGGGAAGACCTGGTCAGCGGCGGGTACGGCGTCGGGCTGGTCCAGCCGACCCGGCCACCGGCGGACGGGCTGGCCATCCGGCCGCTGGCGGGCGCGCCGATGTGCGTGCGGCATGTGCTGGCGTGGCGGGAAGACGGTCCATGCGCGCACGGGGTCCCGGAACTCGCCACCGAGGCGAGGGCGGGCTATTGGCGGCTCGCCGAACGGACGGCGTCGTACCGCTCCTGGTTGCACCGCCACGGAAGGGTGGCCGCCGGATAACCCCTCGGCATGCCGAGGCGGCACTAGAGCGTGTCCCGCGAGGCGTCCGACGATGTGAATCGTCAATCACGGTCGCCGAAAGAAGGGGCACCATGCTGCCGTTGATCACCCGTACGGAACTGCTTTCCCGGATGGAGTCCGGTTCGGTGGTCGTGGTCGACACGATGCCGGTCGCCTATTTCGACAAGGAACATCTGCCGGAAGCGCGCAACATTCCGGGTTTCCCGTACGAACGGGCCGCCGAATTCACCGACCGGCTGGCACCCGTGGTGCTTCCGGACAAGGCCGCCGCGATCGTCGTCTATTGCGCGAACACGCCGTGCCGCAACAGTGAATTCGTCGGACGGCGGCTGCTGGAGCTCGGATACACGAACGTCCGCAAGTACCGCGAAGGCATCGAAGACTGGGTCGCGAACGATCTTCCGACCTGGTCTTCGTCCTGAAAGGAGATCGTCTTGTCCAAGGTCAAACGATTCGTCTGCGTGCTGGCCGGTGCGCTGGCACTCGTCACCGGATTCGGCGGCGGCGTGGCTTCGGCCGCACCGAAGGCCGAGAACGTGATGACGGTGACTTCGGCCAACTACGCCGAGGTCATGGACATCTCGAAGCAGAAGCTGGTCATCATGGACTTCGGCGCGACCTGGTGCCCGCCGTGCCGCCAGATGAAACCGGTGATCGAGCGGCTCGCCGGTGAATACGGCGGGCGGTTCCTGCTGGGCGAGGTCGACGTCGACCGGAGCCGTGACCTGTCCACCCGGTACAACATCCGTTACCTCCCGACGCTGGTCGGCGTCCGCAACGCCGCCGAACTGCCGTCGTCGCGGAACATCGGTTACCCGGGCGAAGCGCGGTTGCGCGCCTGGATCGACGCTCAGCTCGCGAAGGGCTGACCGATGACGTCGGAGAGAAACGCTTCGACGGCACCGAGGTAGGTCTCCGGCGCTTCGTCGTGCACCACGTGCCCGGCGCCTTGGACGACGATGTGCCGTCCGAGGCCGCCGGGCACGCGGGCGGCCAGTTCGGCCTGCTGGCCGTGCGGCATCGCGGTGCGTTCGCCCTCGATCGCGAGCAGCGGACACTTGACGCGTTCGACGAACTCCCAGAAATCACGCCGTCCCCACTCGGCCGCGATCTCGTACAGGTCCGTGAGCGACGCGATCAGGTGATAGCCGTCTTCGCGTTCCTCGACGCATTCGATGAAGTAGTCGCCGGTGTCGCCGAAGAACTCGCGTACGTGGGCCAGCGACCGGAACGGGACCGGCCACGACTCGAAATACCCGCGCCAGGTGTCCACGGTCCGGCCGCGCTGATCCGGCGCGAAGTCCTCGCAGACCACGGCGCGGACGAGTTCGGGATGCCTGGCCGCGGTGACCCACGCGTGCAGGCCGCCCATCGAATGTCCGATCAGGACCGCGGGTTCGTCGAAGGTCCGCAGCACCTCCGCGACGTCGTCGGTGAACCGTTCGGTGCGCCAGGGCCCGCCGCGCGGCCCGCGTCCGTGTCCTCGCGCGTCGAGGCCGTGGACACGCCCGTACGGTTCGAGCCTTCGCGCGACCCGCCACCACGTCGTCGCCCTGCCCATCAGCCCGTGCAGCAGGACGATGGGCGGCCCGTCACCGCCGAAAGTGACCAACCCGTCGCGCTGAATCACCACTAAGCTCCCCTCCATGCGCAGCCGTGTCCCCGCCGCCGGTCTGGTCCTGGGGGTCGTCTGCGCCCTGATTATCGGCTGCACCGCCGATCCTCCTCCGGCCACGCCCCCTCCGCCGCCGCCGATGAACCCGGCGCCGGGTGCTTCGGGCGCGGGCGACCCGTACTACCCGATGGACGGAAACGGCGGCTACGACGCGACCGAATACCAGGTCGGGATCACTTACGACCCCGCGAAAGGACGTCTCGACGGCGACACCACGGTGATCGCGAAAGCGACCCAAGACCTCAATCGGTACAACTTGGACTTACGCGGCTTGACGGTCCAATCCGTTGAAGTGGACGGGAAACCGGCGAAGTTCGCGCGCGAGGGCGAATTCGAACTGGTGGTGACGCCCGCCGAGCCGATCCGGAACGGGACATCCTTCCGCACCAAGGTCCTCTACGGCGGCGACCCGTCGGCGACGCCCAAGGCGGGCGGCAGCGAGAACGGCTGGCAGAAGTCGAAGGACGGCGGCGCGTTCATCGTCGGCGAGCCGCATTCGGCGTCGTTCTGGTATCCCGTCAACGAGACCCCGCGCGACAAGGCGATGTTCACCCTCAACGCCCGCGTGCCGGACGGCTGGACCGTCATCTCGAACGGACGCGAGATCCAGAAGACCGCGGCGAACGGCTGGACGACGACGTCCTGGCAGGAACGCACCCCCGTGGCGGCGTACCTGACCACGGTGGCGATCGACAAGTTCACCGTCGACCGGATGGCGCTCCCGGACGGGACGCCGGTGGTCAACGCGTACGCGCCGGGCGCCGAGGACCGGCGCGACACGGGCAGGCGGCTGCCGGAGATCATCGGCTTCCTGAGCTCGAAGTTCGGGCCGTACCCGGTCGACGCCGCGGGCGGCATCTATCTCGACGAGGACATCCACTTCTCGCTGGAGACCCAGACCAGGCCGACCTACGCGAAATGGGCCGACCTGATCACCGTGGTGCACGAAACCGCGCACCAGTGGTTCGGCGATTCGGTGACGCTGAATTCCTGGTCGGACATCTGTCTCAACGAATGTCTCGCCTCGTACGCGCAATGGCTGTGGCAGGAGTCGCGGGACAACGAGAACCTGGACGACCGTTATCGCGCCGCGCTGGAGATCATGCGGGGCAGCACCGATTTCTGGAAGCCGAAGCTGGTCGGCATGGGGGCGGGGCAGGAATTCCACGGCGTCTACGACAAGGGGATCCTGGCCGTCCACGCACTGCGGCGGAAGATCGGCGAAGGCGCTTTCGCGCGGCTGCTGAAGGAATGGCCGGCGGCGCACCGGAACGCCAACGCGAACTGGGCGGATTTCGAGGCGTTCACGATCAAGCTTTCGGAGCAGGACCTGCGGCCGTTCTTCGACGCTTGGTTCCACGGGACGACGATCCCGCCGGACGCGGAACTCCTTCCGGGCACCCTGCGAGGCTGACCCCACCCCACCCCGCATTTAGTCCTCTAAATGCGGTCCATGCGGGCACCTCGCCCACGCACTGGCGCGTCGCGAAAGCCACTTTCGCGACGTCTGATGTCCCGAAAGTGGCTTTCGCGACACCGGCGGAGCCCACGCGACCCAGCCGCCGCGGCACCCCCACCCACGCGTTTAGTCCTCTGAATGCGGGGCCGGGTAGTCCGGCAGGGCGATGCCGTTCACGACGTCCCGCATCTTCCGCGAGGCCAGGGCGGCGAACGGCTTCAGCCGCATGACCCGCATCGCCAGATACCGCATCCGCAAACCCGTCCGCGACTTCGCGAAGATCGACTCCGCATTCTCCCGCCCCAGCTCCTGGGTCTTCTCGACGAACTCGCGCATGACGGCTTCGTAGCGCTTCAGCCCGGTGTCGAGACCGGCGGCGAGTTCCCCGGCGAGCACGTACGCGCCGACGAACGCCAGGCTCGTGCCCTGCCCGGACAGCGGCGAGGGGCAGAAAGCGGCGTCGCCCAGCAGCCCGACACGACCGCGCGACCAGGACTCCATGATCACCTGGGCGCACGAGTCGAAGTAGAAGTCGGGCGCCTCGTCCATCCGGTCCAGCAGCCAGGGCGCTTCCCACTCCATTCCGGCGGCGAACCGGCGGACCAGCGCCTTCTGCGCTTCGACGTCGCGGTAGTCGTAGTCGATTTTCGGCGACGCGAACCCGAAGTACGCCATCGCCTGGTCGCCGTCGCGGACGCCGCGGATCCCGGCGGCCCGGCCGACGTCGTCGTAGCCGACGGCCCAGTTCCGCAGGCCGAGCCGGTTCGGCACGGCGAAGAACGCCAGGTACGAGCCGAGATGCCGGACGAACCGGGACTCCTCTCCGAAGGCCAGCGCCCGCACGCCCGAATGCAGCCCGTCCGCCCCGATGACCAGGTCGTACGTCGCCCTCGAACCACTCGCGAAGGTGACGCCGACGCCGTCGGCCCGCTCGTCCAGCGCGGTGATCCGGTCGCCGAAGACGTACTCCGCCCGCTCCCTGGTCGCTTCGTAGAGCACTTCGGTCAGGTCACCGCGGAGGATCTCGATCTCCGCGACGACGCCGTCGCCGTCGAAGTCGTCGGCGCGGATGGTGGCCTTCGTGCGGTTCTTCCGGTCGACGAGCGTCTCGCCCTTCGTGTCCGTGCAGGCCGCGCGGATGCGTTCGTCGAGCCCCATCCGGCGGGCGACCTCCTTGGCCGTTCCGCGCAGGTCGACGGCCTGGCCGCCGGGACGCAACGACGGCGCGCGCTCCACGACGGTCACCTGGAAGCCGTACCGGGTGAGCCAGAAGGCCAAGGCCGGTCCGGCGACGCTCGCTCCGGAGATGAGGATCTTGGTGTCAGCCATCGCCTGGAAGGTCCCACGCATCACATCGCGGCGCAAAACGATTTCGTCGTAGGCTGGCGGCATGGCTGTCGTGAAGATCAACGCGATCGAGGTACCCGAAGGCGCAGGCCCCGAGCTGGAGAAGCGGTTCGCCGCGCGGCTGCACGCCGTCGACGATCAGCCCGGTTTCCTCGGCTTCGAGCTGCTCCGCCCGGTCTCCGGCGAGTCGCGCTACTTCGTCTACACCAAGTGGGAGTCCGAAGAGGCGTACCAGGCGTGGGCGTCCGGCCCGGCGCGTGAGGCGCACGCGGGTGAGCGCGCGAAGCCGGTCTCCACGGGTGCGAACCTGCTGGAATTCGAGGTCGTCCAGGCTTCGAAGCCGGGTGAGTGAACTCGAACGAGCCGCGGAACTGATCGACGGCGCCGGCGCGCTGCTCGTCTGCGCCGGTGCCGGGATGGGCGTCGACTCCGGCCTGCCCGATTTCCGGGGCGATGAAGGTTTCTGGAAGGCATATCCGCCGTACGAGCGGCTGGGCATCAGCTTCGTCGAGCTCGCCGACCCGCGGCATTTCGCCGAGGATCCCGAGCTGGCCTGGGGTTTCTACGGGCATCGGCTCGCGCTGTACCGCGCCACCGTCCCGCACGACGGGTTCCGTCTCCTGTCGTCCTGGGGAGCACGCAAACCGGGCGGCACCCGCGCTTTCACGTCCAATGTGGACGGACAGTTCCAGAAGGCGGGTTATCCGCACGTCGCCGAGGCGCACGGCTCCATCCATCACCTTCAGTGCCTCGAAAAATGCACCAAGGAGATCTGGTCCGCGGACGACGTCGAGGTCCCGATCGACGAAGACACCATGCGCGCGCGGACCCCGCTGCCGTCCTGCCCGCGCTGCGGCGGTCTCGCCCGGCCCAACATCCTGATGTTCGGCGACTACGACTGGCTCGGACAGCGCAGCCAGGCCCAGCTCGACGAGCTGAACGCGTGGCGCCGCGCGCATCGCGACCTCGTGGTGGTGGAACTCGGCGCCGGACAGGCCGTGCCGACGGTGCGGCGGTACTCGGAGCTGGCCAGCGCCGCGACCGGCGCCCTGGTGCGGATCAACCCGCGTGAACCCGGGATCCGGCACGGCCGCGGTGTCTCCCTCGCGACCAACGGCCTGGAAACCCTCGAAGCGCTGGACGCCCTGCTCAGCTAGGCCGCACCCACAGGTCGCGGTCGCCCTTCAGCACCACACGCCCGTCGTCGAGGGTCATCGCGGCGGTGAGCCGTCCGGCCGGGCAGCCGAGCTCACCGCGCTGCCAGCCTCCCTGCCCGACCCACACCACCGAGCACGACCGATTCGACGTCTTGCCCCGGTTCCACTCGACGCGGTCCCCGAACAGCACGGGCTCACCCGCCTTGCCGACGGTCCCGCCGAGGATCCGGCCATCGCCGAGCGGAGCTATTTCCCAGGCATCGGGCTCGCCGGTCACGACCAGCGCACCGGCCGCGGAACCTCCGGCCAGCAGCCATTTCCCGCCCACCCGGAGCGCGGTGGAGAACCAGACGTCGCTCGCCCGCACCAGCACCTGCGAGACCGTCCAGGTGGCGCCCGCGTCACCAGATGCCCACACCCGGACGTCTCCGCCGAGGGCCGCGGTCACGAGCACCCGCTCGCCGTCGGCGGCGATCGCGGTCGGCGCCCAGTGACCCGGCCTGTCCTGCGGCAACACGATCTCTCGGGTGCCTCCGTCCCCAGATACCCACGCGATCGGGTCCGACCGGCTTTCCCCGGGGAACTCCCGGAAGCCGACGCCGATCGCGGTCCGGCCCGCGCGGGTCAGCGCCACCCCGGTCCGGCCGGGCCCTGGCCGGAACAGCCGCTGGATCTCGGCGACCGGATCCTGGACACCGAAGGCGTTCGCCTCGCCGGGCCGGGCGGCGAAGCCCAGCGCGCTCTTCGCCTCACTCGGCGGCAACTGCCCCGGGACACAGGCCGCGAGCAGCGACAGCGCGAGCACTCCCCAGAGCTTCCTCATGGGCGGGAAGCCTGCCAGCGGCAGGTCACTTTCCGGGCAGCACGATTTCCGCGTAGACGGCGTCGTGATCGCTGCCGGGCGTCTCCAGCACCTTGAAGTCCGCGATGGCCGTCCGTTTGTCCGCCAGCACGTGGTCGATGGCCACCGGCGGCGCGATCCCGTTCGTCCAGGTCCCCTCCAACGCCTTCCCGAGCTCGTCGGCCGCGTCCACGTATCCCCTGGTCAGCAACTCACGGAAGAGCGCGTGGTCCAGGCTCGCGTTGAAGTCGCCCGCCAGGATCCGGATGTCGTGCTCGGCGTCGGCGTACGGCAGGTCCTTGGCCTCGGCGACCCACTCGTGCCGGTCCCACATCGGCGCCGACGGATGCACCGCGACGACCTCGACGCGGACACCGTCCCCGAGATCCACGCTCGCGCTGGGCTGCTTGTAATCCGAGTCGCCGCTCAGTTTCAACGGCGTGAGCGGGTACTTCGACACGAGCCCGGAGCCGGATGCCCACTCGGCCGGATGCAGCACGTGGTACGGCAGGACCTGGAACAACCCGGCCCGGTCGAGCGCGGTGATCGCCTCAGGGGTCAGCTCGGTCAGGCTCAGGACGTCGACCTGGTGTTCCTTCACGTAGCCGACGATCCTGGCCGGATCCGCCCCGCCGCCGAGCATGTTCGACGCCAGCACGCGGACGTGCTTCCCGTCGAGCGCCTTCTGCTCGTTCGCGAAGGCGCGCGGCAGGACCATGGACGCGATCGTGCAGGTCAGCACCAGCGCGACGACCGCGGTCCACCAGCGGCGCAGCACCAGCGCGAGAACGCCGAGGACGAGCGTCGCGATCCCGGCGTACGGGGTCAGCGCGAGCGCGGCGATCGTGTACGTGTTGCCGTCGTAGCCGACCAGCCGCAGCCCGGTCAGCACCGCGAACGGCACGACCGCCGCGATGAGGAGCCCGCTGACCAGCTTCCGTCCGGCGCCGGGACGCGCCGCCGGACGAACCGGACGTTCTTCGATCACCATGCCGTCGAGTATGCCGATCGAGCGCGCCGGGGCGGCGGTCTCCACAACACCTTCACAACCTCCTCACGCGGCGTCTACCAGCGCTTATCAGTTCCTGTCAGCCGCTGCCAGCGCGCTGTGCGCGGTCTGCCAGGCCAGGGGTGCACCTTTGTCCGCGGGGCGAGATCCACAGGAGGAAAGCGATGACTCACGCGATCAGGGCCGAGGGCCTGGTCAAACACTATGGGGAGACGAAGGCGCTCGACGGGGTCGATCTGGAGGTCCCGGCGGGCAAGGTGGTCGGGGTGCTGGGGCCGAACGGCGCGGGGAAGACGACCGCCGTCCGGATCCTGGCCACCTTGATCCGGCCGGACCGCGGCCACGCGAGCGTCTTCGGGTACGACGTCGTCAAGAACCCGATGGCGGTCCGGAGCATGATCGGGCTGACCGGGCAGTACGCGTCGGTCGACGAGGACCTTTCCGGTACGGAGAACCTCGTCCTGATCGGCAGGCTGCTGGAGTTCTCGAGGGCGGACGCGAAGAAGCGCGCGGCCGATCTGCTGGAGCGGTTCGAGCTCACCGATGCCGCCGGCCGCGCGATCAAGACCTACTCGGGCGGGATGCGGCGGCGGCTCGACCTCGCCGCGAGCCTGGTCGGCCGTCCCAAGGTGCTGTACCTGGACGAGCCGACCACCGGGCTCGACCCGCACGCCCGCAACGAGGTCTGGGCCGTGGTCCGGACGCTGGTCGCCGACGGCACGACGGTGCTGCTCACCACGCAGTACCTGGAGGAGGCCGACCAGCTGGCCGACACGATCACCGTGTTCGACCACGGGCACGTCGTGGCGAACGGGCGGGCCGACGAGCTCAAGCGGCGGACCGGCGGCCAGACGCTGCAGGTGCGGCCGTCCGCGCTCGCCGACCTCGACGCCGTCGAGCGCATCCTGGCCGGGCTCACCGGGGTCCGGCCGAACCGGGACGACGACACCGGGCTGCTCACCGCACCCGTCGCCGATCCCGTCCTGCTGTCCACTTTGGTCCGCAAGCTGGACGAAGCCGGGATCACCGCGGACGAGCTGGCGCTGCGGCTGCCCAGCCTCGACGAGGTGTTCCTCGCGCTGACCGGCAAGAAGACCGACGAGTCCACAAAGGACGCTACTCCGGAAGGGAGCCTGGTATGACGACCATCGCCGCGCCCGCACCACCACGGCGCGTATCACTGTCGAGCAGCACGCGGCACGGGCTTTCCCTCGCCTGGCGCGGAGTGCTGAAGATCCGCAAGAACCCGGAGCAGCTGGCCGACGTCACGCTCGCGCCGATCATCTTCCTGGTCATGTTCGTCTACCTGTTCGGTGGCGCGATCATGGGCAGCACCGAGAGCTACCTCCAGATGATCGTGCCCGGCATCATGGTGTTCAACATCCTGCAGGCCAGCATGACCGTCGGCGTCCAGCTGAACACCGACGTCACCAAGGGTGTGTTCGACCGGTTCCGCGCCATGCCGATCGCGCGGTCCGCGCCGCTGATCGGCGCCGTGCTGGCCGATATCGTCCGGTACCTGGTGTGCCTGGTCGTGCTGATGGTGGTGGCGACGATCATGGGCTACCGGATCCAGACCGGGCCCGCCGAGTTCGCGCTGGCGATCCTGCTCGTCATCGCGTTCGCGCTGTCGTTCTGCTGGGCTTCGGTGTTCGTCGGGATGCTGGTGAAGAGCCCCGGCGCGGTGCAGGGCCTGATGTTCGTGGTGCTGATGCCGCTGACCTTCGGCAGCAACGTGTTCGTGGGGACGAGCACGATGCCCGGCTGGCTGAAGGCGTGGGCCGACATCAGCCCGGTGACCCAGATGTCCGACGTCCTGCGCGGGCTGATGAACGGCGGGCCGATCGCCGGGCCGCTGACCGGGGCATTGATCTGGATGGCGGCCGCGCTCGCGGTCTTCTTCCCGCTCGCCACGTGGGCATACCGGAAGCGCGTCTGACTCCGGGTCAGGGGGAACGCGCGTGAAGAAGGGCTCCTCGCCACTGCCGGGCGAGGGGCCCTTCTTCACTCGCCCACTTCCTGGAGTACCCAGGACATCAGGGCGGGGCGGGAAAGCCCGGCATCCTGCGTGAGCAAGGCTTCGTAGCGCTCTTCGCCGAATCGCTCGCGAAGTTCGCCGATCAGGTCCCGGATGGCGGGCTCGCCGAGATCCAGCCTGCCGCGCAGCAGTTTCGCCACGCCGAGCAGCCGGACGGCGGTCTCGGGGTCGCCCTGCCGGAACCGGATCAGGCCGCAGACCTCGACGATCCGCCCGAGATCGGCGATGTCGCCGCGGTCCGCGGTGGACTTCACGACGACCGCGGCACCGCGCTCGGCCGCGGCCAGATCCCCGGCGGCCAACCCGATCTCGGTGTCGATGTACCCGCCGAACTCCTCGCCGAACATGCCCGGCGCCGCGACCGAGGCCATCTTCTCCCGGAATCGGACGGCGGCCTCGCGCGCCTCGTCCACTCGTCCGGCGCGGCAGAGCAGATCGGCCTTGCCCACCAGCACCATCACCGCGAGCTGGGCGTTGCCCGTTTCGTTCGCGTAGCGCTCGGCCTCGATCATCTCGCGCGTCGCCGTGTCGAGATCGCCCGCCCGCGCGTACTCCGTCGCGAGCCGCCAGCGCTGCTGGATCACGTCGTCCTGCGAGCCCAGTTCGAGCGCGAGGGCGAGCCCTCGGCGGTACAGCGCGAGCGCGGCTTCGTGATCGCCGGACATCGAGATGTCGCTCGCCTTCATGCCCAGCGCCATCGCCGTGCCCCACCGGTCGCCCAGCGCCAGGAACCCTTCGTAGGCCCGGTCCCTGGCCTGTTCGGCGCCGTCGGGATCACCGTCGTCGGTGAGGACGAAGCTGTGCGCCCACGATCCCGCCGCCCTCGACCACGGATCCTCGCTCGACAGTGCCCGTTCCACCTCGCGGTGCGCGAGCTTCTTGTCCTGCGAGAAGAAGGCCAGCATGGGCAGGCCGATGGCCAGCCCGGCGAACCGGGTGTACGCGTCGGTCCGCACGCATTCGTCGATGAGAGAGCGAACGGCTTCCGGGTCGCCGACGCCGGGCACCATCGTGGTGATCTCGCGCATCGCGCGGAACGCGGCCGCGAAGTCGTCCTCCAGGCGGTCGCCGAAGGTGAGCACTTCGGCGACGAAGGACTCCACCCGGTCGCTGTCGCCCTTGATCAGCCAGTACCAGAACGTGCTGCCGAACAGATGCATCGCCATCTCGACGTCGTCTGCGTCGATGGCCTGGCGGAGCGCGGTCACGATGTTGCCGTGCTCCTCGTCGTACCGGGAGATGGCGACGAGCTGATCCGCCGTCCGCAGCATCGGCTCCAGCCGCTCGGCGAGCTGGGCGTAGTAGCGGTGATAGGCCTTCCTCAGCCGTTCCCGCTCTTCGGCCTCGTCGAGACGTTCCGCCGCGTACGCCCGGATGGTCTCCAGCATGCGGTAGCGCGGCTCGCCGTGCTCACCCGCGATCGCGTCCACAATGGACTTCTCGACGAGCGAGCCGAGGACGTACAGGATGTCCTCGGCGGGCAGGACTTCGTCGGCGCAGACGCTTTCGACCGCTTCGACCTCGGCACCGCCCCCGAACACCGAAAGCCGTCTGGCGAGCACGCGTTCGGCGTCGTCGAGCAGGTCCCAGCTCCACTCTACGACGGCACGCAGCGTGCGCTGCCTCGGCAGCGCCGTCCGGCTGCCGGAGGTCAGCAGGCGGAACCGGTCGTCGAGACGCTGTGAGATCTGCGCGACGGTCATCGACCGCAGCCGCGCCGCGGCCAGCTCCAGCGCCAGCGGCATCCCGTCCAGCCTGCGGCAGATCTGTGCGACGTCGTCCACTGTGGACTCGTCGAGCCGGAAATCCGGGCGCACGGCCGCCGCCCGGTCGACGAACAACCGGATCGCGCCCGCCTCGGCCGCCTGGGAAACCGTCGGCGTGCCCTCCGGGACGGACAGCGGACCGAGCGGGCACAGCGTCTCGCCGTCGATGGCGAGCGCCTCCCGGCTCGTCGCGAGGACGCGCAAGGTCGGCACCCGCCGCAGCAAAGTGTTCGTCAGCTCCGCCGCCGCGTCGACCAGATGCTCGCAGTTGTCCAGCACCAGTACCGCTTCACCGGCGCCGAGCGTCTCCACGACCCTGGCCAGCGCGTCCGCCGGGCGGCGCATCGGATCACCGGCGTGCGAAAGGCCGAGATCCCACAGCTCCAGCGCCGCGAAGACCGCGCCGGGCAGGTCGCCGGGGTCGCGGACGCCGGCGAGCGGCACGAACCAGACGCGTCCGCGCGCGTGCGCCGGATGCCGCGTCGCGACCTCCGTGGCCAGCCGCGTCTTCCCGGCGCCGCCGGGCCCGACGAGCGTCACCAGCCGCGCACCGGCGAGGAGTTCGGCGATCAGCTTCAACTCGTCGTCACGGCCGACGAAACTGGTCAGCCGCACCGGCAGATGATCGGCGGGCGCGGGTGGCGGGCCGAGTTCACCGCGCAACGCCGCGAGATGGATCTCCTGGAGTTCGGCCGAGGGATCGACGCCGAGCTGATCGGCCAGCGCCGCCCGGACCTCCTCGTAGACCGCGAGGGCGTCGGACTGGCGATCGGCCGCGCACAGCGCCCGGATCCACAGCCCGGCGAGCCGTTCGCGCAGCGGATGCCGCGCGGCGGCCTCCTTGAGATCCGCCAGCACCCGGTCTTGTCCACCGAGCCGGATCTCCGCTTCGAACCGGTCTTCGGCGGCTTCGAGACGCAGATCCTCCAGGCGGGTCGCGGGCGCCTGCGCGAAAGGAGCGTCGAGGACGTCGGACAGCGCTTGACCACGCCAGAGCCCGAGCGCCTCCGCGAGGATCGCGGCCGCACCGGCGTCCCGGCCCGCCGCGAGTTCCGCGCGCCCCTCCGCGGCCAGCCGCTCGAAGCGGCACACGTCGACGTCCTCGCGGGCGACGTCCAGCCGGTAACCGCCCGGGCCGGAGTCGAGGGCGACGTCTTCGGCGCGCAGGACCTTGCGCAGCCGCGAGACCAGGGACTGCAGTGCGTTCGCCGCGTCGGCGGGCGGCTCCGCGCCCCAAAGACCGTCGACGAGGGCCGTCGCCGGGACGGCGCGGCCGGGCTCCAGCGCGAGCCTGGCCAAGAGCATGCGGAGGCGGGCACCGCCGATGTCGACCGGGGTGCCGTCACCGGCCTCCGCTCCGACCGGGCCCAGCAGCGTCACACGCACGGACCCCAGCTTTCCAGAAGCCGCAAACGCATACCCCAGACAGGCGACGGAAGTGGGGATTATCCGGGCACCAGGGAGCTTTCCGGGCGGTAGGCCGACGTCACGGCGCTACGTTCGAGGCCAAGTCACAGCCGATCGACTGGGAGCGTGAATGAGGTACCGGAGTGCGGCCGTCATCGCCGCCGTTCTGGCCGCGAGTGTCCTCGGCGGCGGGACCGCCCTCGCCGACACCGGGAAACCCGGCGCCGACGGCGCGGGCGACAGCTACTACCCGCAAGACGGCAACGGCGGCTACGACGTCGGCGACTACAACCTGAAAATCGGCTACGAGCCCGCCACCAAGCAGCTCACCGGCCTGCAGACGATCACCGGACGGACCACCCAGGCGCTGAGCTCGTTCAACCTCGACCTGCACGGGCTGACCGTCGACTCGGTCAAGGTCAACGGGCGGAAGGCGGCCTTCACCCGCACCGGCGACCACGAGCTCGTGATCACCCCGGCGCGTCCGCTGCGGAACCACGAGCGGTTCACCGCCGAAATCGCGTATCACGGTGTCCCGCAGCCGATCGAGGATCCGGCGCTGGGCGAGAACGGCTGGCAGTACGCGAAATCCGGCGGCGCGTTCGTCGCGGGCGAGCCGAAATCCGCGACCACCTGGTACCCGGTCAACGACACCCCGCGCGACAAGGCGACCTTCCACCTCGCCGTCACCGTGCCCTCGGAATGGGGCGTCATCTCGAACGGCCGCGAGCGCGGGCACTTCGCCGACGGGCCGAAGACCACCTACGTCTGGGCCGAAGAGACCCCGGCCGTGCCGTACATGACGACGGTCGCGATCGACAGATGGGAGTTCGAGCGGACGAAGCTGTCCGACGGCACCCCGGTCGTCAACGCCTACGCCCCCGGCACCCCCGCGTCGACCAAACAGGCCGAGGCGCGGCTGCCGGAGATCATCGACTTCCTGGCGTCGAAGTTCGGGCGCTACCCGGTGGACGCGGCGGGCGGCATCTTCCTCACCGAGCCGATCGGGTTCTCGCTGGAGACGCTGAGCAGGCCGATCTACTCGGGCGCGGCGGGCAACATCCCGACGATCGTGCACGAGAACGCCCACCAGTGGTGGGGTGACTCGGTCGCCGTCGACAAGTGGAAGGACGTCTGCCTCAACGAATGCTTCGCGTCGTACGCGGAATGGCTGTGGTCCGAGGCGAAGTCGGGCCAGGACCTCAAGGCGCGCTACCTGAACGCCGTGCAGAAGGCGACGGACCGGTTCTGGGCAGGGAAGCTGTACGACATGGGGCCCGGTAACGAGTTCACGTACGTGTACTCGAAGGGCCCAGCGGCGTTGCACGCGTTGAAGAACTACATCGGCGCGGCGCCGTTCGACCGCATCCTCAAGACGTGGCCCGCCATCCACCGCGACGGCAACGCGAGCCTGCCGGAGTTCCAGAAGTTCGCCGAGCGCGTCGCGCACAAGAACCTTCAGGGCTTCTTCGACGCGTGGTTCTACGGCAACACCAAGCCGGCGCCCGAGTACCTCTACCCGGGGGACCTCAAGCCCGCCGCCTGAGGTGTGTCACACGTTAGGGTGAGGGCATGACGTCTGTGCTCCTCACCGGTTTCGAACCGTTCGGCGGTGAGCGGGTGAATCCGTCGTGGCAGGCGGTTTCCCTGCTCACCGGCCGTCGGCACGACACCGTGGCCGTCGAACTGCCGTGCGTCTTCTCGCGTTCGCTGGTCACCTTGCGCGACGCGATCGACGAGTACCGCCCGGATCTGGTGATCTGCGTCGGCCAGGCGGGCGGCCGCCCCGACGTCACCCCGGAGCGGGTCGCGATCAACCTGATCGACGCGCGCATCCCGGACAACGCGGGCTCGCAGCCCGTCGACGTCCCGGTGATCCCCGGCGGGCCCAACGCGTACTTCACCACCTTGCCGGTGAAGGCCTGTGTCACGGGGATCAAGGACGCGGGGCTGCCGGCGTCGGTCTCGCACACCGCCGGGACGTACGTGTGCAACCAGGTCTTCTACGGCCTGATGCACTTGCTGGACAACGACTTTCCCGGAGTACGCGGCGGTTTCGTGCACGTGCCGTACACCCCGGAGCAGGCCGCGCGGACCACCGCGCCGAGCCTGGCCGTGCACCGCGCCGCCGAGGCGCTGGAGATCATCGTGGACACCGCGCTTTCGGTGACCGAAGACCTTTCGACGCCGGCCGGCACCCTGCACTGATCAAGGTTTGAGCTGTGCGGTGAAGAACTCGACCATCTCCGCGGTCGTCCGCGCGGTGCCGTCGCTGCGGGTCGAGACGAGCATCGCGCTCAACGGCGCGTCTTCGGTCCCGAAGAGCACGATGCCGCTTCGCGCGCCTACGCCCGCCACATAGCGCCCTCGGAGGCCGTCGGCCGCCCAGGTGCCCTCCGCGGGCTTTCCCTTGGTCATCCGCTGCCGGACGCCGTCCTCCAGGCCGGTCATCGCGACGCCCTGGTAGTAGTTGATCGCGTTCGATCCTTTGGCGTCCTTGAACACGCAGGTGACCGCCGACGACGCGCCCACCGTGGCGGCCGCGTCCGGCGCGTCCCGGCATTCGTCCCGCTGCGGGATGACGGCGGCGATCCGGCGGAGACAGTCCGTGAACCCCTGCGCGTCCTTCGCCCCGGGCTGATCGCAGGTCACCGGTTTCGCCGGGGCCGGTGCCGCGACCGGCTCGTCCTCGCCGCCGGTGAGCAGGACGATCGTCGTCACGATCGCCGCGAGGGCGAGCGCGACGACGCCGTAGGTCGTGGGCTTCTGCCAGTTCCGGCCGGGCGGTGGCTGCGGCGGTGTCCAGCGCGGCGGCTGCGGACGCCGTGCAGGCGGAGGCTGTTGCTGAACCGGCTGTGGCCGCACCGGCGCGAAAGCGGGCACGGTCAGCTGGGAATCCTCGCCGCCGGTGGGCACGTGATGCAGCCCGAACGCGACCGCCGTCTCCGGCTGGTCCTGCGTGGTCGGCGCGATCCGGAGCTGGTTCGCCAGCAGGCTCGCCAGCAACGGCATCCGGCTCGGCCCGCCGACGAGGTAGACGCCGCCGAGCCGGTCCGGGGTCAGCCCGGCGCGATGGATCGTGGTCGCCAGGAGTTCGCCGCTGCGCAGGAAACTCGGCCGGACGAGCGCTTCGAGCTCCATCCGCGTCACCCGCACGTCGCCGAAGGGCTCTGGCATCGGGATCTCGGTCTGCTGGTGGCGGGACAGGCTTTCCTTGGCGTCCCGGACATCCTGCAGCAACGACCGGCGCGTCCGGCGGTCGCTGACCGACTGCGGGCGCAGGATCCGTTGCCAGTGCGCGGGATCGGAATGCGACACCTCGCGGCCGATGTGCACCAGCAGCGCCTGGTCGATGTCGAGACTGCCGAGATCGGGCAGCCCGTCCTCGGCGAGCACGGCGAACCCCTGCGCGCTCACGCCGACGACGGCGCAGTCGAAGGTCCCCGCCCCGAGGTCGTACACCGCGATCGGACCGGGCGGGCGCCTGCCGCTGTTGAGCGAGGCGTAATGCGCGGCGGCCGCGACCGGCTCGGGAATGAGCACCGTGGTGGGGAATCCGGCCTTGAGCGCGGCGTCGCGGAGGATCTGCTTGCGATCCGGGCCCCAGCCCGCGGGATGCGAAATGCGCACCTGCGCGGGCATCCGCTGAAGGAGCAGCTCGGCCTCTTCGCCGACCCGGCGCAGGACCGCGGCGAAGGCGTCGGCGATGGGAAGCGAGAGGTCACCGAGCTGGAGAGCGCCCTCGTCGATGCGCCGCTTCGGATTCGCCTCGAACCGGCTCGGATCCAGCCGGGCCCGGCGTTCGGCGTCGCGGCCGACGAAGACCGTGCCGTCCTTGTCGGCGTAGATCGCGGACGACATCGTCACCGACCCGTCGATCTCGACGACCTGCGTCCCCCTGCCGTGGATCGAAAGCACCCCCACCGTGCTGGAGGTACCGAAATCGATCGCCAGAACGTCCACCTGACCCCCTCCCGGACCCGAAGGCATCGTCTCACGCGAAGATCGGGAGACCGGGGCGGGTTCAGACGGCGGTGGAAATGGTGACGTCGTGATCGTCGAAATCGGCGACCACGCGCATGCGGCCACCCAAGGCGCCGATGTACCTGCGGAGCGTGTCCAATTCCATCTGGCTCGGATCACCCTGCTCGAGCTGGCTGATCCGCGGCTGGCTGACGCCCATCCGCTTGGCGACCTCGGCCTGGCTCAGTCCGACGTCCTCACGCAGTCGCGACAGCCGGAAGCCGAGGACGTACGCCTGAGTGGCTTCCCGCGCCTCGGCCCGCGCGGCTTCGACGTCGCGGCCGGCGTCACGGTCCGCGGCGAGCTTTTCGGCCTTGACCTCTTTCCAGGACCGACCCATTTCAGCCTTCCTCCATCGCGTCGAGATGGTGCCGATATCGCTCCTCCGCGATCGGGATGTTGATGTCGTACCACCGTTTCCAGTTTCCGGCCAAGGACCGCACGCGAGTTCCGCCTCCAATCACGCCAGTCACGGCCCCAATCACGTGAGTCCCGCGCCCAATCACGCGTGTCGTCCGCCCAATCACGCGTGTCGTCCACCCACACACGAATGGCGTCCGTGCGGAAAGACGGAACTCGCGTGACGGAACACGGAACTCGCGTGATCGGAGGCGGAACTCGCGTGATCCAACGGCGAACTCGCGTGATTGGAGGCGGGACACGCGTGATCAGACGGGCGACACACCACCGAAACGCGGAAGTGCCCGCCGCGGCGAACCGCGACGGGCACTTCCGGAGCAGTGAGGCGTTACTCGCCCTCGGCTTCACCGTTCTCTTCGGTCGAGCCGGCACCGATGCTCACCGGCGGGGCGTCCGGGACCGACGAGGGGCGGGCTTCGCCACGGAAGACGAAGTGCGCCTTGTCGTCCTTCTCGCCCTCTTCGTCGTTCCAGCCTTCGACGTCGACCAGGATGATCTGCCCGGCCTGGACCTCGCCGAACAGGATCTTCTCCGACAGCTGGTCCTCGATCTCGCGCTGGATCGTGCGACGCAGCGGCCGCGCGCCCAGCACCGGGTCGAAGCCGCGCTTGGCGAGCAGCGACTTGGCCTTGGGCGTGAGCTCCAGCTCCATGTCCTTGGCCTTGAGCTGCGTCTCGACCCGGGCGATCATCAGATCGACCATCTCGATGATCTGTTCCTTGGTCAGCTGGTGGAAGACGATGATGTCGTCGATCCGGTTCAGGAACTCCGGCCGGAAATGCTTCTTCATCTCCTCGTTGACCTTTTGCTTCATCTTCTCGTACCGGTTGGTGCTGTCACCGCCGGACGAGAACCCGAGCGAAACGGACTTGGAGATGTCCGAGGTACCCAGGTTCGAGGTGAAGATGAGCACGGTGTTCTTGAAGTCGACCGTACGACCCTGACCGTCGGTGAGACGGCCGTCTTCGAGGACCTGCAGGAGCGTGTTGTAGATCTCCTGGTGGGCCTTCTCGATCTCGTCGAACAGCACCACCGAGAACGGCTTGCGCCGCACCTTCTCGGTCAGCTGGCCGCCCTCTTCGTAGCCGACGTAGCCCGGAGGGGCACCGAAGAGCCGCGAAGCGGTGTAGCGGTCGTGGAACTCACCCATGTCGATCTGGATGAGCGCGTCGTCCTCGCCGAACAGGAACGCCGCGAGCGCCTTGGACAGCTCGGTCTTACCGACACCGGACGGGCCGGCGAAGATGAACGAGCCGGAGGGGCGCTTCGGGTCCTTCAGGCCGGCGCGGGTGCGGCGGATCGCCTGGGAGACGGCCTTGACCGCGTCCTCCTGGCCGATGATCCGCTTGTGCAGCTCCTCCTCCATGCGGAGCAGACGCGTGGTCTCCTCCTCGGTGAGCTTGAACACCGGGATCCCGGTCCAGTTGGCGAGGACCTCGGCGATCTGCTCCTCGTCGACCTCGGCGACGACGTCGAGGTCGCCGTCCTTCCACTGCTTCTCCCGCTCGCCCTTCTGGCCGAGGAGGGTCTTCTCCTCGTCGCGGAGGCGGGCGGCGCGCTCGAAGTCCTGCGCGTCTATCGCGGACTCCTTGTCCCTGCGCACGTCGGCGATCTTCTCGTCGAACTCGCGCAGGTCCGGCGGCGCGGTCATGCGGCGGATGCGCATCCGGGCGCCGGCCTCGTCGATCAGGTCGATCGCCTTGTCCGGCAGGAAGCGGTCGTTGATGTAGCGGTCCGCGAGGGTGGCCGCCTGCACCAGCGCGCCGTCGGTGATCGAAACGCGGTGGTGCGCCTCGTACCGGTCACGCAGACCCTTCAGGATCTCGATCGTGTGCTCGAGCGACGGCTCGCCGACCTGGATCGGCTGGAAGCGGCGCTCCAGCGCGGCGTCCTTCTCGATGTACTTGCGGTACTCCTCGAGCGTGGTCGCGCCGATCGTCTGCAGCTCGCCACGGGCCAGCATCGGCTTCAGGATCGACGCGGCGTCGATCGCGCCCTCGGCGGCACCCGCGCCGACGAGCGTGTGCAGCTCGTCGATGAACAGGATGATGTCGCCGCGGGTCTTGATCTCCTTGAGCACCTTCTTCAGGCGCTCTTCGAAGTCACCGCGGTACCGGGAACCGGCGACCAGGGAGCCGAGGTCGAGGGTGTAGAGCTGCTTGTCCTTCAGCGTCTCCGGGACCTCGCCCTTGACGATGTTCTGCGCGAGCCCTTCGACGACGGCGGTCTTGCCGACGCCGGGCTCGCCGATGAGGACCGGGTTGTTCTTGGTGCGCCGCGACAGCACCTGCATGACCCGCTCGATCTCTTTGCCCCGGCCGATGACCGGGTCGAGCTTGCCTTCGCGGGCCTGCACGGTCAGGTTGCGGCCGAACTGGTCGAGCACCAGCGACGACGACGGGGTGCCTTCACCGCGTCCGGAGCCGGTCTCGGTCGACTCCTTGCCACCCTGGTAGCCCGACAGCAGCTGCAGGACCTGCTGACGCACCCGGTTGAGGTCCGCGCCGAGCTTGACGAGCACCTGTGCGGCGACGCCTTCTCCCTCGCGGATCAGCCCGAGCAGGATGTGCTCGGTGCCGATGTAGTTGTGGCCGAGCTGCAGCGCTTCGCGCAGCGACAGCTCAAGCACCTTCTTGGCCCGCGGGGTGAAGGGGATGTGCCCGCTCGGGGCCTGCTGCCCCTGGCCGATGATCTCCTCGACCTGCTGGCGGACGCCCTCCAGCGCGATGCCCAGCGATTCCAGCGCCTTGGCGGCGACACCTTCACCCTCGTGGATCAGACCCAGGAGGATGTGCTCGGTGCCGATGTAGTTGTGGTTGAGCATCCTGGCCTCTTCTTGGGCCAGGACGACCACCCGCCTCGCGCGGTCGGTGAACCTCTCAAACATGTGCACTCCCTCGACTGCTGCGACGGCGGCCCGTTTCCATCGTGCTTTCACCGCGATGGATTCAGCACCGTGAGACCACTCTAGTAGCCATGCGGTCGCGCTGGCGTACCACTACGGCTGATTGCGGCCCGTTCGCGCCCAGGCCGTTCTCCGGCCGTGCGCTCTTTCATCTTCCGGTTGCCCTGCACCTTTACGTCAAGCCCAACGTGCGAACACGCGTCCGGATTCCGCCGGACGAGGGTTGTCCGCTGAGCGCGAACACGGGCTCCGCCCAGTGGATGGACACCCGTCCGGAGTAGTCACGGACGGTATGTAAGGTTAGGCGTACCTAATGACGGGAGGCCGGTGTGTCGTATCCCCGCACGCTCGTGTCGCCAGAGGACGGGCTCCGGGCCTCCCTGTCGAGGATGCCCGAAGACGCCCGGCTCCGCGCGGACGTGCCGGAGGGCGAGCCGGGCTGGGTCCGCTGCGGGGACCTGCTCGGCGAACCGGCCCGGCTCGTGCGCTGGCGGGAGCGGCTCACCGGCTGGCTCGCCGAGACGTATCCGGAGGCGGCCTCGATCCCCGAGCGGACCCCGGCGAGCTGGATCCTTTCCTGGTACCTGCACGTCCCGGCCCTGGCCGGCGCGATGCTGCTCCATCACGAGCGCCGCGTCCCCTCGCTGGCGCCGTCCGCGCTGGCGTTCCGGATCGGCGCCGACCGGCCCCATCCCGATTCCGTGGCCGTCCTCGGCGACGGGTTCCACTGCCTGCCGACCGACCCTGGCTCGGCACATCCGAAGGCCATCGTGGCTCCGGACGAGCGGGCGCTGGCGACCGTCCTGCGAGGCCGCTACGTCGCGCACGCGAGCCGGTTCATCGACATCTACGGCCCGCTGACGAGGCTCGGGCGACGTCAGTTGTGGGCCGCCGCCACAGACGCGCTCGACAACGCGCTGTGGTCGGCGGGACGGCTGGGCGGGACCCCGGAGGCCGAGGGCGCCGGGGTCGCGGACGCCGCCCTGGTACTCGAAGCGCGGTTCCCGCCGCTGACGTCCGCGTCGAAGCTGACGCTGACATCGGGAGCCGACGGACGCCGCGAGTGGACGAGAAACCGCGAAGGCTGCTGTTACAACTATCTGCTTCCCGCGGAATCGGAATGCGGCGGTTGTCCGCGGGTCCGTTAAGGGAGCCAGCCGGGGTTTCGCCCCGTCGCGCCCAAAGCGCGTTCGAACGTCGTCGCGCCTTTCGCGACGGGCACTTCTTCCCCGTACACCTTCATCGCCCGGGCCTGTTCGCCCATCGCCGCGGCGGACGCCAAGACGGCTTCGGCCACTTCGGGTGCGACGTCGAGCGAGCGGCCGGTCGCCTTCGCCAGGTCCCAGCCGTGGAAGACGAACTCGCCGAGCACCATGTCGCCGACGAACGAGGACGGCATTTCCGCCGTGCCGAGCGCCGTCGTGCCCTGCCACGCTTCGGGTGTCCCGAAGACGTCCACGAGCCGCGCGGTCTGCTTCTCGATGGCATTGAGCCATTCGCCGTCGACGAGGCCCGCTTCGGCCTCACCGACGGACACTTCGGGCGGTGCGGTCTTGCTCCCGGCGGCCTCGAGCCAGGGACCCCAGTAGAGAAGGTGGTTCAGCAACGCGCGGACGTCGTACTCGGCGCACGGCGTGCGGGCGGAGAGGTCGGATTCGCCGATCCCGCGCAGGATTCCGGTGAACTCCGCGGCGGCGGGGGCGATCAGGGTGGCGTATTCGGACATGAGGCCATGAGTTCACGGGGACCCGCGCGCTGTCTTGAAGAAACGCGACACGGCTAGGTTGATCCGGTGAGCGGGCACCGGATCCCGGCGGGGATCGTCAACGCGCGGGCGGCGAAGTTCAGCCTCGTCCGGCATCCGCCCTCGCCGGAACTGCGCCCGTACGTCGACCACCACTGGGTGCTGCGGTGGGATCTGCGCGGCAGACCGGGCGAGGAACAGGCGGTTTTGCCCAATCTCGCGGTGAACGTCACGTTCTTCCGCCTCGCGGCCGGCGCGTTCGGGCCGGGGAAACGGCCTTTCCGCTACCTCGTCGAGGGCACGGACCACGGTATCGGCGTGCGATTCCGTCCTGGGGCATTCCGGGCATTCCTCGGCGGTCCGGTCTCGATGATCTCCGGCGGTTCCGTTCCGCTCACCGATCTCTTCCCCGGCGCCGGAGGAGTGACGGAATCGGTACGGAATGCGACGGACGACTTCGAAATGGTCCGTGCCGCGGAGGAACTGCTCCTCGCGAAACGCCCCGTGCTCACCGCCGCGGCCGTGACGGCCATCGAAGCGGTGGAAACAATCGCGGCCGAGCCGTCCATTACCCGGGTCGCCGAGCTGTCAAGCCGGACGGGCCTGTCTCAACGAAGCCTGCAACGCCTGTTCGCCGAACATGTCGGCACCGCCCCCAAATGGGCGATTCAGGTATACCGATTGAACGAAGCGGCGGCACGGATCGCTGCCGAGGAACGGCCGGACTACGCGGAACTGGCGTTCACGCTGGGCTATAGCGACCAAGCGCACTTCACCCGGGATTTCCGCTCCGTGACCGGATGGGCGCCCACCGAGTACGCCCGCTTGAACCGTGTACAAGAACAAGAAAGCCGCCGGGAAAGGTTTCCCGGCGGCCGTCTGGTCTGAAAGACCTCAGTTCTTCTTGTGGTAGGCCTCCACGACCTCGGACGGGATACGTCCACGGTCGGAAACCTGGAAGCCGTTCTTGCGGGCCCAGGCGCGAATGGCCTGGTTCTGCTCGCGGTCCACGGTCGCGGGACGGGCGGCGGCCTTCACGCCGGCGACCGGACGAATGGCGGTGCGCTTACGGCCACCCGCGCGACGGGCGTGCTCCACATACTGGGCCAGCGCGTCACGAAGCTCTTCCGCGTTTTCCGCGGAAAGGTCGATCTGGTAGCTCACACCGTCCAAACCGAACTCGACGGTCTCTTCCGCCTCAGTGCCGTCGAGGTCGTCGACGAGCGAGACGAGCACCTTCTGTGCCATCTGTTTCCTCCTGCTGGGGGCTTACACGAATGATCTGGTACGGGGCATGCCCCGGACAGAAGACTTTGTCTAGCGACATTAATACCCGCTACCGACTCATAACGCAAATCTTGTTTACGAGAACGATCGAGGTATCTCTCACGCGGACGGGTTATTCGGGGCGGACGAGCGGGAACAGGATGGTCTCCCGGATACCAAGGCCGGTCAGCGCCATCAGCAACCGGTCGATCCCCATTCCGACACCACCGCTCGGCGGCATTCCGTACTCCAGCGCGCGGAGGAAATCCTCATCCAGGTTCATGGCCTCACTATCACCCTGCGCACCCAGCCGAGCCTGTTCCACCAGACGCTGACGCTCTACCACGGGATCGACCAGCTCGGAGTATCCGGTGGCCAGTTCGAATCCGCGCACGTACAGATCCCACTTCTCGGCGACCCCCGGCTTGCTGCGATGTTGCCTGGTCAGCGGGGATGTCTCGACCGGAAAATCACGGACAAAAGTGGGTTCGTGGAGATGATCGCCGACGAGATGTTCCCAAAGTTCTTCGACGAGTTTGCCGTGGCCTAACTTCGGGTCGAGCTCCAGCTCTCGCGCTTCGGCATAGGAACGCAGCTTGTCCGCGGACGTCTCGGGAGTGACCTCTTCCGACAACGCCTCGGACAACGACTCGTACATTCCGAGCGTGGTCCACTCGCCGGACAGGTCGTACTCCGAACCGTCGGCGAGAGTGACCACCTGAGTGCCGAGAACGTTCTGCGCCGCCTCCTGGATGAGCTGCCGCGTCATCACCGCGTTGGAGTCATAGGTCGCATACGCTTCGTAGTACTCGAGCATGGCGAACTCCGGCGAGTGCGAGGAGTCGCTGCCCTCGTTCCGGAAGTTGCGGTTGATCTCGAAGACCTTCTCGATACCGCCGACCACGCAACGCTTGAGGTACAGCTCCGGCGCGATCCTCAGGTACAGATCGAGGTCGAAGGCATTCGAATGCGTGACGAATGGCCGCGCCGCGGCACCGCCGTGCAGCGTTTGCAGCATCGGGGTCTCGACCTCGAGGAATCCCCGGCCGTGAAACGAGTCACGCAGGGAACGCAGCACACCGGCGCGGGTACGGACCACGTCCCGCGCCTTGGGACGCACGATCAGATCGACATAACGCTGCCGGATCCGCGTTTCCTCCGCCAGGTCTTTGTGCGCCACGGGCAACGGGCGCAATGCTTTCGACGTGATGCGCCAGGAGTCGGCCATCACGGAAAGCTCACCGCGCTTGGAGGTGATGACCTCACCGGAGACGAATACGTGATCACCGAGATCGACATCGGACTTCCACGCCGCGAGCGCGTCCTCGCCCACCTTCGCGAGGCTGAGCATCGCCTGCAACTCGGTGCCGTCGCCTTCACGAAGACTCGCGAAACACAGTTTGCCGGTATTGCGCATGTACATGACCCGGCCGGTGATACCGACGATGTCGCCGGTGGCGGTGTCGACAGGAAGACCGGAATGCTTCGCGCGCACTTCGGCCAGCGAGTGCGTCCGGGGCACCTCGACCGGATACGGATCGATACCCTCCGCGATTATCCGGTCGCGCTTGTCCCGGCGCACCCGCATCTGTTCCGGCAGGTCTTCGTCGGGGCTCACGCCCTCGGATGCGGGGATTTCAGTCATGGCGCACAGCGTACGAACCCGCCGGTTCCCTACGCCAACCGGATTACCTTTTCCGGGTCCGGACCGGCCGGTTTTCTCTCCATTAACCTTGAGCGCGTGAACTCATCCACTCCCGGCATCGAACCCGAACTGCACGCACGCCGCGCCGCCTCGTTCGGCGCGAAGGCCGCCGACTATGCCGCGCATCGGCCGGACTATCCGGAAAAGGCACTGGCCTGGGGGCTGGCCGGCGCGGCGGGAACCCCGGAACGGGTCCTGGACCTGGCGGCCGGGACCGGCAAGGTCAGCGAAGGACTGCTGGCGCTGGGCGTCGAGGTCACCGCCGTCGAGCCGGACGAGAAGATGCTCGCCGAGCTCACCAGGACACTCCCCGCCGTGACCCCGCTCATCGGGACCGCCGAGGAGATCCCGCTGCCGGACGGATCCGTGGACGCCGTCGTGGTGGGCCAGGCCGTCCACTGGTTCGATCTCGACCGGGCCTATCCGGAGATGGCCAGGGTGCTGAGGCCGGGCGGAGTCGTTGCGGCGCTGTGGAACCACGACGACGAGTCGGCGGGCTGGCTGGCGGAGTTGAACGCGCTGATCAAGACCTCGATGAGCAGGCGCTGGCTGAGCGACTACGAATCGCTGCCGCAACACGAGGCTCTCGAGCCGTTCGAGAAGAAGACGTTCGGCCACAAACAACCCAGGACGGCGGAAACCCTGGTGGCCACTCTCGCGACCCATTCGCACATGCTGGTGGCCACGGCGGAGGAACGCGAAGCCAAACTTCGCACGGCGCGGGAATTCCTCGACCGGAATCCGGAAACCGCGGCCGGGGAATTCGATCTCCCGATCACCACCACCGTCTTCCGGGCGCGTAAGCGATGACCGACTGGAAGGCGGCGTTCACGACCACGTTCGGCGCCCCCGCGTCGGCGGTGTCCGCGCGGATCTGGGCCGAGGTCTACGGCGACGAATACCCCGCCGAGCTGGACACCTACAGCTTCGTGACCCGGACCGACCTGCGCCGCATCGCGGCCGAAGCGCATCTGGAGCCCGGTGGGCGGCTCGCCGACATCGGCTGCGGGCGCGGCGGTCCCGGGCTTTGGGTCGCCGCACGCACGTACGCGACGCTCACCGGCATCGACATCGCGGCGACGGCGCTGGCGTCGGCACGGCGTCGGGCGGAGGCGATGGACGTCGAGGCGACCGATTTCCGGATCGGCGACTTCCAGGACACCGGCCTGGAGGACGCCTCGTTCGACGCGGTGATGAGCGTCGACGCGCTGCTGTTCGCGCCCGACAAGCGGTGCGCCTGCGAGGAGTTCGCACGGATCCTCGCGCCGGGCGGGCGGCTGCTCGTCACGACCTGGGACTTCGACGGGCAGCCGGTGAACCGGCCGCCCCAGGTCGCCGACCACCGGCCGCTGCTGGAGGCGGCAGGCTTCGACGTCCTCGCCTACGAGGAGACACCGGACTGGCGGGCGCGGCAGCGGCGGACCATGGAGCTTTCGCTCGAACGGCTGGAGGAGCTGGCGGCGGAATCGGGCGACGATCCTTCGCGGCTCCGGGCGAGCCTCGAACAGACGCTGCGGAACCAGGACCTGATGACGCGGCGGGTGCTGATGATCGCCTCCCGCCGCGTTTAGTCCTCTAATTGCGGTAGTTGCCCACGCAAGGACCGCATTCAGAGGACTAAACGCGGTGGTTGCGCTCGTAGACCAGCCGGAGGCCCAGGAGCGTCAGATCGGGCGCGTGCTCGGTGATCGTCTCGGACTCGCCGAGCACCAAGGGCGCGAGGCCGCCGGTCGCGATCACCGCGACCGGATCCACCCCGCCCGGTGAGAGCTCGCGCTTGATCCGCTTCACCAGGCCGTCGACCTGGCCCGCGAAACCGTAGAGGATGCCGGATTGCAGGCATTCCACGGTGTTCTTCCCGATCACCGACCGCGGCGGCACCAGCTCCACCTTCCGCAGCGCCGCGGCCCGGGCGGCCAGCGCGTCGACCGAGATCTCGATACCGGGCGCGAACGCGCCGCCGAGGAACTCGCCCTTGGCGGAGATGGCGTCCACATTGGTCGAAGTCCCGAAATCCACCACCACACAGGCGGTGGACGGGTGCAGGTGATGCGCGGCCAGGGTGTTCACCAGCCGGTCCGCGCCCACTTCCTTGGGGTTGTCGACCAGGAGCGGCACGCCGGTGCGCACCCCCGGCTCGATGACGATCTTCGGCACCCTGGCGTAGTACCGCGAAAGCATGACGCGCAGCTCCCGCAGCACGGCGGGAACCGTGGACAGCGCGCTGATCCCGGTGACCGCGTCCGCGTGCGAGCCGAGGAGCCCGCGCATGGTGAGCGCGAGTTCGTCGGCGGTCATCCGCGCGTCGGTGCGCATCCGCCAGTCACCGGCCAGGTCGTTTCCCGAGTACAGCCCGAGAACGATGTTGGTGTTGCCGACGTCGATCGTGAGCAGCAAGGACTCAGCTTTCGGCGTGCAGCAGCGCGTCGAGACGGCGGGCGTCGGCGGTTTCGGCGACCGGGAAGGTCATCGTGTCGTCGTCGGCCAGGGTCACGGTGCCACTCAACAGGCCGGAGCCCTCCGGCGCGTGCCCGGGGTTGGCGCCCTTCTCGACGATCCGGTTGTCCGCGTCGACGAAGACGACGCGCGGCCGGAACGCGGCCGCCTCGGCGTTCTCCATCTGCGCGTACGAAATCAGGATCACCAGATCGCCGGGGTGCACCAGATGCGCCGCGGCGCCGTTGATGCCGAGCACCCCGCTGCCGCGTTCGCCCGCGATCACGTAGGTCTCGAGCCGCGCGCCATTGGTGACGTCCACAATGGACACCTGTTCGCCCGGCAGCAGATCCGCCGCGTCCATCAGGTCCTCGTCGACGGTCACCGATCCGACGTAGTGGAGATCGGCCTGGGTGACCGTCGCCCTATGGATCTTCGATTTCAGCATCGTGCGGTACATCGTGGACTCTCCCTATTCCCCTGCGTCCGGCGCGTGTTCCGGATGGTCCACGGCCGCGCCGAGCACCACCGGGACGTTGTCGATCAGCCGGGTACTCCCCACCCTGGCCGCGATCAGCAGACGCGCCTCACCGTCGACGGGCGCGGGCCCGAGGTCGGTTCCCCTCAATTCCAGATAATCGACCTCGACCGCGGGTCGCGCGGCGAGGGTCTGCCTGGCGGTCGCCAGCACGGCTTCCGCGCCGTCGCGTCCGACGAAGGCACCCGCGGTGAGCGCCGCCGACAACACGATCGCGTCCTCGCGCTGTTCCGGAGTCAGGTAGACGTTCCGCGAGGACAACGCCAGCCCGTCGCGCTCCCGGACCGTCGGCACCCCGATGACGCGGGTGTCGAAGTTCAGATCGCGCACCATCTTCTTGATCAGCACCAGCTGCTGGTAGTCCTTCTCCCCGAAGAAGGCGTAGTCCGGCCGCACGATGTTGAACAGTTTCGCCACCACGGTGAGCACGCCAGCGAAATGCCCCGGCCGCACCGCGCCTTCCAGCTCGTCGCCGAGCGCGCCGGGATGCACCGTGACGGTGGCCCCTTCGGGATACAGATCCGACGCCTTGGGCAGGAAGCCCAGCTCGACTCCGTCCTCCTTCAGCACCTCGAGGTCCTTGTCCAGCGGACGCGGGTACGCCTCGAAGTCCTCGCCCTCTCCGAACTGCAGGGGGTTCACGAAGATCGACGTCGCGACGACCGTGTTCGGCAGCCGCTTCGCCCGGCGGATCAGCTCGCGGTGACCGGCGTGCAGTGCGCCCATCGTGGGCACCAGCGCGACCTTGCGGCCGACGCCGTGCAGCGCACGCGTCACCTGGCTGACCTGCTCCGGCGGCTGGAAGGTGTGCAGCGTGCCTCGGGCGAATTTCGGTGTGGTCACTGGTTTTGCTGCCCTTCGGCGGGGTCACTGAGGAGTTCGGTGAGCTCGGCGGCGGCCGAGGCGTCCAAGAGCCCGGCGGCGTCGCCGCGCGCCAGCGTGCGCTTGGCCAGCGCGCGATAGCTCGGGGCGATGTCGGGGCCACGTTCGGCCAGCACCGCGAGATGCTTGCGCACGGTGCCGAGATCACCACGGGCCACCGGCCCGGTCAGTGCGCGGTCCCCGTGTCGCAGAACATTATCCAACGCCGCCGACAACAACGGAGCCACCAGGCGTTCGGGCTGGGCGATTCCCGCCTCCCGCAACAGTTCCGCGCAGTCGGCGACCAGCGCCATCAGGTGGTTCGCACCGTGCGCCAACGCCGCGTGATAGAGCGCTCGCGCTTCGTCGGGGACCCGGACGGGCTCCGCGCCCATCTCCACGGTCAACGCCTCGCCGACGTTCCACGCCGCCTCGTCACCCTCCGCCGCCGTGACGCCGAAACTGCAGGCGGCGAGCCTGTCGAGGTCTTCGGGACGGCCGGTGAAGGTCATCACGGGGTGCAGCGCCAGCGGCAGCGCGCCCGCCTCGGCGGCGGGCGCGAGGACGTCGATGCCGTGCGACCCGGAGGTGTGCACGACGATCTGTCCCGGGCGCAGCGAACCGGTGGCGACGAAACCGCGCACCATCCCGGCGAGCGCGTCGTCGGGCAGGGCCAGCAGGACCAGGTCGGCCCGGCGAGCGACCTCGTCGGGCGGCAGGAGCGGCACGTCGGGGAGCAGCTGCTCCGCCCGGCGCACCGAAGCGTTGGAAAGGCCCGAAGCGGCGACGACCGTGTGCCCGGCCCTGGTGAGCGCCGCGCCTACGACACTGCCGACGCGACCTGCGGAAACGACGCCCACGGCCAAGCGAGCGGGCCTCATCATGGCGTGCGCCAGGGGACGCTCATGGTCGAAAACTCCTCAACTCGTTCCAGTCCCGCTCTGCGGTCGCGGGTACCAGACGACGGCGCGAGGGTAACCCTCCGCCCCGGGTCTGACCCGGCGCTCGTGACCAGCTTCACCTGACCGTGGTCACCCGCGCGGCGCGCCGTCGGCGAGCCGGACGGCCTCGGCCCGTGACGTCTTGAGCACCCGCAACAGTTCACTCTGCCGCTGTTTCGCCTCGTCGGTGAGCTTCGGGCCGCGCCGCAGGAACGCGAGCTCGGTCACGCTGGCCTGGTAGCGGCCGACGGCCTTCGCCGCCTCCCGCCCCGACTGCTTCCGGGCCTGTTTCCGCCACGACCGCCGTCCGGAGAGGCTGGCCAGCAGCGACACCTCCGACGGGGCGATCCAGCGGGCGTCGACCATCATCGGCAGGGCCGCGGCGACGATCCGCTGCTCGCGGCGCCGCTGCATGACCACCACCGAGAAGACGCCGATGAACAGCGGCACCATGATCAGGAAGTAGACGTTCAGGAAGGTCTTGGCGCCGCCGAGCAGCGCGGCGCCGTTCCACAGCGCGTGCAACAGGACGGCGACGAGGTAGCCGCCGATCGGCGCCAGGATCCGCAGCGAGCGGACCTTGCTGCTCGCGGCGACCCCGAGGCCGATCCCGGTCATCACGGCGAACAGCGGATGCGTGAACGGCGAGAGCACACCACGCAGGAAGAACGCCGCGAGCACACCGGCGCTCGTGCCGTCGCCGAAGCCGTGCTCGGCGAACGCGCGGCCGAAGTAATAGATGTTCTCGGTGAAGGCGAAGCCCGCCGCGGTGAACCCGGCGTAGACGATGCCGTCCACGACGCCGTCGAACTCGCTCGGGCGACGCCACCACAGCAACAGGATGAAAACGGCCTTCGCGGCCTCCTCGACCAGCGGCGCGGAGACCAGCCCGCTGATCTTGCCGCCGACGCCCGTACCGAGCAGCAGGTCACCGACGGCCTCGGCGCCGCTGTTGAGCAGCAACGCGATGATCGTCGCGACGCACGCGCCCCAGACGAAGGCCAGCAGCAGGAGCTTCGGCGGTTCCGGCTCCCAGCGGTCGACCCACAGGAACGCGGTGACCACCACGGCGACCGGGACCAGCGCCGCGAGCACACCGATCCCCACCGCGAGCGGGCCCACCTTTTCGGTCACCGTGCCGAAGACGAACAACCCGCACAGCGCGACGGCGATCAACCCGAGCACCGGCAGCAGCACGGTGATCGACCGAGACCGGCGGGGCCGGTCGAGACCGGGCGCCGGGGAGGAAGGCTCGCTCACAGCGGGTCACCCTACCGTCGGTACGGGCTCAGTCCTCCGCACGCCGCCTGCGCCGCGGAGTGGATTCGTTCGCGCCGTTGGCGGCGAGCAGGTCCATCACCGATCGGCCGGAGGCGTGGGAGCCCGCGTCGGAGGTCTCCGGACGGCTGTGCGACGACCCGTTCCGGGACGGCGCCTCGTCGTCCGGCTTCGCCCGCCTGCCGCCATGACGGCCGCCGGTGGACTCGGTGCTCTGCCAGGCCGGGGGCTCCCCGTCCGGACGACGGCGACGGCCGCCTCCGGTGGGCTCCGGGACGTTCGGGGCCGGGGTGATCGAGACCGAGGAGTCCTCGGCGGCCCGGCGACGGCGTCCGCCGCCACCGTTCTGCGCCAGCCGGATCTCTTCGGGCAGCGTCGGGTTGACCGCGGGCGGCTCCTCCGCGGCCGGGGATCCGTGCCGCGACGGCGCCTCGGCCGCCGGACGGCGCACCGGTTCGGGCTCCGGCTGCCGCACGGGCTCGGCCCGGCGAGGCGGCTCGGACACGGCCGGGATCGACAGCGGGGTCGGCGGCTCCGGGTCGCGACGCGGCTCCGGACGCGGCTCGGGGCGAGGTTCCGGACGCGACGCGGCCGCGGGCTGCGGCTTGGCAGGCGGCGTGGGCCGCAACCGGTCCTGGAAGTCGTCCTTCCGGGGGAACGCGGCGCTCAGATCGGAGACCGGGCGCTCCTGCGTCCACGACGGCTTCCACTCGCCGGTGGCCTCCATCGGCTCCGGCGTGGCGGGCTTGTTCGCGGGCGGCGGCGTGCCACCGGCCGGACGCGGCCGCTCGACGGGCTTCATCCCGGGGCGGGTCAGGCCGAGCTCGCGGTTCGGCCGGGGACGGTCCGGCTCGACCTTCTTCACCGGCTTCGCCTGCGCCGGGGGCTTCACCGGCGGCGTCTGCTTCCGGGTCTGCTCCTCGGGCCGCGTCGCGGGAGGACGCTGCACTGTGCCGGCGTCGAGCCGCTGCTGCAGCGAAGACTGCTGCGGGCGGCGGGGCGGTTCGTTGCGCGGGGGCTCCGGCCGCTGGGGCTGCCGGGCGATGGTGGGCATCGACGGCTGCGAGACCTCGGCACGCGACACCCCGGGCATCGACGGGCGGGACACCTCGGCGGGCGTCACCGGCGGCGGGGTCTTGCGCTGGGCCTCGACCCTCGGCATCGGCCGGGAGACCTCGGCGGGCGACATGCCGGGGTTCGACATCTCCATCCGCTCGCGGCGAGCGGCTTCGGCGGCGAGCGCCTCGGCCGCTTTCGAGGCGCGGGCATCCGCCTTGCGCATACTGCGGCGAGTCGACTCGTCGACCGGCTTCGGCCGCTGGACCTGATTGCTCTGCCCGTACCCGTTGGTGCCGTTGACCTGGCCGTTCGCCGGTTTGCGGCGGGCGGCGGGCGGCGTGCCCGCCCGCGCGGAAGCGGGTTCGAGGACGCGGTCGATCATCTCGGTCGGGCGCTCGCGCTCGCGTTCACGCTCGTCGACGTCGATCGTGGTGCTCTTGGCCGCCATGAGCTGGGGTTTGCCGTTGCCGTTCTCGGACCCCGCGCTCATCAGCTGCTTGTTGTCGAGGGACCGCATCCGGGTGGCCTGCGCGGTGAGCGCGACGCGTTCGAGGAGCACCTCACCGCCGAAGAGCGACTGGAGGCTTTCACGCAGGGCGCTCACCTCGGCTCTGAGCGCTTCGAGCTCGTCGTGAGAGCGGCTCTCGGCGGCCTGCCTGGTCTCCGCCTCGATCTCCAGCTCGAACTCGCGGCGGGCGGCGATCTCGCGTTCCAGCTCCAGCTCGTAGACGGCCTGTGCCTCGGCGACGGCGTCCTCGCTCTGCGACACGTGCTTGCGGTAGCGGACCGCGAGGAACGCACCGATCAAGGCGGCCCACAGCGCCGCGACGATCCCCAAACGCAAGTAGCGGAGGTCGTCGGAAAGCACCAATGCGAGAGTCGCGCCGACGGCGAGAACCAAGCCGACGACAAGCCACGGCCTACCCGCAAGGCGGCCGCGCGAGTCGTCACCCACCCCGGTCATGCCCAACACCGTACCTTCTAGTAATCCGAACGAGACCTAGTCGGTACTTCGAGCGGTGGCTCTCGAGCGTTAACCGGTCGGCTCGGGATCGCGCTCCCGATCGCCGCCCTCGGGGGTCCGGCAGCAGTGTTCGAGCCATAAAGCCGCAGCTACCAGCGCCACCGAGCTGACGATCCCGACCGTCGCCGAGCGGAGATCACCGCTCGCCGCGAGGAGTTCGTCACGTCGCGGAAAAAGATACGCGAAAGCCGCCAGCCACACCCCCGTCATGACGGATCCGGCGAGCGAAGAGGCCTTCGCGAGGGCCACCGATCGGGCGACGGAGATCGCGGCGAGCACGCGGTTGCTCTTGATCCGCGCACGGATGATGAAGGCGAGCACGACCTCGCAGAGCGCGAGGACGAGCAACGTGATTCCGGCGAAGAGCGGAAGCGCGGGGATGGATCCGTAGGCGACCTGGAAGAGCAGATAGGCCAGGACCAATCCCAGGAGGCCGGCCACCGCCAGCTCGCGTGGCCGGGTGAAGTGCATGGTCCAACGCTACCTGGCAGGCTTGACTCTCCACCAACTGGAGAGTCGACGATGAAGCATATGGGCACCGCAGCGGTTTTCACCATCGGGGAGCTGGCCAAACGGACCGGCCTGCCGGTGAAGACCATCCGCTTCTACTCCGACGAAGGGCTCCTGCCCCCGACCGACCGCACCGATTCGGGCTACCGCCTCTACGACGCCACCGCGATGGCGCGCCTGGAGCTGGTCCGGACTCTGCGGGAACTCGGGCTGGGCCTCGCGGACGTGGAGCGGGCGCTGACCAGGGAAGCGACCATCGGGGACCTCGCGGTCCAGCACGTCGCCGCCCTGGACGAGCAGATCCGGCGGCTGGAGCTGCGCCGCGCGGTCCTGCGAGCGGTGGCCAAACGGGACTCACCACTGGAGGAGGTCGAACTGATGAACAAACTCGCGTCGATGTCGGACGAAGACCGCAAACGTTTGCTCGACGAGTTCTGGGCGGACATGGTCGAAGGGCTCGAGCTGGATCCGGAGTTCTACGAGCGGATGGTCTCGGCGAAACCGGAACTGCCCGCCGACCCGACGCCCGAGCAGCTGGAGGCGTGGATCGAGTTCGCCGAACTCGTGCAGGACGAAGAGTTCCGCGCGTCCATCCGCCGGATGAGCGAGTGGCACTCGCAGCTCCGGAAGGAGGACGGGGCGGACTTCGGCGCGAAGCAGCAGGAGCTGTGGATGGCGTGGAGCGCGAAGGCGACCGAAGCCCTCGAAGCCGGCCTCGCACCGGACTCGCCCGAAGGCCGGGAACTGGCGGAGACGATCTTCACGCAGTCTTCGCGCAACGGCCGTGACCCGCACGACCCCGCCTGGCGGAAGCGGCTCGCCGACGGGATGGCGATCAGCTCCGACCCGCGGGCCGAGCGGTACTGGCTGCTGATGGGGAAGATGAACGGCTGGCCGTCGTTCCCCTCGCAGATGCGGCAGGCGGAGTGGATCATCGCGGCCCTGCGCTCCGCGCTGAGGTAGCAAGGGACCTTTGCTACCACCCGCTACCCGCCCCGCGTTTCGTCCTCTGGATGCAGTGGTCGACTGGGTCGCGAGGGTGCGTTGCGAAAGCCACTTTCGCAACCTCGGGGGGCGTTTAGTCCTCTGGATGCGGTGGTTCGCATCACGAACTACCGCATTCAGAGGACGAAATGCGTGAGGCGGACGGAGTCGCGGTCCGAGGCGGGGCGGGCGGCGAGGAGGCCGGCGACGGGACCGTGGCCGGGAAGCACCGCGTCGGGCTCGATCTCCAGCCAGGGGATCAGCACGCTCGCGCGCTCCGGCGTGCCGGGATGCGGCAGCACCAACTGGGGGTCGTCGGAGCGCACCCCGTCCACGGCCACTATGTCGACATCCAGCGTGCGCGGACCCCACCGGAGTTCGCGCACGCGCTCCGCCGCTTGCTCGGCGGCCTGCCCGGTGCGCAGCCAATCCCAGTGATCGCGCGCCGGGTCGTCGACCAGGACGACGGCGTTGAGGAAGTCCGGCTGGTCCTCGACGCCCCAAGCCTTGGTCTCGTAAACCGACGACACCGCGACGACCGAGGGCCGGACCGCGTCGACGGCGGACCGGAGGTACGCGAGCCGGTCACCCAGGTTGGAACCGAGCGAGAGCAGCGCGCGGCTCATCGCTCCCGCCGCACCGTCACGGCGACGTCGTCGAAGTTCAGCGGGATCGGGGCGGAAGGCTTGTGCACCGTCACCTCGACGGCGGTCAGCCGCTCGTCGCGCAGCACCTCGTCGGCGATCTTCCCGGCGACACTCTCGATGAGGTCGTACGGCTCGCCCGCCACGATCCCGGCGGCGAGCTCCGCCAGTTCGCCGTAGTGCAGCGTCTTGGTCAGGTCGTCGGACGCGGCGGCCGGGCCGAGGTCCAGCCACACCACGATGTCGACGACGAACTCCTGTCCGTCCCGCTTCTCGTGGTCGAAGACCCCGTGCCTGCCGAAGACCCTCAATCCGGTCAACGTGATCCGGTCAGACAACAGGACTCCCCTTCCGCCAAGCCGCCGCGACGGTCACGGCGTCGATACTCGCGCCGACCTCGTGCACCCGCACACCCCAGGCTCCGGCCGCCGCGGCGAGCGCGGACACGGCCGCGGTCGCGTTCTCGCGACCGTCCGGCGGGGCGGGCTTTCCGTCCTTTCCGGACAACAGGCGCCCGAGGAACCGTTTGCGCGACGCGCCGACGAGGACCGGGAAACCCAGTGACAGAAAGGAATCCAGGCCGTTCAACAACGCCCAGTCGTGCTCGGCGTTCTTCGCGAAACCCAGCCCGGGATCGAGCACGATCGCGCCGCGGTCGACGCCCGCGGCGAGTGCTTCGTCCACTCGGGACAGCAGCTCGGCGCGCACGTCCGCGACGACGTCCTCATAGGACGCCAGCGCGTTCATGTCCTTGCTGTGCCCGCGCCAGTGCATCAGCACATACGGGACACCGGTCTCGGCGGCGACCTTCGCCATGTTCGGATCGGCCAGCCCACCGGAGACGTCGTTGATCACGGAAGCGCCGGCCTCGACGGCGGCGAGGGCGACCTCGGCGCGGGTGGTGTCCACGGACATCGCGACGCCGTCGGCGGCGAGCGTGCGGATCACCGGCATGATCCGGGAAATCTCGGTCTCGGCGTCCACCCGGGACGCTCCCGGCCGCGTCGACTCCCCGCCGACGTCGATCAGATCCGCGCCGCGCGCCCACATCTCGTGCGCGTGCTCCAGTGCCTGCTCGACGCCGAGGTAGCGGCCACCGTCCGAAAAGGAATCCGGGGTGACGTTCAGGATGCCCATCACCGCACACCGGCCGGGCCGGGGCAGGGCGGTCATCGACGGCCCTTGATCAGGTCCAGCGCCTCCGCCCGCGAGGACGCCGAAGACTGCAGCAGCCCGCGCACGGCGGACGTCGTCGTCCTGGCGCCGGGTTTGCGGATACCGCGCATGGCCATGCAGAGATGCTCGGCCTCGACCACGACGATCGCGCCGCGGGGTTCGAGTTTGCGCATGAGCGCGTCGGCGACCTGGGAGGTGAGCCGCTCCTGGACCTGCGGACGCTTGGCGTAGAGGTCGACGAGGCGGGCCAGTTTGGACAGGCCGGTGACCTTGCCGTGCTCGTTGGGGATGTACCCGATGTGAGCAACGCCGTGGAATGAAAGCAAATGGTGTTCACAGTTGTGCGTCAGGTGCCCGGCGATCAGGAAGGTCGGGTGGGGTTCGCATTTGAAGCTGTACACCGTGTAGGGCTTGGTTCCCGTGGCTTTCACCGGCCGGACGGACTCTACCTCCACGTAGTCCGACTCGATGAGGTCCGTCGTGTAGTCGTCCTGGGGGAAGCCATGCCGCTCGAACCAGCGGTCAGCGACGTAGAGAACTGAGGCAGGCGCCTTACGCGGCGTGAACCTCGCTCCGATGATCGTGGCCAAGTCTTCGAGGAAAGGGATGTTCGCGCTGGTGATCAGGCGGCCCGGGTGTCGTTTGTCGTCGCAGCCGTCCCCGTCGATGTAGCCATCGAGAAAGCCGTTGAAAGTGCTTCGGTCGTTGAGCACGACCATGGGGAATCGCTGTCGCTGATGGTGGGCATCGCCACCGACGTACTGCCGCATCAGATCCGCGAGGAACGACGAGACGACTCGCACCCGAAATCCCGGAACATCGCGCTCAAGGTAGCCCGACGGTCGCGTGACCGGTTCGAGTTTCGCCTCGATCCCGAAGGCACGATAGAGCGACTCGGCGTACTTTTTTGCGAAGTCGCGGTCGTTCACCACCAGCGAGACGTAGCGCTCGGCGACGGTTCCGTCCGAGCAGGTCGCACCGATGACATAGCCGAAGTCGTAGCCGAACTTCGGCTTCCAGCGATCCCGGCAAAGCTTGCGCGCGTGGGTCCACTCGATGAAGGAACCCTCGACGTCCTTGGCCTCCACCCAGCCCTTGGGCGTCGCCAAAGGATGGTCAGGAGTGACCTTGAAACTTCCGCCTGCGGTCGTGACCTCGACAAGCTCACGAGTCTGGTGCGAGCTGATCTCGGTGACCGTGGTCTCCTCGACCTTGCCACCCGACAGAGTCCACAGCTTGTCACCGACTTCGACCTCGGCCGCCTGCTTACGGCCTCCGACCGCGTTCACCGTCTGCTTGCTCGGCACACAGGTGCTGAACATCGGGATGTCGGTCACGAGCACGAGTTCTTCGTGGGCCTCGTCGAACGTGCGGTCCAGGACGTGGTCCGGTTCGGTGTAGAGACCGGCGAACATTTCCCGGTAAGCGCGAGCGACCCGGGCCGGGGTCTCCAAGAGACCGTCCCGGTCCGGGTCCTCACCACAGGCGAGCAGGAGTTCGCGTACGGCTTTCTCGGCCCGGTCCTGGTCGAAGACCGGGCGGTCGCCGTTATCGCTTGGTGTCGTCCTGTCCGTCGTCACGCCGTTGCTGTCCTTCGTCCTGCTGACCGCCGGGCTGGTCAGCGAACCAGCCGTCGCGCGGGCGGTCTTCGGCGGGACGCCAGGGCTGGTTCGGCTGGCCGCCCGGCTGGGTCGCCGGGGTCCATCCGGGAGGAGCCCCGTAGTTCGGCGGGCCGCCTACGGGCCCACCCTGGTAACCGCCTGCCGGTCCGCCCGGCTGCTGCCCACCATATGCCTGGGGCCAGTGACCGGTGCCGTTCGGCCCGCCGTTGGGGCGACCGCCGTTGGGGTAGGCGCCCGGCGGCGGAGGGGCGTACGGGTTGGCGTTCGGGTCCGGCGGCGGGGCCGGCTGCGTGTACGGCGGGCCGCCGGGAAGGTCGCCGCCGCCCTGCGCGGTGCCGACCGGGGTCGGCGCCGGCTGCAGCACCGGCTGCTCCTTCTTCTCCTCCGGCGGGGGCCACGGCTCGCCGCGCTCCATGGCCAGCTCGCCGGGGGTCTTGATCGGCGGCTTGTCGGACGGCTTCCGGTCGCCGAACTCGTTGAAGATGGTGATGTGCGGGCGCTTCTCGACGGTCGCGAAGATCCGCTCGAGGTCCTTGCGGGTCAGCGTCTCCTTCTCGAGGAGCTCGATGACCAGCTCGTCCAGCACGTCGCGGTAGGTGCTCAGCACGTGCCACGCCTCGGTGTGCGCGGTCTCGATGAGCTTGCGCACCTCCTCGTCGATCTCGTGCGCGACCTCCAGCGAGTAGTCCGCCTGGCGACCGGCCGAGCGGCCGAGGAACGGGTCGCCCTGTTCCTGGCCGTACTTGACGGCGCCGAGCCGGGCGCTCATGCCGTATTCGGTGACCATCGCGCGGGCGATCTTCGTCGCCTGCTCGATGTCGGAGGAGGCACCGGTGGTGGGCTCGTGGAAGACGAGTTCCTCCGCCGTCCGGCCGCCCATCGCGAAGACCAGGCGCCCGATCATCTCCGAACGGGTCATCAACTCCTTGTCGTCCTCCGGGACGAGCAGGGCGTGCCCGCCGGTGCGCCCACGCGGCAGGATGGTCAGCTTGTAGACCGGCTCGATGTCCGGCATCGCCCACGCGGCGAGCGCGTGCCCGCCCTCGTGGTAGGCCGTGATCTTCTTCTCCTTCTCGGAGATGATCCGGCTCTTGCGGGCGGGGCCGCCGACGACGCGGTCGACGGACTCCTCCAGCGCGGCGTCGGTGATCACGTGCCCGTTCTGGCGGGCGGTGAGCAGCGCGGCCTCGTTGAGCACGTTCGCCAGGTCGGCGCCGGACATGCCGACGGTCCGCTTGGCGAGGCTGCTCAGGTCGGTGCCCTGCGCGATCGGCTTGCCCTTGGCGTGCACCTCGAGGATCGCCTTGCGCCCGCGCATGTCCGGCGCGGACACCGGGATCTGGCGGTCGAAGCGGCCGGGGCGCAGGAGCGCCGGGTCGAGGATGTCGGGACGGTTGGTCGCGGCGATCAGGATGATGCCGCCGCGCGCGTCGAAGCCGTCCATCTCGACGAGGAGCTGGTTCAGCGTCTGCTCACGTTCGTCGTGGCCGCCGCCGAGGCCGGCGCCGCGCTGGCGGCCGACCGCGTCGATCTCGTCGACGAAGATGATGCAGGGTGCGTTCTGCTTGGCCTGCTCGAACAGGTCGCGGACTCGCGAGGCGCCGACACCGACGAACATCTCGACGAAGTCGGAACCGGAGATCGTGTAGAACGGCACGCCCGCCTCGCCGGCGACGGCTCGCGCGAGCAGCGTCTTACCGGTACCGGGCGGCCCGTAGAGCAGCACGCCCTTGGGGATCTTCGCGCCGAGCGCCTGGTAGCGCGCCGGGTTCTGCAGGAAGTCCTTGATCTCGTACAGCTCTTCGACGGCCTCGTCGGCGCCCGCGACGTCCCCGAAGGTCGTCTTGGGCATGTCCTTGTTGAGCTGTTTGGCCTTCGACTTGCCGAAGTTGAGGACGCGGTTCCCGCCGCCCTGGGCGTTGTTCATCATCCACATCAGCAGGCCCAGCACCAGCGCCAAGGGGATGGCGAAGATCAGGATCTGGGTGAGGACGTTCTGCTGGGTGACCTTGGTGGTGAACTTGACCGGGTTGTCACCGCTCTTGAGGCCGATGAGCTGGCCGTAGATGGTGCCCGCGACGTTCGCCGGGTACTGCGCGATGATCTGGTCGACCTGCTGGCCGTCGACCTCGATCTTCTTGTTCAGCAGCAGCTTGATCTGCTGCTCCTTGTCCTCTTGCGAGGCTTCCTTGACGTTGTTCGCGGTGATCTGCTGGTTCGCGATCGAGATCGGCACCTGGGTGTAGCCACGATCACTGTCGAAGATCGTGTTGTATGCGAGAAACGCCAGTACCGCCGCGAGAATCCAGAGCACTGGGTTCCTGAGCACGCTCTTCCGGTTCATACGACTCGGCCCTGGTGGCCTCGACCCTTCCTGGTTGGGCGGCTCCTGTGATACCCGCCATCACGATCTTGACGACCCATGGTGCTCCGACACCCGCCCCTCAGGATACCGCCCGCCTGGACGGATGAGGGTGGTGAGCCTCTCGGACGTAAACGGCGGACGCCGCGCGAGGGTTCCCGGAGCCGGGTCTCAACGTGTGTCGACCGCCACACCGGCGGCCATTTCACCCAGCCTCATCCGGAGTGTCTTGACGTCCGCGGGTGAGACGGTGACCCATTCGCGGCCGTCCGGACCGGCCTGTGACGTGCTGAGATAGCGGCCGCTGGCGGTGTCGAACCAGCCGAGGACGCGGGATCGCTGTTTGGCGCCGACGTGGGACCGGCTGTTCGCTGCGAGCTGACCGCCGCGGAGCCTCGGCTGGCCGGTGAGCTTGCCGAACGCCTCGCGCGGGTCCGCGGTGATGCGTTCGCTGAGCGAGACGCGCGGCTTGTCCTTGCGACGGGCCTTCGCCGCTTCGGGCTCTTCGGACTGCTTCGTCGCGTTGATGGCGGCGCGGATCGGCTCCGTGCGGCGGGCGTCGTCGATCGGCAGCGTGATGGACGCCTCCGAACCGCGCTGCCCCGGGGGCAGCAGGTCGACGACCGCGGTCGGGAGCCCGTCGGCGGGTGCCTCACGCAGCCAGATCCCGGACTGGTCCTGGATCGCGATCACCGCGTCGCGGCCGTCGGTGGCGCCGAGCACGGCGATCGTCGGGGCCTGGAAATCGGGGATGTGCAGCGCGTCGATGGTCAGCGAACCGCGGGCGAGGAGGTACAGCCAGTCCTCGATCTTGCGGTCCAGCCGGCCCCGGCCGTCTCGGATGCCGCGGGCCTGGAGTTCGTTGTCGACACGCTGGCGCAGCGCCCGCCGCTCGAGCTCGGTCGCGCCGTGCGACCGGACGCGCAGCGGGTACGGCAGGTCGCCGAGCTCGGCGGACTCCCAGAGGAAGTCGAACGCCATCGGCGTGAAATGTTCCTGGTGCATTGCTCCGTGCCCTCCCGGCACCTCGGCTTCTGGGCCTCGGGACGCCCAGCGGGTTCACGATAGCGAAGGGGTACGACAGTCGTCGTCCGGATGCGGTAAGTGCCCGGGTCGAACGCCATGAAAGGTCCTTTCCTTGCAAATTTTGCAAGGAAAGGACCTTTCATGGCACGGGCGTGAGGGGGCCGGTCAGCGCGCGAGAGACGCTTCGGAAGCGATCTTCCCCAGCATCTCCGTGAGCCGGTGCCGCAACGTCGCCGGATCCGCGGGCGCGATGGTGATCCAGTCCCGTCCGTCGGCACCGCGGGTGGCCTGGGTGAAGTACCGGCCGGACTGCGTGTCGAACCAGCTCAGCACCGAAGACCGGCTCCGCGTGCCGTGCTTGCTGCGCGCGTTCGCGCCGAACTGGCCACCGCGAAGCCGCGGCTGGGCTTGAAGCCGCGACAGGGCCTTGCGGTCCTCGTCGGACGTCGCCGTGCCGTCGATCTGCGGCTGGCGACGCTGGAGGAAGTCCGCCCCCGAAGCGCCGACGAGCCCGTCCAGCGGGAGGGTGATCGACTTCTCCGTGCCGCGGGTCCCCGGCGGCAGGAGGGAGACGATCGCGCTCGCGAGGCCGTCCGGGGCGATGGGGTGGAAGTGGAAACCGCGCGGGTCCTGCACCGTCAGCAGGCCTTGGCCGCCGAGCACGGACGCGACCGCGAGCAGCGGTTCGGTGTTGGGATTGTTGAGCTGGACGCAGTCCAGGCTCAGGTCCGGCCTCGCGAGGACACCGAAGTAGTCCTCGATATGCGGCTCGGGGCGTCCGCGCTCGTCGGCGAGGCGGCGCTGGTTCAGCGACTGGAGCGTCTGCGTGCGCAGGGCGCCGCGCTCGTCCATGGTCGCCCCGTGCGAGCGGAGCCGTAGCGGGTACGGCAGCTCTCCGGCGTTCGCGCTCTCCCAGAGGAAGTCCAGCTCGACCGGGGTGAGCAGTTCACCGTTCGCCATCATCCGCCCCCAAACAAGTCAGCGGGCGCGCGGCCGATCGGCCGCGCGCCCGGTGAAAACCGTTCTAGCGTTCGTCGTCTTCGGTCCAGGCGCCGATGACCGGCGGCGGGGTCGCCTCGTTGGCGCCGAAGGCGTCGTCCGGGTCCGGCTCGATGAGGAACGACGCGTGCGTGTGCTCCTCTTCCTGCTCGGCCTGCGCGCCGTGGGCGCCCATGCCCATGCCGCCGCCCATGCCCTGCATCGGCGGGGTGGCGCCACCACCGATGGTGCCGCTGGAGGACACGATCCCCTGCTGCGGCACGGCCTGGGACGCCGCGCTCTGCGCGGGCCCGCCCTTCTCGGTGGCCGCGGCGTCGGTGCTGTCGGTGTCCTTGGCGCCGGACTTGTTGCCCTGTCCGAGCGTCTTGGCGCCCGCGTAGCCGAGAGCGCCGCCGAGACCGGCCGCGGTGAGGGCCTGGCCGAGTCCGTTGCCGCCGCTCGCCGGGGCGTGCGGGGTCATCGGGGCACCCGCGCCGGAGGCGACGCCGGCACCCGGCGCGACACCGGAAGCCGGCAGGTTGCCCGCGGCGGGGTTGTAGCCGGCCTGCGAGAACACACCCGAGTCCGGACCGGCGTGGATCGGAGCCGCGCCGCTGCCCTGCGCGCCGCCGTAGCCGTGCGTGCCGGCGAGGACGGGGGTGCCGGAGACGGCGCCGGAATTGAGGCCGCCGCCGGCGATGTTGCCGACACCGCTGAACGAAGCGCTGTTGTGCGTGGCGGTCGGCTTCATGCCGAGGGATTCGGGGCCGAAGCTCGGGGTCGAGCTGTCGACCTCGCTCATCTCCTTGGTGTAGGCCTCGAGGAACCTGGCCTGCTCCGCCCGCACTTCCTTGTCCTGGTCGGCGAGGGGCTTCTGGTCGGTGATCATGCCGACCGGGCCCGCCGCCAGCGCCTGGCCCATGGCCTTCTCGGGGCTGTAGTCGGTCGGCTTCGGCATGAGCTTGACCTTGGTGGCGGCGTCGGCCTGCTTCTGCAGCCTGTCCGACATCGTGTGCGCCGCCTCGGAGGCCTGCGAACCCGAGTTCGCGATGGCGACCAGCGAACCCTGCGCGGCCGCCGCGCCCTGCCCGATCCAGGCGGCGCCCAGTTCGGAGATCGCGTTGTAGAGGTCGTTCGACGCCTGGCTCAGCTTGCTGCCGTGCGAGCCCCAGGACTGGCTGATCGCGGTCGCGGTGCTGGGGTCGTTGCCGAGGTTGGCCTGGTTCCACAGGTCCTGGCTGCTCGGCGCGCTCTCCCAGTTCGGCGGGTTCGTGATGGCGCGGTCGGCGCCGATGTCGAAGCCGTCGGAACGGCCTCGCGCGGACGACACGATGTTCGCGGCTTCCGAGTTGTCGCCGAGCTGGACCGGGGTGCTGCTGGTGCTGCTCTCGCCGTAAGAGTCGGCGCTGTGCTTCGGTGGCATGGCTTTCTGACTCCCCCTCAGACGTTCCGGAACGGCTCGGCCGCGGCCTGGTCGATCTCGTGGTAACGGGCCATCGCGGTGACGATGCCGGACTCGGCCGCCTCGTACTGCTGGTAAAGGTTCTGGAGGGCGGCGGTGTAGGAGTCGCCGCCGCCGTCGGCCCGGTTCGCGACCTTCGCCGCGATCGCGTTGCCGACCGGGTTGTTGCCCAGCTTCGGCGCCTGTCCGAGGTCGCCGGCGCTGTGGAGCAGCGCTTCGACGGCGTCCTTGCCGGTGCGGATCTTGTTCAGTGCGGTCTGGGCCGCGTCCGGGTCGATCCCGACCTGCCCCTGAGCCGCGGCGTTCTTGAACGCGTTCGCGTCCGCCAGGCTGCTGTTCCCCATCTGAGCTCTCTCCGTTTCCCCCGGGCCAGGCCACGACGGCTTCGTGGCAAAGGTCTTCGCATAGGTTAACGCACTTGATCGCAGCCTATGACGCGTTCTCCGCGCTCAGGGTTCCGCATTTCCCCACGAACGGGCAAGCGGTTCTCAGGACGTGTAGACGTGCGGATCCAGGGTGCCGATGTAGGGCAGGTCCCGGTAACGCTCCGCGTAGTCCAGGCCGTATCCGACTACGAATTCGTTAGGGATGTCGAACCCGATGTACTTGACCGGTACGTCGACCTTGACCGCCTCCGGCTTGCGCAGGAGCGAGACGACCTCCAGCGACGCCGGGTTCCGGCTCGCGAGGTTCTTCAGCAGCCAGGACAGGGTCAGCCCGGAATCGACGATGTCCTCGACGATGAGCACGTCGCGGCCGGCGATGTCGCGGTCGAGGTCCTTGAGGATCCGCACCACGCCGGACGACGACGTCGCCGAGCCGTAGGAGGAGACCGCCATGAACTCGAGCTGGGAGGGAAGAGGGAGAGCCCTGGCGAAGTCGGTCATGAACATCACCGCGCCCTTGAGCACGCCGACGAGCAGGAGGTCTCCCTGCCCGGAGCCGGGGCCGTCGGCCGGGTAGTCCGCGGCGACCTGTGCGGCCAGCTCGGCGATCTTGTCGTTGATCTGCTGCTCGGTGACGAGCACGGAGGCGATCTCGCCTTCGTACACAGGACGTTCCCCTCTAGGTGGTGGACTGGGGTGTTTCGAGCATGAGCCTGCCATGCGCCCGCTTCGCCACCAAGTCGCCGGGTAGCCAGACCCCGCCCTGACCCCGCCAGTTCCCCACGAGCGCGTCGACCGAACGCAGATGGGCGTCGGTGAGCTCGCGGACCCCGGAGTCCAGCAGCCACCTGCGGAGGACGCGTCGACGCAGGGCGGGCGGTTCGGTGGCGAGCACCGCGACGTCGAGCCCTTCGCCGGTGAAAGCCCTCAGGTGCACGTCGGCGGCGAGTGTGTCCAACGCCTCGGTGTCCTCGCGCAGTTGCGCCGCCGTGCGGGCGAGCGAGGCCGCGACACCGCCGGACAGCACCTCCTCCAGAAGGGGCAGTACTTCCGTCCGTAACCGGACACGGGTGAACCGCGGATCCTCGTTGTGCGGGTCCTGCCACGGGTCGACGCCGAGCGCCGCGCAAGCCAGCCGAGTGGTGGCGCGGGTGACGCCGAGCAGCGGCCGTCCCCATGGCGGGTCGAGCGGCCGCATCCCGGCCAGCGAGCGCGGGCCGGAACCCCGGCCGAGGCCGAGCAAGACGGTTTCGGCCTGGTCGTCGAGGGTGTGGCCGAGCAGGACGAGGCCGTGTCCGTCCGGCAGCGCCGAGCGCAAGGCGCCGTAGCGGGCCCGGCGGGCGGCGGCTTCCGGTCCGCCCGCACCCTCGACGCGCACCTTCAGGACTTCGGCGGTGTCGGCGCCCAGCTCTCGCGCGGTGCTCGCGGCCCGGGCGGCGGTTTCGGCGGAACCGTCCTGAAGGCCGTGGTCGACGACGAGCGCGCGCACCTTCAGCCCCGCGCGGCCGCCGGTGAACGCGGCGGCTTCGGTCAGCGCCAGGGAGTCCGCGCCGCCGGAGACCGCGACGTACACCTCGTCACGCGGGTTTGCCGACGCGAGGAACTCCCGTACGGCCGTCCGCACGGCCGCGATCGCCGGATCGGGTCCGCTCACCCGTGCAGGCGCCGCACCCAGGCCGCCGGATCGCCGATCTCGGCCCTGGTCGGCAGCGTGTTCGGCGACGTCCACACGGCGTTGAAACCGTCCATGCCGACGGCGTCGACGACGTGCTTGGTGAACTTCGCGCCCTGTTCGTACTGGCGCAGCTTCGCGTCCACGCCGAGCAGGCTGCGCAGCACGCGGTCGATCAGGCCGCCGCCCTTGCGCCGGGCGGTGAACCGCGACCGGATCAGCTCGACGCTCGGCACCACCTGCGGCCCGACGGCGTCCATCACGAAGTCGGCGTGCCCCTCCAACAGGGTGGAAAGGGCGAGCAGCCGGTCGAACACCGCGCGTTCGCCCGGCGACTGCAGGAGTTCGGCGAGACCGGCCCCGCCCGCCTTGCCCTTGCCGATCTGCTTGATGGTGTCCGGCAGGCGGCCGACCAGATCGCTCAGCCCGTCCGCGTCCCGGCCGGCGAGCCCGCCGATCAGGCGCTCGACCTCGTCGGCGAAGTAGTCGCGCAGCCAGGTGACCGCGGTGAACTGCAGCCGGTGGGTGCATTCGTGCAGGCAGACCCACAGCCGGAAGTCGTGCCCCGGCACGTCCATCGCGCGCTGGGCGGCGACGACGTTCGGCGCGACGAGCACCAGCTGCCCGGTGCGGTCCGGCCCGCCGAACGGGTCGTACTGCCCGAGCACGCGGGACGCCAGGAAGGCGAGCACGAGTCCGGTCTGGACACCGGCGCCACCGGCCAGCACGGGCGCCAGCGGGCCGCCCTGCGCTTCCGGCAGCGCGCGACCGGTGAGCGCGTCGAGCCCTGCCGCGGCGGAACGGACCCAACCGGGCCTGTCGACGACTTCGGCGGGCAGCAACGGCAGGTCGAGGCCGAGCCCGGTCAGCTCGCGGACGTGCCCCTCGGCCTCGCTCGTCAGGTCACGTAGCTCGGCGACGGCTTCTTCGGCCTCTTCGCGGTCGACCACCGGACCGCCACGCACCAGGAGGGCGCCCGTCGAGGCGGCCAGGGACCAGTCGACCATCGAACGTGTCTTGGTCGGCGTTTCCTCAGTCACTCTTATGACGCTACCCGCTGGAAGACCGGTTTCCGTCCCGAGTTCCTCACGCTCCGATTCCGGTCGCTCACCTGCAGCCGCATTTGTGCAGGGTCGCGGCGACGACGTCGAGCGCCGCCCTGCCCTTGTTCTGGTCCGAACCGGACGACATCAGCGCGAACACCAGCATCCGGCCGTCGGTGTCCAGCACCACGCCCGCCAGGGTGTTCACGCCGGACAGCGTCCCGGTCTTGCCGCGCACCCAACCCCGGCCCGCCGACGACGCCGGGTCGCCGTAGCGCTTCTCCAGCGTCCCGCTGCCACCCGCGACGGGGAGGCCCGCCAGCAGCGGCCGCAGCTTGGGCGTCCTCGGGTCCTTGCCGTCCGGTGCCGCCGCGACCGCGAGGATCTCGCTGAGCACCTTGGCCGGGATCTTGTTCTGGTCGGACAGCCCGCTTCCGTCGTTGATCTGGACCCCGGTGAGGTCGAATCCGGCCTGCTTGAGCACGTCCATCGTCGCGGCCGCGCCGCCGGTGAACGACGGCTCGACGCCCTTCGCGAGCGCGAGCTGGCGGGCGAGGACGTCGGCCATCAGGTTGTCCGAGAGCTGCAGCAGCGAGTTGGCGAACTCGGTCAGCGGCTGCGACTTGACCTCGCCGAGCACCTTCGCGTCCTTCGGCGCCGTCGTCGTACCGCCGGCTTGGGCTTCGAGCTTCCCCGCGATCTTCTGGGTCAGCGCGGCCGCCGGATTCGCGACGCGGGGCGAGTGGTCGTTCTTCGGATCGGTGCGGCCGCCGTCGGCCATCACGGGGAGGACCGGCGCCATGTAGGTGTTCCCGGCGGCGGTGTCCTCCGGGTCCCAGCCCTTCGCCGCCGTCGGCCCCTTGAACAGGCTGATGTCCAGCTGGACCTTGGAGATCTTGCCGCCCACGGCCTTCTTGACCTGGGCGACGAGGTCGTCGACATGCGCCGCGCCCGGGTACAGCGGCGAATCGGTGCCCAGCGGCAACGCGGTCAGCGACGGGTCGCCACCCGCGACGAGGACGACCGTGCCCGGCTCGGCGCCCTGGACGATCTTCGTCGAGAACTGCGTCCCGTGCTCCATCGACAACAGAGCGGCCGCGACGACGAGGATCTTCGTGGTCGACGCCGGGGTCAGCGGGGTGCCGGAGTTCTTGTCCCACAGGACCTCACCGGTCGCCGCGTCCACGACGGTGCCGGTGAGCGTGCCCAGGTCCGGCGCACCGGCGGGGCCGGCCAGCGCGGCCGCGAGACCGTCCTTCGTCGGCCCGGCGCCGTTGATGTCCGGCCCGTGCAGGACGCGGGTGACACCGGCGGGCTTGGGGATCTCGCCCTTCGGCGCGTTCGGCGCCCAGGGCAGGCCGAGCCGGTTCGACACCTTCGGCATCGCGGCGGCGCCGCCCATCCCGGCGAGCAGCAGGACCACGACCAGCGTCGTGATCAGCAGGGCCTTGCGTTTGCGCTTCGGCTTCGGCGCGGGCGCGGATTCGGCCTCGGCGGCCGGGGGCTCCTGAGAAGGCGGCTCGGGCTGCTGGATCCCGACGGTCGCTTCGGCGTCGAAGCGCTCTTCGGCGGGCTCGATGCGGACCGGACGCGCGTGCATGGTCGCGGACGGGACCGGCGCGGGCGACGGCGGCTCGACCCGGCTCGGCTCGGGACGGCGCGGCGGCTGCTGCGGCGGGGGTTCCGGCCGCGGCTCGGGTCTCGCGAGCTCGTGATCCCGCGTCGGCGTCGGGGCGCCCCGGTCGAACTGCTCCCAGTCGGGTTTGTCCGTTTGCCGCGGCTGGACGGGCTGGACGAAGACCGTCTTCGGTGCTTCGGGTTCTTCGGGCTTGACGGCCTCGACCGGCGTCGCGGGCTCGAAGGCGGACCACTGCGGCGTCGGGGTCTCCGGGACGTCGGGCTCCTCCTCCACCTCCACGACGGGCTGGAACCACGAGCCACTTTCGGGTGTGACCTTCGGCACGGCCAGCTCTTCGGTCTTGCCGTTCGCCAGACCCGTCATCGGCAGCCAGACGGTGGCCTCACTCTCCCCCTTGGTGCCCTTGGGCTCGGTGGATGAGGTGTCCTTGTCGTCCGACGGCCACATCGGGACATCGTTTTCCGGCACGCAACACTCCTTCATCCACCGTCCGGGGAAGGGGCCAAGCTCACATACGACCACATCGATGCGACCGCCCGAGCCCCCGTGGTCCACACTAGTGAAGACAAGACGATGATTTCGGTGAGCCGTCCGCGACGGCGGGGCGTACCAAAGACGAGAGCAGCGAGGCCGGCGTGGAATTCGACGTCACTATCGAAATCCCCAAGGGGGAGCGCAACAAGTACGAGGTGGACCACAAGACCGGTCGGATCAAACTCGACCGGACGCTGTTCACCGCCACCCAGTACCCCGCCGACTACGGGTTCATCGACGACACCCTCGGCCAGGACGGCGACCCGCTCGACGTGCTGGTGCTCGTCCAGGAGCCGACCTTCCCGGGCTGCCTGATCCGCTGCCGCGCGATCGGCATGTTCCGGATGACCGACGAGAAGGGCCCGGACGACAAGGTCCTCGCGGTCCCGACGAACGACCCGCGGCTCGAGCACCTGCGCGACATCCACCACCTGAACGAGTTCCACAAGCTCGAGATCCAGCACTTCTTCGAGGTGTACAAGGACCTGGAGCCGGGCAAGAGCGTCGAGGGTTCGACCTGGGTCGGGCGTTCCGAGGCCGAGGCCGAGATCAAGCGTTCGCTCGACCGTGAGACCGACCGGCTGGCCAAGGAGGCCATCGACGGTCCGGCGGCTCACTAGTCGCTTAAGCACCGAAGGGGCCCTTCACCGCATCGCATGCGGTGAAGGGCCCCTTCGCGTCTCGTCCGTCCACTCACGAGACCGTCTACGCCGAGTAGCCCGGGATCGGGAACGGCGCCAGGAACTCGCGGATCTCGGCGGCGATGGTGTCCAAAGCGGACTGTTCCTCGCCCGCCGCCGCGGTGATCGTGCGGTCGATCCACTCCGCCACCTTGACCTGGTGCTCCGGCTCGAGCCCGCGGGTGGTGATCGCGGAGGTGCCGAGCCGGATGCCGGACGGGTCGAACGGCTTGCGCGGGTCGAACGGCACGGTGTTGTAGTTCAGTTCGATCCCGGCGCGGTCCAGCGCCTGCGCGGCGGGTTTGCCCGGCACGTTCTTGTTCGTCAGGTCGATCAGCAGCAGGTGGTTGTCGGTGCCGCCGGACACGAGGTCGTAGCCCCGCTCCACCAGCGCCTCCGCCAGCGCCCGCGCGTTGGCGACGATGCGGTGCGCGTACGCGGAGAACTCCGGCTTCTGCGCCTCGCCGAGCGCGACGGCGATCGCGGCGGTCGTGTGGTTGTGCGGGCCGCCCTGCAGGCCGGGGAACACCGCCTTGTCGACGGCCTTCGCGTGGTCGGCGTCGGAAAGGATCATCGCGCCGCGCGGGCCGCGCAGCGTCTTGTGCGTGGTCGTGGTGATGACCTGCGCGTGCCCGACCGGCGACGGGTGCGCGCCGCCGGCGACCAGCCCGGCGATATGCGCGATGTCGGCGACCAGCACGGCGTCGACCTCGCGGGCGATCTCCGCGAACGCCGGGAAGTCGATGGTGCGCGGGATCGCGGTGCCGCCCGCGAAGATCAGCTTCGGCCGGTGCTTCAGCGCGAGTTCGCGGACCTGGTCGAGGTCGACGCGGCCGGTCTCCTTGCGGACGCCGTAGCGGACCGGCGTGAACCACTTGCCGGTCGCGGACACGCTCCAGCCGTGCGTGAGGTGGCCGCCGTCCGGCAGCGCCATCCCGAGCACGGTGTCGCCCGGCTGCGCGAAAGCGAGGTACACCGCGAGGTTCGCCGGGGAGCCGGAGTACGGCTGGACGTTCGCGTGGTCGACGCCGAAGACGGCCTTCGCGCGTTCGATGGCGAGGGTCTCGACCTGGTCGATGAGCTGCTGGCCCTCGTAGTACCGCTTGCCCGCGTAGCCCTCGGAGTACTTGTTGGTGAGGACGGTGCCGGTCGCTTCGAGGACGGCCTGGGAAACGTAGTTCTCGGACGCGATCAGGCGGATCTTGTCGTGCTGGCGTTTCGCCTCGTCCTCCACGAGCCCCGCGATCTGCGGGTCGGCGGCGGCGAGCGCGGAAAGTTCGGGCTGGTGTGTCATCGGACGTACTCCTGCCAGAGACGGCCGGACCCAGGCGCGCGGTACCGGCCTTGTCGTCGCTTCCCGGTGGTGCTCCACCTCAAATGGCGCCAGTCGCTGGTGCGGACAAGCCTAGAGCACGGCGCGAGGCCCGGCGTGCGGACGATGTCCGGCGCACCACCGGCGGCTGCATCCGGCCGTGCGGTCGCAGAACGCCTGTTCGCAGACGGCGCAGCGTTTGATCCGCCGCCAGCCGCCGAACGCGACCAGTTCCGCCAGCCCGGAGGCTCCCGCGACCAGGTCACCGCAGCCGGGCCGCGCCGTCACGTGCACCAGCCGCCACCCCGTTCCGGACTCGACCAGCCGCGGCGCGGCACCGTTCCCGGCGAGGATCCGGTTGAGCCGGTCGGCGGCGGCGGGTTCGTCCGGCAGCGCCGAGACGACCCCGGCGAGCCACGGATTCCCTTGGGCCAGCAGCCTTTCCGCGATCTCGAGCGCCGGGTCGAGGTCGCGGAAAGGCGGGACGATCACGTGCTTGCGCGTCACGGTTCTTCGATCGCGACGCCCATAGAGCGAGCGGTGCCCGCGATCGTGCGCATGGCCGCCTCGACGTCGCCGGTGTTGAGGTCCGGCAGTTTCCGCTCGGCGATCTCGCGCAGCTGCTCCCGGGTCAGCTTCCCGGCGACCTCATGTCCTGGACGGCCGGATCCCTTGCCGCCCAAGGCTTTCTTGATGAGGAACGACGCGGGCGGGGTCTTCAGCCGAAGTTCGAAGGACCGGTCCTCGAACACCGACACGACCACCGGGACGATGTCGCCCCGCTGCGCCGCCGTCGCCGTGTCGTAGGCCTTCTTGACCTCGACGAGGTTCACGCCGGTCTGCCCGAGCGTCTTCCCGAGGTCGACCACCGGCGCGTTGCCGGCGGTCAGCTCGAGGGTCGCTTGATGTGTTTTCTTCTTCGACTTCGGTGCCATGCGCCGAAGCTATGGTCTCCAGTTACTGGAGAGTCAATCGATCGGTTTGACGGTCTCCGCGTGACGGCGCGCCAGCTCCTGGTAGATCACCGCGTTGTGCTCGACCCAGCCGCGGGCGGTGCCGTCGAGCGGGACGTGCTTCTTCGCCGGGCTGCCCATGGCGACCGTCTCCGGCGGGATGACCATGCCGGGTGTCACCGTGGCGCCGGCGGCGACCAGTGCCTTCGCGCCGATCTGCGCCTTGTCGAGCACGGTCGAGCCGTTCCCGATCAGCGCCTGCTCGCCGACCGTGCAGTCGTGCACGAGGCACTGGTGCCCGACGGTGGCGTTCTTGCCGACCTCGGTCACGCCGCCGTTGACGTGGATGACCGAGTTGTCCTGCACGTTGGCGCCCTCACGGACGATGATCTTCCCGAAGTCGGCGCGCAGCACGGCGCCGTACCAGACGGAGGCGCCCTTCTCGACGACGACGTCGCCGATCAGGGTGGCAGTGGGGGCGATCCACGCTTCGGGATCCACCTGGGGACGCAGCCCCTCGAATTCGAACATCGGCATGCCCCGCACCCTATGCCGAAAGTCCGTGAAGGCCTCCTTGAGAGACCCAGAGTCCCTCAAGGAGGCCTTCACGGAACGTCCGTCAGCCGATGGCGGTGTTCAACAGGAGGTCCACGGCCTTGTCGTTACGCGTGGTCTCCCGGACGATCACCTCGTCGGGCGGGTAGAAACCGGGGTTCGAACCCCGCGGGTACATCTCGAAGGTGAAGCTCAGGATCTTGTGGGTGCCCCACATCCAGTCGTCGATCGTCCCGTCGGTGATGTACAGGTCGCTCGACTGCTGCGGCGTGTAGCCGTTGGTCGCCGCCAGCTGCCGTCCCAGCGTCTGGAACCGCTGCGCCTCGGCCGCCGTCATGCCGGGTGCGGTGTCGTTGTAGGTGAAGCCGAACGGCCACAGCACGAGCTCCGAGTAGGTGTGGAAGTCGATGCTCGCCTTGATCTGCTGGACGCCGCCGATCTTGCGCGAGTTGACGAAGTTGGACACCGCGCGGGTCTCCGGGGCGGAGAACGCCGACGGGCCGCGGTAGGTCTCACTGGTGGTCGAGCCCGACGAACCGCCGCAGCAGCCCCAGTTGTAACCCCAGTTGCGGTTGGGGTCGGTGCCGTTGCCCTGGCGGTTCTTGCGCCAGTACTTGTAGCTGCCGCCGGAGATGTCGTACTCCGAGCCGTCGGGGTTGACGTTCGGAATCACGTAGATCTCGGTGCTGTCGACGAAGCGCTTGATCGCCGGGTCCGAGGCGTAGCCCTGGGTGAACCGGTTCACGATCCGCAGGCACATCTCGGTGGTGAGGTGCTCACGCGCGTGCTGGTTGCAGGTGAACAGGACCTCCGGCTCGTTCTCGTCCGTACCGACGTTGTCGCTGATCTTCAGCATGTTCAACGCCCGGCCCTGATACGAGTTGCCGACGCTGCTCAACCGCGCGATCGACCCGTAGTTCGACTGGGCGTTGCGCAGTTCCGTCGTCACTTCGGCGTAGTTGTGGAAACCGGAGTCCGACGGCGGGAAGTCGTTGATCGCGTTGGTGCCGACCTTCTCGGACCGGTCGACCACGCCACGCTGCTCGACGCGGTAGCCGAGCGAGCGGATCTTCGCCGCGTCGCGCGCCTCGCCGATGAACGTGGTCGTGCCGCCCGCGGAACCGAGGACGTCGACGCCCAGCCGGGAGATCTGGGTGCGCTGCTGGGAAGTCCCGGTGCCGAAGACCTCGTAGATCTGGACCTGCGCGTCCTCGGCCTGCTGGTCCGCGGTCGCCGGGCTCGCGGCGACCGGGATGGTGAACGCCGCGACGGCCGCGATCGCCACGGCCATGCACCGTCTTATGCGCATCGTCGTCTCCTAGCTCTCAGGCAAGGGAAGGGAACCTCACCATGGCCGGAGCAGGCAGGGGGAACAATCCGTAACGGTACGGATCTAATGCGTATTTCTAGCCGTAGTTCGCGAAACAGAGCGCTTCGATGTCACCACGCAGTGCGGCGAACGGCCGCCGCCGGACGCGCTGCTGGACGATCGCACCGAGCAGATAGGACAGTAGGGCCCGCGCTCGCGCCCGCGGGTCTTCGACGTCGAGCGGGGCGAGCAGTTCCGCGAGCAGTTCGGTGATCGACGTCAGCATCACGTCGATGGCCTGAGGGTGCTGCGCGCGGCCCGCGGCGATCCAGTACTCGAACCAGAGGAAGGCCGCGTTCGGACGGCCGGAGAACTCGGCGAGGAAGGCCTCCAGCGCGGCGAAGAGCCGCTCATCCGGGTGATCGTGTTTCGCCGATATTTTGCGCAAATCGGCGGTGAACGTTGTGATGTGCGCCGCCATCGCCCGGTCGATCAAGACGTCGATGTCCGCGAAGTAGTAATGAATCGCACTCTTCGTGAGCGGCCCGGCGTCCGCGATCGCCCGCACGGTGCAGCCCGCGAGCCCGTCCCTGGCGAGCACGACACGCGCCGCTTCGACGATCTGTTCCTGTTTCTGCAGCTGATTCGGGGAGAGCCGCGCGCTGCGGCCGGGAACGGCGGTCACGAAGTTCCTTACACCAAGTAGTCAGGACATGAGCCCTGAATCTTAGGGCAAGTGTCCTGTCCGATCACAGCGGGTGAAAAATCTAGGTGGCTAGCCGTCGATCCGTAGCGGACAATGCCCGGCATGGTGACCTCAGGGGACAACGGGTTCAGCCCGGCCGCACGACGGCAGCTGGAGAAGGAACTCGCCGATCTGCGTGCGCAGCGCGACGCGATGGCGCCGCTCGTCGGCGAGCAGGAACGAACCGGCGACGCCGCCGACCAGGCCGAGGTGCTGGACCGCGCGGAGGCCGCCGCCTACCTCGACCGGCGCATCGCCGACGTCGCGGCGAAACTCGAGCACGGCGGCCGTAACAGCAAGGGCCTGCTCCCCGACGGCACCACCGTCACCCTCAGGTTCGCCGACGGCGACGAGGACGAGCTCCACATCGTCACGATCCCCGGCGAGGACGCGGACGCCTCCACGGTCACCTCGGACAGCCCGCTCGGCCTCGCGCTCGTCGGCGCGAAGGAGGGCGACGAGATCACGTACCGGACGCCGCGTGGCGAGACCAGCGCCACCGTCGTCACGCTGAAGCCGCCTGCCTGACCTGGCACTCCCCCGGATGTCATGAAAGGGTCGTTCAGGACACTTTTCGTCCTGAACGACCCTTTCATGACACTTGAGCACCGGTCAGGCTTCACGCGCCCGGACGGCACAGCACCGGATTCGCCAGCTCGGCGCACGGCCGATGCCCGTGCGACCGCACGATGTCCTTGCCGACCTGATTCGTCAGGTACCGCAGGAAGCTCGCGACGAGCGAGTCGGCCTTCGGCTCGCCGAACGTGTACGCGTACTCGGTCTCCCAGAACGGATAGGCCGCGTGGATCGCGCCCTCCAGCGTCGCCTGGTGGCCGTCGATCCGCACCGGCAGCACGTCCTCGCGTTTCGTGGCGGCGCCCAGTTCGCTGTACCCGAGCGCGCCCGGCACCCGCGACACCGCGTCGAGGACGTCGTTCGTGGACGGCTTCGCGCACCGCACCACTCCCGGCTGGGCACCCGGCGCCGGTTTGAGGCAGTCGTCGGAGTTGTCGCCGGGCTCCCGTTTGCCCGCCAGGATCTGCCCCTCGAACGTCCGCCGCGTGCCGGAGTCCGAATGCCGGTCGACGAGCCGGACCGGCCGGTCCTTGCCGCCGATCTCCCGCCAGTTCGCGATCTTGCCGTCGTAGACGTCGCGGATCTGCGCGAGCGTGAGGTCCTGGACCCCGGCCTCTTTGTTGATCACGAGCGTGAACAGCGAGAACGCGACCGGACGCGGCAGCAGTTGCGGGAAGCCCTCGCCCTTGGCGCCGTCGGAGAACGCCAGCACGCCTTCGTTCCCGGCCTGGTTCAGGCTGCCGAGCCCTTCCGCGCTCCCCCGGGTGTCGAAGACGAACGACGCACCCGGGCACGTCTTCGCGTAGGAAGCCGTCGCTTCCTTCAGCACCGGCGCGAACGCCGTCGATCCGGTGATCGTGAGCTTCCCGGACGCGCAGTCCAGCGGCGGCGGCTTCTCGTCGAAGAACAGGGAGCGGGTCAGCTGGAAGATGCTGATCACCACGAGGAACAGGATGAGCGCGATCACCGAACTCGTCGGGCCGGTGCGGCTTTTGGTCTCGCGGAGGCTGCCACCCTTGATCTCGCCGACGACCTGGGGATCGTCGAAATCGTCGGGCGATCCGTTGGGGATCCGGTCGAGCACGGCGAGGATCTTGTAGTGCGCGCCGCGGTTCAGCGGCACCCTCGGCAGGTCGATCACGCCCGCCGGCCGCTCGGGATTCTCGTCGCGCGCGCCGAAACCGGAGTCGTCGCCGAAACATTCGTGCAGATGCGGCGAACTGAGTTCGGTCACCACCATCCCCGCCACGGTGCGGCCGGGGAACTTCACGCGGACTCCGACGCGGTCGTTCTCGTTGACCGCGTAGTCGTCGGTGTCGATGTCGGTGGTGCCGTTGTTCTCGATGCGCAGCAGCACGAACGACGGGTCGACGAGCCGCTCGCCGTTCTCGTGCTGCAGCTGCGCCAGCGCGTCGGCGGTCGGCGCGAACCCGCGTCCGGACGCCGTCGGGGTGTCCATCTGCACGCGGTAGCCGAGCCGTTTGCGGCCGACGAGCGCGAACTCCCACAGGAACGCGACGGCAGGGACGGCGATCCCGGCCACCGCGAGCAGGACGTCCCAGGGAAAGCCTTCCAAGACCAGCCTCCAGGTTCGGGGAATCGAACCTAAGGCCCGTCACGGCCGGGGACGGCGGACTTCAGCCAGTGTTCACCGGCCGTCCGCGAAGGCGTAGTCGTCGAGGTCGAAGAACCGGCTCGTCACCATGGTTTCCAGCGTCGGCGAGGCGCGGAACGGCACGTCCCCGTTCGCGTCGAAGTAGTAGCTGTTGGCCAGTGAACAGCTGTCCTGGAAGAAGACCTGATGCTTGCGCCGGTCCAGCATGCTGCGGAAGTAGCGGTCGTTGGCCTCGCTCGTGACCTCCACGCGCGTGGCGCCGGTCTTCCTCGCGTTGCGCAGACAGCGGATGATGTGCGCGGTCTGCGTCTCGATGAGGTTGAAGTACGAGGAACCGTTGTAGCCGTAGGGCCCGAGAATGGTGAACAGGTTCGGGAAACCGGGGACGCTGACGCCCTGATAGGCCTGGAACCGGTTCTCCTCCCAGAACTTCTCCAGGTCCGCGCCGCCCGAACCGCGCACGGTGAAGGCGGGCATGTTGCCCTTCTCGAACACCTTGAACCCGGTCGCCAGCACCAGGACGTCGACCGGATGCTCGGTGCCGTCGGCGGTGCGCACCCCGGATTCGGTGATCGCGTCGATGCCGGTGGTCTCCAGCCTGACGTCGTCCCGGTTGAACGTCTGGAGGTACTCGTTCGAGAAGCTCGGCCGCTTGCAGCCCAAGGCGTAGCGCGGGGTCAGCTTCTCGCGGGTTTCGGGATCCTTGACCGCGCGGCGCAGATGCGCGCGCCCGATCCGCTCGCCGGCGCCCGCGGTCGGCAGCAGGTTGTGGAAATGCGCGGCCAGCGGGAAGGTCACCTCGACGAGGGCCTGGCTGGCCAGCCGGGACACCAGTTTCGCGCCCGGCAGCCGCCGCAGCGCGAGCCGCGCCGTCCGGGGCAACGCGGCGTCGGGTTTGGGCAGGCACCAGATCGGCGTGCGCTGGAACACCGTCAGATGCGCGGCCTCCGGCGCGATGGACGGGATCACTTGCACGGCCGAAGCCCCGGTGCCGACGACGGCGACGCGTTTGCCCCGCAGGTCGACGCCGTGGTCCCAGCGCGCGGTGTGCATCACCGTGCCGCGGAAAGCGTCGATGCCTTCGATGTCCGGCGGCTTCGGCTGGGTGAGCACGCCGGTGGCGCCGACGACGAACCGTGCCGTCATCGACCACCCTTCGGCGGTTTCGAGGCGCCACAAGTGCGTCTCGTCGTCGAAGGTCGCCGAGACGACTTTGCTGCCGAGGCGGGTGCGGCGGCGGATGTCGTACTTGTCGACGCAGTAGTCGGCGTACGCCTTCAGCTCGCGGCCGGGCGCGTAGACCCGCGACCAGCCGGAAATCTGCTCGAAGGAAAACTGGTAGCTGAACGACGGGATGTCGACGGCGACACCGGGATAGGTGTTCCAGTGCCACGCGCCGCCGACACCATCGCCCTCCTCCAGCATCAGGAAGTCTTCGAAACCGGCTTGGTGCAGCAGGATCGCGGCCCCGATCCCGGAGAATCCCCCGCCGATGATCGCGATCTCGTGGTCCGGCGTCATGCGGGAAGTCCTTCCTCGGCGAACAGTGAGCTGGGGCCGAGCACCACCACGTCGGCCTGGTGCTCGATACCTTCGGCGGTGCGGATTCCGTCGGGAGCGAAGGCGTAAACCGGCCAGGTGATGAGCTTGCAGCCGGGCCGCCGGAGCGCTCCGTAGTAGCCGAGGCCCGGCGCCGTCCGCCGCGAGCCGAAGCGCCGGTCGGGCGTCAGGAGCCTGCGGATCCAGGGGTCTTTCACCTGCCAGCGCAGGAAAACCCGGGCGACGGCGACGCCGAGGACGGTCGGGCCGGGGACCGGCATCGGCACCACCCAGTCCGGCTCCTCTTGGAACACCTTCACCGACCGAGCGGTCGCCACCACCTCGGGCACGATCTGCGCCGCCTCGCGGCCTGGCGCGAGCACGGCGACACGCTGTCCGGTGAAGTCGTGCCCGAACCACTCGGTGCCGCGCAGCACCTCGCCCCGGAAGGCGCCGAGCGTCATGACGCGACCGGTTCGTGGGTGATCTCCTCGGTCCACGACTGCGGCTTTCCCAGCAGCCGCGCGGGAATCAGCCGGGTCGCCTTCACCATCGGGTCGGCGAGCAGCCGGTGGTAGACGTGCGAACGGTCGACGATCATCGCCGCCTGCGCCTTGAGCACGTGGTACGCCGGGATGCGTTTCGTGAACTCGCCGCGGCCGCCGATGGTGGAGAACCGCTTCACGGCGTTGTACAGCTTCTTCTCCGGCAGGCCCATCGCGACGATGTTGTCCCGCATCTTGTTGATCAGCGGCACGAACACCACGATCAGGCCCAGGACGATCTGCGGTTTGAGCGAGCCGATCGATTCGGTGAGCAGTTTGGTCGTGGATCCGGCGCCGATCAGTTCCAGCACCTCGAAATCGGCCGTGATGTGCCGGGCCTCGTCGGAGTTGATATGCCGGAACACCTGGTGGCACACCGGATCGGAGACCTCGTCCAGCAGGAACTTCACCAGCGCGCCGTCCAGCGCGCATTCGAGCAGCGGGATGAGCGTGGCGAGCGCCGTCAGCGGCAGCGTGTCGCCGAAGTCGTCGAGGACCTTGATGGCGAGCTTGACGTTGATGTTCGGCTCGGGCATCGAACCGTGCTCGTCGAGCATGCCCCAGCGCTTCATCAGCGCCAGTTCCGCGTTGGCGTGCTTCTGTTCCTCGGCGTGGAAGTAGCGGTAGATCTCCTGGATCACCGGAGTCGGTGCCTTCTTGGCCAGCGAGGCGAACCCGCGGGCGCCGACGTGCTCGATCCACACGAGGTCGGCCATGAACGGCCGCATCTTGGCGCGCAGTTCGTCGGTCATCGTCTCGGCGCCGGGCGCGTCCCAGTCGATGTCGGCCAGCGACCACTGCTTGTCCTTGATGGTCTGGAGCATCGCCGCGAAGTCGTAGGCCATCACTTCTCCTTTTCGGCGGGCAGGAACCGGCCGAGCAGACCGGCGATCCGCGTGTACGGGACGGGCACGAACCGTTTGGCGTGCCACAGAAGCTGGGCGTCGGGCTGCGGCACGACGTAGAGGCGTCCGCGATCGTGGGCGTCGAGCGTCGTCTTCGCGACGCGCTCCGGCGAGAACCCGACCACGTCGGACACCCGTTGCGCGAGGCCGCGCGCCCCGTCTTCGATGAGCTCGCCGCCGAAGATGTTGGTGCGTACGAAGGTCGGGCACAGCACGGTGACCGCGACGCCGGTGCCGGACAGTTCGGCGGCCAGTGTCTCGGACAGGCTGACGACCCCGGCCTTGCTCACGTTGTACGCGGCCATCCTCGGCGCGGCGGTGAACCCGGCGGCCGACGCGACGTTGATGACGCCGCCCGCCTTCGCCGCGCGCATGGCGGGGACGAAGGTGTGGCAGCCGTGGATCACGCCCCAGAGGTTCACCCCGAGCGTTCGCTGCCAATCGGACAGCGGGCTCTCCCCGACGAGTTTGCCGCCCGCGCCGATGCCGGCGTTGTTGACGACGAGGTCCGGCTCGCGGCCGAACCAGGACCGCGCCTGGTTCGCCAAGTCCGCGACTTCGTCCACCTCGGACACATCACAGGCGATGGCGACCGCGTTCTCGAGCGTTTTCGCGGTTTCCTCAGCGGCTTCGAGGTCGATGTCGGCGCAAACGACCCGGCTGCCGCGCCGGACGAGCTCGGCCGCGATCGCCCGCCCGATCCCGCTTCCCGCGCCGGTGACGACGGCGTGCGCTCCGTGGGTCCGTTTCGTCATGCCGCCCTCACGATCGCTGGAAGGTTCCCGGTGAGGAAGCGGCAAGCCCGCTCCATCGCCGGCGCCGCTTCGGGGATGAAGCGGGTCAAGGCCTGGAAGACGTGCATCTGACCGGGCACCACGTCGAGTTCGCAGTCGGCTCCCGCGCGGCGCAGCGCCCTGGCCAGCTCGATGGCGTCCGCGGCGAGCATTTCGAGCCCGCCCGCCTGGATGATCGTCGGCGGGAAGCCCTTGATGTCGTCGAAGGCGAACCGCAGCCGCGCCGACGCGAGGTCGGCGTCCACTGTGTACAGACCGACCAGCCGCGCGGCCGCGGCGGCGGAGATCATCGGGTCCGGGCTCATCCGTTCTCGTTGAGCGGCGAGCCCGAAGGTCACGTCGAACAACGGCGAGAAAAGCGCCAGCGCCGCGGGTGGCTCACGGCGTTCCCGGAGCAGCTGCGCGGCGAGGTCGACCGCGAGATGCCCGCCCGCGGAGTCGCCCGCGACGAGGATCCGCCGATATCCCTGATCGAGGAGCCGGTCGTAGGCCGCGCGGACGTCGTCGGCGGCGCTCGGGAACCGATGCCGCGGCGCGAGCCGGTACTCGCAGGCGAAGACCGGCAGCCCGGTGCCGGCGGATACCCGCGTGGTCAGCCCGCGGTGCGTGCGCGCCGAGCAAAGGGCGTAACCGCTGCCGTGGATGTAGAGGACCACGGCGTTGCCCTCGCTCGTCCCGGGCGCGCGGACCCACTCGCCACGGATGCCAGGCTCGATGCGGCTCCCCTTCAACGGCGGCGACGCCAGCCACAAACTGCTCGCGATGAAGGCCCGGGAGAACGCGACGCCCGCGCGGTTGGCCGGGATCGCGTTGGCGATCGGCCGCACGAAAGCGGACGTCAGCGCGGAGGCCAACCCGGCGCGCAGGCCATTCTGCGGTCGCATGCCCTCAGAATGAATCTGAGGGCACCTGCTGTCAAGATGGAGGGGTGACCACGTCCCGCCGCTACAGCGGCAAAACCGCCGACGAACGCCGCGCCGAACGACGGCTGGCACTTCTCGGCGCCGCGCTGGAGATCTGGCAGGAACAGGGCTGGGCGGCGGTCACCATGCGCGGCGTCTGCGCGCGGGCGAACCTGACCGACCGATACTTCTACGAGAGCTTCGCCAACCGCGACGCGCTGCTCGCCACCGCCTGGGAACAGGTCCGCGACGAAACCCTGCGGATGGTCCTCGACGCCGTCGCCGCCCGCATCGAGCAACCCGCCCTGGACCAGCTCCGCGCCGCCGTCGACGTCGTCGTGCACCACGTGCAGGAAGAGCCGTCGCGCGCGCAGATCCTGTTCGGCGACCACGCGGGCAGCGCGGTGCTGGAGCAACTGCGGCGGCAGACCGTCCAGGAGACCACCGGCCTGCTGATCGACCTGGCGCGGCCGCATCTGAAACCGGACGTGGACGGGCTGGAGTTCCGGGTCAACGTCCTGCTGGGCATCGGCGGCTTCGTCGAGATCATGCTCGCGTGGCGCTCCGGACTGCTCGACGCGGACGCGGACACGCTCGTCGAGCACCTCACGGGAGTGGGCACCTCGCTGTCGCGGATGTTCCTCAAGGGCGACACCAACGGGTGAACTTTGGGTGCGACCCCGGCGCTGAGCCGGAAACGAATCAGGGCCCCATCCGGAGTGTTCCGAATGGGGCCCTGACCTGCGGAGCCGCCTAGGGGAATCGAACCCCTGACCTATTCATTACGAGTGAATCGCTCTGGCCGACTGAGCTAAGGCGGCGGACATCGGGCTCGCACCCGATGACGGAGCCAAGTGTAGCGGAGGCTTGAACGTCACCTTCGAGGGCCACCGTCGTTAAGGTCCTATGACGCCGGTCTCAGTTCCCCAAGATCGGCCCATCCCCACTGGAGGACCTGTTCATGCGGCAACGACTGCCCCGTGTGCTGGCGCTTCCGGCCGCCGCGGCCCTGCTTCTGCTGACCGCGGCTCCGGCGACCGCCCAGACGATCCCGACCACGCCGATCCCCGATCCGGCGAATCCGGGACAGCCGCCGATGTCGGCGCCGATCGGGCCGCAGCCGCTCGGCAAGGCGGTCGGTGACGCGGGGGCGGCGCTCGGTGTGCTGCGGCTGCTGCCGAACGCGGTGCCGACCAGCGCCATCCTGCCCGGCGCGGGCGAGTTGCTGCCGAAGCAGTCCGCGCTCGAAGCGGGGATGGGGCTTTCCAGCGCGCAGGCCAACTCCGAGGCCTACCTGAACTACGAGAAGTCGATCGCGCAGTCGTCGCCGTTCGGCCTGTCCGCCGCCGGCAACGCGCCGCAGACGCCGGGCAGCCTCGTGCAGACGGCGCTGCCGGACAACCCGAAGCCGATCAGCGGCGGCCTCAACGCGCCGAAGAACCCGCTGTTCAACCTCGGCCTGCTCAACGGTGAAGCGCACGCGCGCTGGAGCCCGACGCTCGGGCCGTGCGTCGGCACGATCGCCGATTCGAGCACGTCGATCGCGAACCTCGCGCTCCTGCCGACCATCCCGAACATCCCGGGCGCCGACCAGCTGACCCAGGCTTCCGACCAGCTCAAGGCCGGTCTCTCGGCCCTGGGCCCCCTGGCGAACCTCGGCGGGCTGCTGTCGGGCACCAGCACCAGCGCCGACGGCAAGGGCGCGGTGCTGAGCCTGCCGAACACGCTGTCGTCGCGTTCCGTCGTGCGGCTGGTCGACATCCCCGGCTCGAAGAACAAGGCCGTCGAATCGACGTCGACCCTGCAGGCGGCCAACATCGAACTGCTGAAGGGCACGCCGCTCGGCCTGACGATCAAGGTCGCCAGCCAGCCGACGCTGAGGGTCACCTCGACCGGCGAGAAGAAGACGTCGAAGGTCGAGTACAGCGCCCCGGTGCTGCAGATCGTCCGCGGTGACAAGGTGCTGTTCACGCTCGACGCGAACAACCCGACCAAGGACATCCCGATCGGGATCCCGCTGCCGTCGCTCAAGCAGGTCCCGGGTTTCGACCAGCTGAAGAACGTGCCGGTGATCGGCGGGCTGGCCGAGATGCTGAACGGCGCCACCAAGCAGCTCCCCGGCGGCGAAGCCGGGAACGGGCTCACCCTCGACATCGGGGTGCTGAAGCTGTCGATCGCCGGACTGAACCAGAAGTCGAGCGACATGACCTCGCCGTTCAAGGGCTTCCAGATGGGCGCCTCGGCGCGACTGCTGGACCTGCAGATCCTGCCGACGACGGCGCTGCAGAAGGCGCTGCCGCCGGACGCCGCGAAGAAGCTGCCTTCGTCGCTGGCGCAGGTGTCGCTCGGCGAGCAGATCGCCCGGGCGTACGCGCCCACCGGTGGTGTCGAGTGCGGCACCGCTACCCCGCCGCCCGCGGGCAACAACGGTGGCGCGGCGCCGAAGGGGCCGGTCAAGAACCTGGCGTACACCAACGCCGCCTACGACACGGTGCCGATGTTCTGGTCGGGTACGGCGATGCTGCTGATCGGTGTCGTTCTCGTGGCCGCCATGCCGGGACGGCGCCGGCTCGCGGTGGTTCCGGTCGCGAAGAAGTCGCCTGGCTTCAAGCCTTCGCCGCGGCCGCGCTCGCTGGACTCGGAGGACTAGACGGGGCGAGGAGGGTGATGAACGGTCCTTTCACGTCCCCGCGTGAGAGGACCGTTCGTACCCCCTGATCGCTCTTCAGCAGTGGGGCCTTCGCCGCTGACCGTGTGGATTTTGGTGCGTTGGATGACCTGAAATCCACACAGTCACCCCCTCCCCGCATGCCGGAGCCCGCCCCGAACCCGAAGCCTCTTCACTTACCCACAGCACTTGTCCACAACCATCCCCACCTGTGGACAACTCCCGCCACCAGCCCTTTTCCCCCTCCACCCCCGGTAGACTGGACTCGGGGACGCCCCCCTGGGAAGGGCGGGGGGTGGGGTAGGGAGCGAAGCGCGAATCAGCCCTGGCGCAGGGTGGTGACCATGGCTTCGACGGCGATCCTCGGCTTCACGTTCAGGTCGATGGCCTCGCGGCATTCCAGGACGGCTTCGAGCCGCCGCAGAATCGAGTCCGGCGCCCAGGCGGAGGCGGCCTGCGAGATTTCCGAGGCGTGGTCGGGGTGGTTCAGCGTCGCGCCCGCGCCGCTCGCGGTCACGAGCACGTCCCGGTAGAACGCGGCCAGATCCACCAGCGCGAGATCCAGAGTGTCTCGCTGCGTACGGGTCGCGCGGGACTTCTGGCGCTTCTCAAGCTGCTTCACGGCGGCTTCGGCGGCGCGTTTCGCCCCGGCGACACCCTTTCCGGTGCCATCGCCGCCCATCGCGGTGCGGAGTTCGGAACGTTCGGCCTCGTCGCGGACCTTGCTCTCCTCGCCCGCGTCGGCCTCCGCCGCGCTGATCAGCTGATCGGCGCAAGTGAACACATCGGACGGCCGCCGCAGGCCGAGCGGGATCCGCAGCACCGTCGCCCGCCGCTGCCGCGCCGCCTCGTCGGTCGCGAGCCGCCGCGCACGGCCGACATGTCCACTGGAGACGGACGCGGCCCACCGCGCACGCTCGGGCTCGATACCGTCCCGCTCCATCAGCACCTGCGCGATCGCCTCCGGCGGCGGCGTCCGCAACGTGACCAGACGGCACCGCGAGCGGATCGTCACCGACACGTCGTCCGGGTGATCCGACGGCGCGCACAGCAGGAACACCGTGCGATCCGGCGGCTCCTCGACGGCCTTCAGCAACGCGTTCGACGCGCCTTCGGTCAGCCTGTCGGAGTCCTCGATGATCACCACCTGCCACTTCCCGGTGGTCGGGCGGCGGGCGGCGGCCTGCACCAGCGAACGCATCTCGGCGACCGAGATCGAAAGGCCTTCCGGCACGACGAGCTTGACGTCCGCGTGCGTCCCGGCCATCACGGTGCGGCAGCCGGGGCACTCGCCGCAGCCGGTGCCGGTGCTGCACTGCAACGCCGCCGCGAAAACCCGCGCGGCCGTCGAACGCCCCGAACCCGGCGGACCGGTGATCAGCCAGGCGTGAGTCATCGCGCCGGGCGCGACCGGCTGGTTGTCGATGATCCGGGCGGCCGCCGTCGACGCCGAAGAAAGCGTGCGCGCGGCGGGCTCCTGGCCGACGAGCTGCTTCCAGACACCGATCAGCACAGGGGCTTCCGTCACTTCGCTTCGACCTTCTCCTCCGCCGGAGCGAGCCCGGCGAGCCTGCCGACGAGCACCGCGCGGATCGCGGTCCGCACCCGGTCGCCCACTTCGTCCTCGGTACCTTCCGCGTCGACCACGACATAGCGGTCCGGGTCTGCGGCGGCCATCTCCGTGAGCAGATGCTGCACCCGCCACTGCGCGTCCAGCGACTCCGACTTCCGCATCACCGTGCCGGGATCGGCGTCGAGCAGGATGGTGATGTCGGGCCGCAGCCTGCCGGTCGCCCAGTCCGCGAGCCCTTCGAGTTCCTGGCTGTCCAGTCCGGCGACCGCGGACAGATGCGCCAGCGGCGAGTCCACGAACCGTTCCATCACCACGACGGAACCGGCGTCGAGCGCGGGCTGGATGTCCCGTTCGACGATGTCCGCCCGCACCGCGGCGGCGGCCAGCGCCTGCGCCCGCGCACCGGACAGCGAAGCACCGGAGACCAGCTTCGCGAGCCGTTGATCGTCCAACGCCGGGTCGGCGGCCAGCACGACCGGACGCGTGCCCGCGCGCAGCCATTCGGCCAGCCGCGCGGCCTGCGTTTCGGTGTTGATCGCCCGCGTGCCTTCGAGCGCGATCAGCAGCCCGTTCACGCGACGCGGGCTGCGGCGCAAAGCGTTGCGGAGATCGGCGAGGATCGGTTCGGCCCGCCGGTCGTCCATCTGCCGGTACGCGAAGATGCCGGCGAGCAGCGCGAGGATGCCGCCGCCGACCATCACCGGCCGCGTGCCGTCGATGGTGATCGTGCCGCCCCACAGCTCGACCTCGGTCGTCCGGACCGCGCTGATCAGCACCGGCACCAACACCGTCGAGCCGAACAGCACGATCTTCATCAGCGACTGGTAGATCGCGTTGATCCGGCCGCGGATCGAGTCCTCGATCCGCGAACCGATGATCGTGACACCGGTCAGGAACGCCGTCCCCGCCCAGACACCGACGGCCGCGACCGCGACCAGCGAAACGGCGAGATGCGGCGACAGCGCCACCACGACGAGACACAGGCCCGCGGCGACGATCGAGATCCCGAACAGCCGGTCGTGCGCGAGCCGCCGCGCGAGCTTCGGGGCCACCGCCATACCGGTGGCGAGCCCGAGGAAGACGGCCAGGACGAGCAGGTTGAACGCCGCGTCACCGGCGAGCAGGCTGGACGAGTACGGCTTGGCCGAACCGATCACCGCGCCACCGGCGGCGAAGGCGCCGAAAGCACCGATCATCAGCCCGCGCACCAGCGGCGTCGTCCGCACGAACCGGGCGCCGTCGGCGATCATCTGCCGGAAGCCGAACTTCTCCTCGTCGGCAGGCTTGACCTTGGGCTTCTCGACCGCGTGGACGTTGCGCAGCGACAGCTCGGGGATCCGGGTCGCGATCACGATCGCGCTGGTCAGGTACAGCAGGCCGGTGATGACGACGGCGACCTTGGCGATGCCGAGCTGGGCGTCGCCCTGGAAGAAGTGGAACGTGGTGTTGCTACCGGTGAGCACGGCGTTCGCCCCGGCGGCGGTGATCACCGCGAGGCCGTAGGTCATCACCATGCCGAGCTGGTTGGCCGTCTCGACCTGGTCCGGACGGCGCAGCAGGTTCGGCACCGCCGCGTCCTTCGACGGGATCCACATCATCGAGCAGCAGCCGACCAGGAAGTTGCCGACGAACACCCACCACGGGGTGCCGACGAACGCGATCGACAGCAGGAACCCGCACCGGCCGAGGTCGCAGAGCACCATCACCTTGCGCCGGTCGAAGCGGTCGGCGAGCAGCCCGCCGAGCGGGGCGAACAGCAGCCCCGGCAGCAGCGACGTCAGCACGACCCCGACGAACGCGAAGTTCTGCGCGGCGTAGTTGTCGGTCAGTTTGGTGACCAGACCGGTCAGCGTGAGGAGGTTCAGCCAGTCCGCGACGCTGCACAGATAGGAGACACCCCAGATCCGGCGGAACGGCTTGATCGCCAGCACCCGCCGCACCCGGTGCATGGTGGAAGCGTCACGTCCCGACGGACCACTCGTGCCCGTCTCGGGCACCGACTGCACGCCCTCGCTGATACGCCCACCCCACTAGTCACGCGGCGCCGGGGTTGCGACCCGGGTCAACACCGGGTACCCCGACCGTAGGGCCAGGGTATCCCGATGGGTGACGTCTGGACGGACGGCCCCGTCCGGCGCTATCCGCCGGACGGGTTACCCGAAGATCCCCGCGATGCTGTTGAACAGGCTCGCGAGCAGCTGGATGGCGAGGACCGCGAAGACGATCATGAGGGCGATCGCGATCATCACGCCGGCGGTGTTCGACGACGGTTTGCCGAACCTCGGCATCTGCATGGAACGCTTGGCACGCCGAACTTCGACCTCCGCCTCCTCGTCGACCTCGACCGGCTCTTCCGGCTTCAGCCGACGGGGTTGGCGGATCAGCTGAGACGGCCTCGACGGCCAGGTCCGCTGCTGGGGCAGGATCCCGATCGGCGCAGCGCCTTGCTCACCCACCGTGCTGACGACCTTGGCGGGCGACGGGGCCGCGGTCTGCTCCGCGCCCGGGCTTTCGGCGGGCTGGTCGTCCGCGAGCATGGCCGCGCTGACCATCCTGCTCACCACTTCGGGGTCGTGCTGGACCGGTCCCGGCACCTGCACGTGGACATCGTCGGCTCCCGCCGACGGATCGGATGGGGCCGTCGTGCCGGTCGTGACCAGCCCGGACAGCGGGTCGGCGAACGTGTCGCCCGGAGGATCTGCCTGAGTGCCATCGCCTTTCACGAAGTCGGGGGCATCGAAGAAGGGAGTTCCGCCCTTCCCGCTCATGGTGACCACCTCACTACGGAATGTCCTCTGCTTCCAGGGTAACCACCTCGGCCCGCCGCACATCCGCCCAATGGGCCAGATAAATGTCACGCGCCGCGAGGCTGATCTTCACATCCTCCAGCAAAGGTTCGAAGAAAGAACGCCGGTACCGGGCATCCGTCGCGGTCGATGCGGCGAAGTACAAACCGGAGAAAACGGCGAGGAAGACGGAGACGTTGACGAGTGCGGAACTCACCGGAAGGGGGACACCCAGCAGTGTCCCCGGCGCCGATTCACGGCCGGCGAACTCCGTCACGACCTCCGGGCTCAGGATCAGCACCCCGAACACGACGAAGAACGCGAACACCAGCACCCCGAACGCCACGATCTGCACCGCTTGGGCGAAGAACAGCACCAGGGCGATGTTCAGGCGCTCGGTCTTCGTCAGCGCGCGCCTGCCAGGTGGCTCGGTGTCGTCGTCGAACGGCGTGCCGCGCAGGACGGTCGCGCCGGGCTCCACGGTCCAGGACTTCAGTTCCTTGATCTCGTCGGACAGCATCGACGCCAGGAACACGGCGCCGATCAGCACGAGGAAGCCGACCACCAGCCACAACCGGCCGGGGGTCAGCCGTTCCACCGCCTGCCACAGCTCGGCGGTGAAGAAGCTGAACATCACCACCAGCAGGAGCAGCGGCAACGCCCGCGACGCGAGCGTGCCGATGGCCCTGACCTGGGCGACCGCGCTCCGTGCCGCCCAGGTGAGGATCGAGCCGACGCCGATCCGGACCAGGAACATCAGCACGGCCAGCGCGACCAGGTTGGTGAGGATGGCGACCCACAACGGGTTGTCCCACGACACCAGCCCGGTGAGCCGCTCGCCGAGCGGCAGCACGAGCAGCCAGAAGCCGATCGTCGCCGCCATCACGGCCAAGCGGACTCTGGTGCGGCTCAGCACGCGAAGCAGCTTCGCCATCAGCCGTCCGGCGATCACCGGCACCACGACCACGGCGAACGTCAGCGCCAGCACGCCGAGCACGTAGCCGACGCCACTGCTGCGCATCCTGGCCGCGAGCACGTCCTCGGGGACGTCGAGCAGCTTCAGCAACCCGGCCAGCAGCAGGTCGAGCAGGCACAGGAACACCAGCCCCGGCGTGGACCGGCGCAACATGCCCGCTCCGCGCCTCCGCCGGTGGATGACCATCGGCAGCCCTCGCCGCCGGAACCACGCGTCGGCCGCGCGCCGGTCCAGGTCCATGCCCGCCCTCCCCAGTCGTCATCGCCCAAGGCGGCTACGTCCGGCTCAAGTCCACCGCCTCGTGCAGCCAGCCCGCCAGTGCCCGGCGGTCCATTCCACCGAACATCAGCCACCCTTCGGAAGGGGCGGCGTACAACACGAACCTCCCCAAATCGTTGTCGACGATCACGAAGCCGTAGTCCGGGTACTCGGCGTTCAGCCCGCCGAAGGCGACCAGATCGAGGATCGCCGTGCCGGTGCGCGGACGGTTCAGCGTGTCGACGACCAACCCGACCTCCTCTTCCTGGCCGGGCAGCGGCACGCCGTGCTCGTCGATCCTGATGCGCATCGGCTCGGTCTCCCCGGCGGGGACATGCGGGAGCCCGCCGAAGACCCGGGCCCCCAGCTCGCCGAAATCGCTGAGGCTGAACGTGGTCCGCCGCCCCGACCGCATCCGCCAGACGACCGCTTGATGCCCGTCTCCGTAGCAATCGACGCGCACCGAGCGCGGCGCGGAGGCGAAGACGCCGGTGAGGACGCCTCGCACAGAGCCGCGCAGCATCACGCCGTGCATCTGGACCGCGGCCGGATGGATCTCGCCGTTCTCCATCAGCCCGGCCTCTTCGAGCATCGCCGCCTTGGCCGCGTACCGCTCGGCCTGGGTGACGAGATCCGCCGGCTCGTCGTAGGACGGGCACAAGCGGCGGATCTCGTCGTCGGTGATCTCCGGGTCGTAGCCCAGGTACACGCTCCGCCGCTCGGGCACCGCGCGCAGCACCGGCTCGGCGGCACGCCTCATCAGTTCCTTCACGGTCGCCGGTTCACGCATGGTTCTGCACCGCCTTCACGATCCATTGCTCGGCCGTCGACCGGCTGGCCGGGCCCCAGGTGAGCGTCCAACGGCCGTCGCCGTCCATCGCCGCGCTGAACTGGTACCGGCCGAGGTCGTTGTCCACCAGGCCGAACGCGCCGTGCGGATACTCGGCGAGGATGGAGTTCCGCACCGCGAGATCGACGAGGACCGTGCCGTGCCGCGGCCGCGAAGCGCCTTCACGGATCACCTCGACGGCCTCGCGGGCCCTCAGCGGGATCAGCCCGCCCGCGTCCGTCACGATGCGCACCGTCTCGCCCGTGCCCGGCGGATGGTCGGGCAGGCCGTCGAACACCCAGCCCGGCAGCGCGCTGAGGAAACCGGACCGCAGCCGCGCTCGCCTGCCGAGCTTGTTCAGCACCGTGGTGTAGTCCTCGTCGCCGAAGAACCGGACCTCCCACGGCTCCGGACGCGACGGGAACACGCCGGTCACCACGCCGCGGATGAACCCGCCGCGCAGCGCGCGATACAGCCCGACGGCCTCGGGCGTGACCTCACCGCCGGGGGCCAGCCCGATGGTCGCCATCCCGCTCACGAACCGGGTGTACTGCTCCACCTCCTCGGCCAGGGTGAGCCCTGGAGTCGGCTCCTCGTCGGCCAGCACCGGCGGCACGGCGAGCTCCGGGTCGTAGAACTCCATCACCGAGGGACGCTCCGGAACCTCGGCTGCCAGCGGGGCGATGACCTCGTCGATGACGTCGAAGACAGCGGTCGTTGAAGTGCTCACCTGACCATTGAACACCCTGGTACCGACAATTTTTAGAACTTTTGTTCGAACGGGTGAGGTGGTTCGGCGAGCGGTCGGTGAGCGGTCGCCGGTGGACGGATTTGCTCACCTGAGCTATTTTTTGCTCATGCAAGCAAAAGCGAAGTCGTTCACCGAGAGTGCGAGACGGGCACAGATCGTGGCGGCGGCCATCGAGACGATCGCGGAGCTCGGCTACACCCGCGCGTCGTTCGCCCGGATCGCGAAACAGGCGAAGCTGTCGAGCACCGGGCTCATCTCGTACCACTTCGCGAACAAGGAAGAACTCGTCCGCACGGTCCTCGAAGACGTCTTCCGCGAGATCGGCGCGTTCATGGCCGAGCGGATGAGCGAACCCGCGTCGGCGAGCGAGGCGCTGCGGACGTACCTGGAGGCGAACCTGGAGTTCGCCGCCGCGCAGCCGACGCGGATGCGCGCGTTGCTGAACATCTTCCTCGGCGGCGCTCTCGACTACGACCCGGCGAGCGAACGGGCGGCGCTGGAACCGGTCGAACGCATCCTGCGCTGGGGCCAGGAATCGGGCGAGTTCCGCGAGTTCGACGTGCACGTGATGGCGACGACCATCCGGCGTTCGGTGGAAGGCCCGGTGTTCCTGCTCGCCGGAACGCCGGAGCTGGATCTCACCACCTACGCGGCCGAGCTGGTGACCCTCTTCGAACTCGCGACCCGAAGGCAGTGATCCCGTGATCCGGCAGTGGGGTGTGGTGCTGCTCGAAGTCGTCGTGCCCGTGGCGGGGTACTACGTGCTTCGTGGCTTCGGCGTCGACGTGCTCTTCGCGCTCGCCCTCTGCGCCCTGCCGACCGTGCTCTTCGTCCTCTACCGAGCGATCCGCTGGCGGAAGATCGACACTCTCGCGATCTTCGTGCTGACGATCTTCGCGATCAGCGTCGGCGTCTCGTTCGTCACCGGCAGTCCCCGGTTCATGCTGGCGAAGGCGGGCTGGGTCACCGGGGTGATCGGCGCCGGTTTCCTGGTCTCGCTGCTGTTCGCCAGGCCGCTCGCGTTCGGCATGGCCCGCTCGATGATCGCGAAGAGCCGTTTCGCGGACTCGCTGCGCGCCGCCGAATGGGACGAACTGTGGCCGCGGCACGCGTGGTTCCGGCGTGCGTGGCGGGTCGCGACCGTCCTGTGGGGTGTCGCCCTGGTCGCCGACGCCGCCGGGCGGGTCCTGCTGGCGTACACGCTGCCGGTCGATTGGGTGCCCGCGCTCGGCACCGCGCTGTACGGCGTCACGTTCGTCGCCGTGCAGGTTCTGCAACACCTCTATTTCCGCCGCGTCGGGCTCTGGCGCCGGCTCGCGGCCTCTTGAAAGGACCTCTCATGCATCTTCTGCTGGCCATCGTCACCGGCCTGCTCACGATCGTCGCCCCCGTCGACCCGCTCGTCGTGCGCACCGACGCGGGGCCGGTCCGCGGAATGGACTCCGGGCCGACCCGGACGTTCGACGGGATCAGGTTCGCCGCGCCACCCGTCGGCGAGGATCGATGGAAGCCGCCGCGACCGCCCGAACCGTGGAAGGAGGTCGCGGACGCGACGAAACCCGGCGCCGCCTGCACCCAGCTCATGCCGGGCAGCGCCGAGGACTGTCTCTTCTTGAACGTCACCGTGCCGCGCGACGCGGGGAACCGACGGCTGCCGGTGCTGGTCTGGCTGCACGGCGGCGGCTACACGATGGACGCGGGAAGCCTTTACGGCGCACGACGCCTGGCGGATCAGGGCGACGTCGTCGTGGTGACGACGAACTACCGGCTCGGCGTCTTCGGCTACTTCGGCCTTCCGGGGCTCGCGGGCTCCGGCGATTTCGGCTTCATGGACCAGCTTTCCGCGCTGCACTGGACTCAGCGCAACATCGCCGCGTTCGGCGGCGACCCGCGGAACGTGACGGTGGCGGGGCAGTCGTCGGGCGGGATGAGCACCTGCGCGCTGCTCACCTCGCCCGCCGCGGCGGGCCTGTTCCACAAGGCCGCGATCATGTCCGGCTCATGCCTGCTGAACTGGCCACCCGGCGGTCTCATCCCGAACCAGGAAGCCCAAACGCCCTACGCCCCGCTCGCGAAAACGGAAGCCGACGGCGCGGCGGTGGCCGCGAGTCACGGCTGCGAGGGCCCGGACACGCTCGATTGCCTGCGGCGTCTTCCGGCCGCCGATCTGCTGAAGGACAACCAGACTTTCGCCAACCACCTGACCTACGGGACCCCACTGCTCCCGCTCGACCCCGCGAAAGCCTTGCGGCGCGGCGCTTTCCACCGCGTGCCGGTGATTTCGGGCGGCACGCACGACGAGATGCGGGCGTTCATCGCCGGGGTCGAGAAGCTCAAGCCGATCACCGAGGAGCGCTATCAGGAGCTCTTGCGGAAGTCGTTCGGCGAGTACGCGGACGAGGTCGCGGCCGAATACCCTTCGCGGGACCACCTGTCGCCCGCGATGGCCTGGGCGACCGTGACCACCGACCGGTCGTGGGCCTGCCCGACGACCGAAGGGAACCGGCTGCTGTCGCGGCGGACCTCCGTGCACGCCTACGAGTTCGACGACAAGAACGCGCCGAACGTCAACGGCAACGACGTCCCCACGGTGCCGCACGGCGCGGCGCACGCGCTGGACCTGGTCTACCTCTTCGAGCTCAGCGGGGTGGAGGAGTCGCTGGACGCGGCGCAGCAACGGCTTTCGCGGCAGATGATCGCGTACTGGACCACCTTCATGCGCACGGGTGATCCGAACGCGCCCGGATCGCCCCGATGGGATTCGGATGCCGTGCTGTCGCTCGCCCCGGACGCGATCCGGCCTGTCGCGCACGACGTCGACCATCGATGCGGCTTCTGGGCGGGCCTGCGCTCCTGACGAGCGTCCCGTGTGCGATGAAGGGGCCTTTCATAGCAAATTTTGCTATGAAAGGCCCCTTCATCGCACTTGACGGGAGCTACTTCGTCTTCGTGGCCGTCGAGCGCGTCGAAGGCTTCTTCGCCGCCGTCGACTTCGCCGCCGCGGTCTTGGTCGCGGTGGTCTTCTTGGCCGCGGTCGTCTTGGTGGCCGCCGTCTTCGACGCCGCCGGCTTGCGCGCCGGGGCCTTGCGCTTGGGCGCCGGGCCCTTCGCGCGCTTCTCCGCCAACAGTTCGGCGGCACGCTCGGCGGTCAGCTCCTCGATGCTGTCCGACTTCCGCAGCGTCGCGTTGTACTCGCCATCGGTCACGTACGGACCGAAGCGGCCGTCCTTGACGACCATCGGCTTACCGGACACCGGGTCGTCGCCCAGTTCCTTCAGCGGCGGCTTCGCGGTCGCCGACCGGCCACGCTGCTTCGGCTCCGAGTAGATCTTCAGCGCCTCTTCGAGCGTGATCGAGAACAGCTGGTCCTCGGTGGTGAGCGAACGCGAGTCCGTGCCCTTCTTCAGGTACGGCCCGTAGCGCCCGTTCTGCGCGGTGATCTCGTCGCCGGATTCCGGGTCCTTGCCGACGACGCGCGGCAGCGAAAGCAGCTTCAGCGCGTCTTCGAGGTTCATCGTCTCGATCGACATGGACTTGAACAGCGAACCCGTCCGCGGCTTCGGCTGCTTCGCCTTCGCGGCCTTCTTCTGCGCGGCGGTCGCGCCTTCGGGCAGCGGCTCCGGCTCGGGCAGGAGCTCGGTGACGTACGGGCCGAAGCGGCCTTCCTTCGCCACGATCTCGTGTCCGCTGACCGGGTCCTTGCCGAGCACGCGGCCTTCCTGCGGCGTCGCGAACAGCTTCTCCGCGATCTCCTTGGTCAGCTCGTCCGGCGGCAGGTCCTCGGGCAGGTTCGCCCGCTGCGACGTCCCGTCCACCTCGCGCTCGAGGTACGGGCCGTAGCGGCCGACGCGCACGACGACGGTGTGCCCGTCGGCATCGCTGAACAGCGGGATCGAGTTGATCTCGCGGGCGTCGATGTCCTCGACACCCGAGCCGACCAGCTTCTTCAGCCCGCCGAGACGGCCGACGGAACCGTCGACACCCATGTCGCCGCCGAAGTAGAACTTCGACAGCCACTGCGTCCGGTGCTCGTCACCGGCGGCGATGCGGTCGAGCTCGTCCTCCATGCCGGCGGTGAAGTCGTAGTCGACAAGCCGCTCGAAATGCCGCTCCATCAGGCCGATCACGGCGAACGCGACCCAGGAGGGCACCAGCGCGGAGCCCTTCTTCCACACGTAGCCGCGGTCCTGGATGGTCTTGATGATCGACGCGTACGTCGACGGGCGGCCGATGCCCAGCTCTTCGAGCTTGCTGACCAGGCTCGGCTCCGAGTAGCGCGCCGGCGGCGACGTGGTGTGCCCGTCCGGGCTCAGCTCGGTCGCGGTCAGCGCCTGGTCCTTGACCAGCTGCGGCAGACGGCTCTGCTTGTCGTCGGCCTCGCCACCGCTTTCGGTGTCGACGGCCTCGACGTACGCCTTGAGGAACCCGGCGAAGGTGATCGTGCGACCCGACGAGGCGAACGTGCACTCCTCGCCGCTGGTGGCCGTGCCGACGATGCGCACCGACATCGTGGTGCCCTTCGCGTCCGCCATCTGCGACGCGATCGTGCGCTGCCAGATCATCTCGTAAAGGCGGTACTCGTCGGTGTCCAGATCCTTCGCGACCTGGCCCGGCGTGCGGAAGACCTCACCCGAAGGACGGATCGCTTCGTGGGCTTCCTGCGCGTTCTTCACCTTGCGGGTGTACTGGCGCGGCGACGGCGAGACGTATTCCTTGCCGTACAGCTGCGTCGCCTGGCTGCGCGCCGCCGAGATCGCCGACTCCGACAGCGTCGTGGAGTCGGTACGCATATAAGTGATGTACCCGTTCTCGTACAGCTTCTGCGCGATCCGCATGGTGCGCTCGGAGGTGAACCGCAGCTTGCGGCCTGCCTCCTGCTGCAGGGTCGAGGTCATGAAGGGCGCGTACGGCTTGCGCGTGTACGGCTTCTCCTCGACGCTCGCGACCTTGAAGTCGCGGTTCTTCAGCGCCTCGGCCAGCCGGACGGCGTCGGCCTCGGCCAGCACGCGGATCTCGTTGTTCGAAGCCTTGAGCTGCCCGTCCGAACCGAAGTCACGGCCCGTGGCCAGCCGGGCGCCGTCGACGGCGATCATCCTGGCCGGGAAGTTACGGGGGGACGCCTCGGCACCGGCGTCCATCGTCGCGGAGATGTCCCAGTACGACGCCGAGGTGAAGCGCATGCGCTCGCGCTCCCGCTCGACCACGATCCTGGTCGCCACCGACTGCACGCGGCCCGCCGAAAGCTTCGGCATGACCTTCTTCCACAGCACGGGCGAGACCTCGTAGCCGTAGAGCCGGTCCAGGATGCGGCGGGTCTCCTGCGCGTCGACGAGGTCTCCGTCGAGCTCACGGGTGCTGTCGGCCGCGGCGCGGATCGCCTGCTCGGTGACCTCGTGGAAGACCATCCGGCGCACCGGGACCTTCGGCTTGAGGGTCTCCAGCAGATGCCACGCGATGGCCTCGCCCTCGCGGTCGGGGTCCGTGGCGAGGTAGAGCTCGTCGACGTCCTTCAGCAGGCCCTTCAGCTCCGTGACCTTGGACTTCTTGTCCGGCGTGACGACGTAGAGCGCCTTGAAGTCGTTGTCGACGTCGACACCCAGCCGTGCCCACGACTCGCCTTTGTACTGGGCGGGCACGTCGGCCGCGCCGCGGGGAAGGTCGCGGATGTGTCCGACGGAGGACTCCACGACGTAGTTACCGCCGAGGTACGGGGCGATCTTGCGGGCCTTGGTCGGCGACTCGACGATCACCAGCCGACGACGGCCCGCGCCGTCGTCCGACGCCGCGGTCTTCTTCGTCCGTGCTCCTGCCACGCTGTCCTGCTCTCCGCTCATCTTCGGCGCCTTCGCGCCGCCTCTCGACCCGTCAGTGTGCACGCTCGCACCGCCTGGACCACGGCTAGGTGGCGCAACACGCCGCCGATCGTGTGTCCAGCGCATCGCCGCTGACCTCGTCGATGTTTCCTTTCAACACCTAGCACGTGATGTCGGACACGTCCGCCTGGGGTCCCGCGTGACGGGGTGAACACCCTCCGTTCGACGGTGGTGGCTCACAGCCGCCAACGCTTCACTTGATGTCCACGCCGACCCGAAAGGACTCCACGTGACCCGACGACTCCTCGGCACACTGTTCGCCATGCTGACCGCGTCCGCCCTGGTCGGAACCGCACCGGCGGAAGCGGCCACGACCACCTTCGCCGGAACGGTGGCGTTGTCGAACTGCTCCGGGTCGGTGGTCAAACCGCCCGAGGCGAGCCTCGACGACCCCGCCCTCGTCCTTTCCAACGGGCATTGCCTGCAAGAAGGTTTCCCGGACCCCGGGGAAGTAATCGTCGACAAGCCCTCGTCACGGACGTTCAGCCTGCTGTCCAAGGACGGCCGCTCGTCACTGGGCACGCTCAAGGCGAAGAAGCTGCTCTACGCCACGATGACCGACACGGACGTCTCGCTCTACCAGCTCAACACCAGCTACGCCAAGATCAAGTCGACGTACGGTATCGCCCCGCTGACGCTCTCGCCCACCCGTCCGTCCGCGGGTATCGCGATGGACGTGGTCTCGGGATACTGGAAGAAGATCTACTCCTGCAACATCGACGGCTTCGTCCACGAGCTGCACGAGGCGGACTGGGTCTGGAAGGACTCGATCCGGTACACCTCGGCGTGCAAGACGATCGGTGGGACCTCGGGGTCGCCCATCATCGAGACCTCGACCGGGAAGGTCGTCGGCGTCAACAACACCGGCAACGAAAGCGGCCAGCGGTGCACGATGAACAACCCGTGCGAGGTCGACGCGGCCGGGAACGTGACCGTGCGGCAGGGCATCAACTACGGGGAGCAGACCTACCAGCTGACCTCCTGCCTTTCGCACAGTGAACTCGACCTCGCCAACCCGAACTGCCGGGCGCCGAAGCCCTGACCTTCCGCCTTCTCACCGAGTGCCATGAAAGGTCCTTTCCTTGCGAAATTTGCAAGGAAAGGACCTTTCATGGCGTTCAGGCGGCGGCCGAACGCAGGTCAGGTGGGTCGCGAGTGGCAACCCGGGTTGGCGCCAACCGTGTCCGTGAAGGCCTCCTTGAGGGACTCTGGTTCCCTCAAGGAGGCCTTCACGGACCGGACACAGGGCACGGCGTGCGCGGAGGCGTGACTCGCGTGATCAGGGACGTGACTCGCGTGACTGGAGGCCGCACTCGGGTGTTCCGCCTCTGATCACGCGAGTTCCGCCTTCGATCACGCGAGTCACGGCTTCGATCACGTGAGTGCGGTCTCGCGTGGGTCGTGAGTGGCGATTCGGGTTAGAACACGAATCGCCACTCACGACCCACGCGACCAAGAGCCTCAGACGGCGCGCACCACCGGCACCAGACTCGGCCAGGCGGGCTCGGCACCCGCGGGCGCGTCCCCGATCAGCTCGAGGACGTGCGCCAGCCGTCGCCGTCCGGTGACCCGGAGCAGCGCGTCTTCCCCCTTCTGCACTTTGGCGGGCACACCCAGCCGCGCCAGTGCCGTGATCAGCAGCTCGTGCGTTTCCGGCGCCGCCGGATCGAGCGCGAGCAGGTAGCCGTTGCCCTGGGGACTGCCAGCCGCCAGCGCCCACATCCTCAACATGGCCCCGTCGAGCCGGAAGCCTTCCGGCAGGACCTTCTCTTCACCACGGTTCCACCGCCGCTCCAGCGGCAGCAGATCGACCCGGAACGGCGTTCTCACGAGCGGCCGCCCGCATTCGGCGGCCGAGACCTGCGCCTGGACGCCGCGCCGACGGCATTCCCTGGCGAGGGCTCCCGCTCGCCACGGCTCGTCGACCACAGCGGACAGCCGCCCGGCCGTCCGCCCGAAGCCCGTCATCCGCCCGGGCCCGCACAGCACCCCGGCGAGGTCGGCGAGCACCGGCCCGCTCGCCTCCGCCGAGAAGAGCGAGATCGTCCCGTCCACCCGGACAGAATAGAACACAAGTTCGACTCATGGCCAGTGATCGGCCGATGACTCAGCGAGGTTGTTTCACCAATTCCTGGCAAACCGGGATCCGGCTGCTCGCCGCGGCGAGCTGAGGGACGTCGTTAAGGCCCCTGAGAAGGTCAAGGCGGTCCAGTTCGTCGAGCGAGGTCCTGGCGTCGCGAAGCGCGGTTTTCGTCGCCTCGGGGTCGGCTGAGGAGTCGAGACGCTGGCGGACGTCGTCGGCGCGGGCGCGGATGCCGCCGAGCTGCGCGACGGCGGCCGTCCGCGAGGAGTCAGCGCCGGCGACCGGTGCCGGGCCGAGGTTCTCGAGCGCGGCGGAAGTGCGATCCAGCCCTTCGACCACCGAGAGCATCAGCTCGCTGGAAGTACGCGAGGCCTGCTGCGGCGTGCTCGGATCGACGCTGGGCAGCGCCGCCAGCGTCCGGACGAGTCCGCCCGCCGCGCCGCAGTACGCCTCCGCCCAAGCGGAGGTGGGGTCGGCCTCCGACGCGCTGACCGTCGCGAGACCTTCTTGTCTGGCGTGGGAAGTCACCGCGGGCTGCTGCCCGCACCCGGCGAGGCCGAGTCCGATACCTGTTGCTAGCGCGGCAAGGACGGTGAACCGCGGCCGCACGAAAACACCTCCCGACCTGACGACTTCCCGGCTGGACCCCGACGGTACCGATACCGGGGGGCAATGCAAATCAACGTGGCGGAAAGAACGGTCAAGAAGGCAGCTTTCCGCAGTTCGGGGCCTGCGCGGCCAGTGTTTTCAACGAAACGTTCGTTTCCAGCTGCTGGAACGGGTCGGGCATGTCGTTCATGTGGGAACCGATTCGCCGGAAGGCGGCCCCCGCGGCCACCACGGCGTTCTTGTCGTCCTTCGGCGCGGCGTCGAGTGCCGCCTTCGCGGCGAGCACCTCGTCCCGGATCGGCGTCAGCGCGTCGACGATGCTCTTGCGCGCGGCGTCGGCCTCCGCGCTCGGCGCCTGGCCGAGTTTTCCCAAGCCGGTGACCGCGTTGTCGAAACCGGGCGCGAACACCCCGAAGGCATCGTCCATCACCTTCCGCGCACTGGCGACGTCGTTCTGTTCGAAGTCGGGCATCGTGAAATCGCCGATCTTGGCGAAGTCGATCAGCGAACCGCAGAAACCGTCCATCCACGCACTCCCCGCCGCCGGAGCGGGAGAAGAAGGAGAAGGAGCGGCCCCACCGCAGCCCGCGAGCAGGAATCCTGCGGCGAACAGGACGATCGAACGCCTCATGACAGGAACTCCCCGAATCGGATCGGCGTGACGCGCAGAGATTAGCCCGCCCCGGACAGCCGCCGGGCCCGCCACGGGAAATCGTGGCGGGCCCGGCGGAAGGAAACTGTTCGGTGTTACGCCTTCGCGTCCGCGGGAGCGTCGGAAAGAACCGACTCGCGGCGCTTGGAGACCACGATCGCCGCGACGATGATCGCGACGGCGACCAGCGAGATCGCGATGCGGATGCCGACGTTGGCGTCCGCGCCGATCGAGAACTGCACGATCGCCGGGGCGATCAGCACCGACACCAGGTTCATCACCTTGATCAACGGGTTGATCGCGGGACCGGCGGTGTCCTTGAACGGGTCACCCACGGTGTCACCGATGATGGTGGCCTCGTGCGCGTCCGAACCCTTGCCGCCGTGGTTTCCGTCCTCCACGAGCTTCTTCGCGTTGTCCCAGGCGCCACCGGAGTTGGCGAGGAAGATCGCCATCAGGGTGCCGGTCGCGATCGCACCGGCCAGGTAGCCGGCGAGCGCGCCGGTGCCGAGACCGAAGCCGACCGCGATGGGGGCGAAGACCGCGAGCAGACCGGGCGTGGTCAGCTCACGCAGCGAATCGCGCGTGACGATGTCGACGACCCGGCCGTACTCGGGACGGGTGGTGCCCTCCATGATCCCCGGGATGTCGCGGAACTGGCGGCGCACTTCGTAGACGACCGCGCCGGCGGCACGGGACACCGCGTTGACCGCGAGACCGGAGAACAGGAACACGACCGCCGCGCCGACGATCACGCCGACGAGGGTGTTCGGGCTGACCACCGTGTTCACGAAGAAGTTCAGCGTCGACATGCTGGCTTCCGCGGCTTCCGGGATCGACTTCAGCGCCTTGCTGATCGCGTCCTGGTAGGACCCGAACAACGCCGTCGCCGCGAGGACCGCCGTGGCGATCGCGATGCCCTTGGTGATGGCCTTGGTGGTGTTGCCGACCGCGTCGAGCTCGGTGAGGATCTGCGCGGCGTCTTCGTCGACGTCGCCCGACATCTCCGCGATGCCCTGCGCGTTGTCCGAAACCGGGCCGAAGGTGTCCATCGCGACGATGACGCCGACGGTGGTGAGCAGACCGGTACCGGCCAGCGCCACGGCGAACAGCGCGACGCCGCCACCGAGCAGGTACGCGCCGAACACCGCCGCGCCGATGACCAGCGCGGTGTACACAGCGGACTCGAAACCGACCGAGATACCGGCCAGGATCACCGTCGCGGCACCGGTTTCCGAGGACTTGCCGACCTCCTTGACCGGCTTGTGCTCGGTGCCGGTGTAGTACCCGGTGATCTTGAGGATGATCGCCGCGAGCACGATGCCGATGATGACCGAGATGGTCGCGATGAGCGCCGGGTTCCCGGACTCGCTCGTGGCGCCACCGGTCAGCTCGGAGAACGAACCGGGCAGGTAGACGAACGCCGCGATCGTCGAGAGCACCGCGGAAATACCGGCGGAGATGTAGAAGGAGCGGTTGATCGTGACCAGACCGCCTTCGCCCGCCTTGGCCTTGGTGATGTAGACACCGATGACCGCGGTGATCACGCCGATGGCGGGAACGATGAGCGGGAAGATCAGGCCGTGCATGCCGAAGGCGGTGCTACCCAGGATCAGCGCCGCCACGAGCATGACCGCGTACGACTCGAAGAGGTCCGCCGCCATCCCGGCGCAGTCGCCCACGTTGTCACCGACGTTGTCGGCGATGGTGGCCGCGTTGCGCGGGTCGTCCTCGGGGATGCCCTGTTCGACCTTGCCGACCAGGTCCGCGCCGACGTCGGCGGCCTTCGTGAAGATACCGCCGCCGACACGCATGAACATCGCGATCAGCGCGGCACCGAAACCGAAGCCCTCCAACACCTTCGGGGCCTGTCCGGTGTAGACGAGGACGACCACCGCGGCACCGAAGAGGCCGAGACCGACGGTGATCATGCCGACCACGCCACCGGTGCGGAAGGCCACGCGCATCGCCTTTTCGCGACCGCCTTCCTCCCGCGAAGCGGCCGCGACGCGCAGGTTCGCCTGCGTCGCCAGCCACATGCCGAGATAGCCGATCGCGAAGGAGAACGCCGCGCCGACCAGGAAGAAGATCGACCTGCCGATCTTTTCGTTCCAGTCATCGGCCGGCAAGGCGAAAAGCAGTACGAACACGATCGCACCGAAGATCGCGAGGGTGTTGCGCTGCCGTTTCAGATAGGCAGCCGCGCCTTCCTGCACTGCCTTCGCGATGTCCTGCATCTTGGTGGTGCCCTGGCCGGCGGCCAGCACCTCCTTGAGCAGAACGTAGCCGATGACCAGTGCGGCAAGGGCGACCACGGCGATTACACCGACGATGGTGTAACCACCTCCGGAGAGCGTGAGTTCGCCCTCCGCGAGGAACTGCCGGGACATTCGTCCTCCTGGAGACGTCGCCGTTGGCCAGCGAACGACCCGCCGATGGGACCGGCGGCTCCCGCGCTGGCATGGGGATCTGAACCGAATGTCACGCTAGTCGCACTGCAAGGTACGTCTCACATGACGCTCGCCACAGACGGTGTGGATTGCGGGAGTGTATTGGTAGTGGGATGGCGGACGGCAAGGCGTCCCCGCCACCGCACGTTCCGTTACCTTGTGAGGCTGGTCACTTTATCGATCATCGAAGGTCGCTTCCAGTGCCGGATCCGTTCGGCGGCGGCCCGTTTCTGTCGGTGCGCTGTGCGAAGCTCGGAACGTGGACGGCACGGTGCGACCCGGCAAAGGGCGGCGGCTTCTCGACCGCGCGACGGCGGGGATCCCGGCTTCGCTGTACCCGGTCACCCATGTGGCCGAACTGCCCGCCCGTCCGGCGGATTCGGTCGACTGGCCGGAGTGGGCGGCGGCCCCGGTCGTCGAGGCACTGAAGGCGAACGGCGTCAAGGCGCCGTGGCGGCATCAGGTGGAAGCCGCGTCGCTGGCCCGCGCGGGCGAGCATGTGGTGATCTCCACCGGAACGGCGTCGGGCAAGTCGCTCGCGTACCAGTTGCCGGTGCTTTCGGCCTTGGTCGAGGACGAGCGCGCCTCGGCGCTGTACCTGTCGCCGACCAAGGCGCTCGGCGCCGACCAGTTGCGCGCGGTGTCCTCTTTGGACATCAAGAAGGCGCGGGCGGCGTCGTTCGACGGTGACACCCCGCTGGAGGAGCGGGACTGGGTCCGCGCGCACGCGAACTGGGTGTTCACGAACCCGGACATGCTGCACCGCGGGATCCTCTCGTCGCACTCGCGCTGGTCACGGTTCTTCCGGCGGCTCGCGTTCGTCGTCGTCGACGAATGCCACAGCTATCGCGGGGTCTTCGGTTCCCACGTGGCACTGCTGCTGCGCAGGCTGCGAAGGGTCGCGGCGTACTACGGCGCTTCGCCCGTCTTCGTCCTCGCGTCCGCGACGACGGCGGACCCGGCGGCGTTCGCGGCGAAACTCACCGGGCAGGACTGTGTCCCGGTCACCGAGGACGGCTCACCGCGGGGCGCCCGCACGGTCGCGTTGTGGGAACCCCCTCTGCTGTCGGAACTCTCGGGCGAGAACGGGGCGCCGGTGCGGCGCTCGGCGGGGGCCGAGGCTTCCCGCATCCTCGCCGAACTGGTCATCGAAGGCGCTCGTTCGCTGGCGTTCGTCCGATCGCGGCGAGGCGCGGAGCTGACCGCGCTCGGCGCCCGGCGCATTCTGTCCGAAGTGGACGGTTCCTTGGCGGAATCCGTGGCCGCGTACCGCTCCGGCTACCTGCCGGAGGAACGGCGCGCCCTCGAAGCGGCGTTGTTGTCCGGGCGCTTGCTCGGCGTCGCGACGACGAACGCGCTCGAACTCGGCGTCGACATCGCGGGACTCGACGCGGTGGTGCTGGCGGGATACCCGGGCACGCTCGCGTCGTTCTGGCAGCAGGCGGGGCGGGCCGGGCGCGCGGGCGACGCGGCGCTGGTCGTGTTCGTGGCCAGGGACGATCCGCTGGACACCTATCTCGTGCACCATCCGGCCGCGATCCTGGACCGGCCGGTGGAAGCCGCCGTCCTCGACCCGTCGAATCCGTATGTCCTCGGGCCGCAACTGGCGTGCGCCATCGCCGAACTCCCGTTGACCGAGCCGGAGGTCGCGGCCTTCGGCGGCGACCCGGCGCGTGCCGTGCTCGGCGATCTGGTCAAGGAGAAGATCGTCCGGCGCCGGACGAGCGGCTGGTACTGGACTTCGCGGGACCGGCCGCACGCCGAGGTCGGCATCCGCGGTTCCGGCGGCGAGCAGATCGCCGTCGTGGAGGCCGACTCGGGCCGCATGCTCGGCACCGTCGACCCGGGTTCCGCCTGTTACGCGGTGCATCCTGGCGCGGTGTACCTGCACCAGGGTTCGTCCTATGTGGTCGACGAACTCGATCTGGAGACCGGGCTCGCGCTGGTGCACGCGGAGGATCCGGACTGGACCACGTCACCGCGCGAGATCGTCGACATCAGTGTGCTGCGCACCGAGGAGACCAGCACGCACGGCGGTGTCACGGTGAATCTCGGCGAGGTGTCGGTCAGTTCGCAAGTGGTCGGTTACCTGCGGCGGCGCCCGTCCGGTGAGGTGCTGGACCAGACGCCGCTGGATCTGCCGGAGCAGAGCCTGCACACCCGCGCCGTCTGGTACACGATCTCGGCGGAGCTGCTCGGTGTGTCCGATGGTGTGGCGGGGACCGGGGGCCATCGGGCGGGGACCGAAGTTCTGGAGCCGGTGGGGACCGGAGGCTCCAGGGTGGGGACCGAGGAACTTGGCGGAGCACCGGGGACGAGCGCCGAGTTGGATCCGGCGCGCGTCCCCGGTGCCCTGCATGCCGCCGAGCACGCGGCGATCGGCCTGCTACCGCTGTTCGCTACGTGCGACCGCTGGGACATTGGCGGGGTGTCGACCGCGTGGCACGAAGACACCGGGGAGGCGACGGTGTTCGTGCACGATGGCCATCCCGGGGGTGCGGGATTCGCCGACCGCGGATTTGCCGCGATTGTCCCTTGGCTGGCCGCAACGCGGGAGGCGATCGTTTCCTGCGAGTGCCCGGCCGGCTGCCCGTCCTGCGTCCAGTCGCCGAAGTGCGGGAACGGCAACGATCCGCTGGACAAGGCGGGGGCAGTGGCCGTTTTGGACACCGTGCTCGGGGCTTTGCGTCAGCACGGGTCCGTGTCCGGCCACTTGGTGGTTTGAAGGGCTGTGGCTTGAAATTGTGGGTTGATCAGGCGGCGGTGCTCAGGGTCGCCACCGGGGCGACGGCCTGGTCACCGGCCAGCGCACGAACGAGCACGTCGTGCACCTCGGTGGCCTCGGGCAGCTGCCAGCCCCAGACCTCGGGCTTGACCCGCCAGTGCACGACACCGTGCTGGAACGGCGACGGGGGCAGCGGGATGTAGCCGTTCGCGCCGTGCCACTGGATCGAGGCCTGGTCGGCCAGTTCCCGCGGGATGCTCGTGGCGACGGTGGTGAGGAACAGCCAGCGGCCGTTCGGCATCGCGACGATCGGGGCGGGGTGGCCGGTGGCACGAAGCAGGCGGGCGGCGGCCTTGCCGAGCTCGTCGTCGACCTCGATGGCGTCGAGCACGGTGCCGGTGGCCACGAGCAGGCTGTGGGTGTCGTCGCCGAACCAGGTGGCGACCTCGTGCGGGTGGGTCTCGAGCAGTTCACGCCAGTTGTCCTGCGCCGGGACGGGACGACGCCAGGTGAGGTCGTCACCCTCCGCGGTGATCGCGGCGGGCTCCGCACCCGGGAGCACCGGCCAGCCACGCCACGCGAGGCCGATCGCCTCCGCCCGCATCTCGATGCGGAAGGCGCCCCGCCAGCTGTCCGGCCAATTCGCGTCCAACATTCCGTCCCTGCCTCAGGTCAACTCTGTCCTGTGTCGGTTCTGCTCCGCGCTACCCGGCGACCTTCTCGAGGTGGCGCACATCTCAATAAACGGCAAGTTGCACATCGGGAGAAGACCTCGCGCGACAACCGGCGGTTACTTAGCGATGAACGCGCGGTAGTGCGACCGGACGGACCGAACGCCGGACGCCCGATTAACGGGCGTGCGCGACCGGTCCGAGGCCGTTCGTCGCAGCCGACCTGGGTTTCCGTACCGCGTGACGGCGCCCACGGTGAGCGGCGGGCGGCCGTTCGGCGGCGGGCTGATCATGACTTCGACCGCTCGCCGTACGTCAACGACCGCTGCTCGCGCCGAGCGGTTACTCACGCGTACTACCGGCCGGTCACCACTGGACGACCGTTCGTCGTGCGACGCACGTCACGGTGGCCGGTCGACCGGCCCTGCCCGGGCGCGGGCCTCCGCCCGTCCGGTGACCGCCGGCCGCCCCGACGGCTCCGAGCGCACCTCGACCAGGGCATCGCCGCGCTCCCACCGGCAGGTGAGCAGCGTGACCGACATCCGGACGGCGACCTGCCGGGCCCGTTCGCAGGCCGCGCCGGGGCCCTCCGTCGCGTGCGAGGCGGCCGCGAGCGCGGCCAGATCGGCGGCGGCCTCGGCGCGATGCCGGGCCGTGACGGCGGCGCCGACCCAGAAGACGAACGCCGCCGCGCAGACCAGGGCCGCGACGATCGAGGCCGTCCACACGGTCGCGACCCCGCGGTCGTTCGAGGTCATGGCCCGCTCCCAGGCTCGGCGATGGCGAACGCGCGGGAATGCAGCCGGATCCCAGGCAGGAGGCCGCCGACCGGTTCGGCCTCGACGCCGACGGTGATCGCCTCCCCTTCGCGGACGACGTCCAGCCGAGCGCCGGACGGCGCGATCTCCCGAACCGCTTGTTCGGCACGGGCGGGCTGGCCACGGGCGAGGAGCCTGGCCGCCTCTCGTGCCGCGTCGGTGCAGCGGAGCTGATCGGAGGCCACGCCGATCCCGGCGAACAGCAGGGCCGAGAGGAAGGTCAGGGCGCCGATGCCGAGGGCGGCCTCCACCGTGACGGAGCCGTGGTCGGCCATCAGAACTTCACCGACAAGGCCCGCTCGATGAGCGCGGTAAGCCCGGCGGAGACGGCATCACTGGTGACGACCAGATAGAGGAGGCCTGCCAACCCGGCCGCGGCCAACGTGGCGATGGCGTACTCGACCGTCGTCATGCCGTCGTCTTCGCGGAAGGTGGGGAGCTTGGTCATGGGATCGCCTTTCGATCAGAGGAGGTCGAGACGCCCGGCGAGGCCGAGCACGACGGGGAAGACACCGAGGCACAGGAACGCGGGGAGGAAGCACAGACCGATCGGTGCGGCCAGCAGCACTCCGGCCCGTTCGGCTCGTTCCTCGGCTTCGGCGGAGAGCGACTCACGCAGTCTTCGCGCGAGGTCCTTCGCATGGTTGGCGAGCGCGGTGCCCGCCCTCGCCGTACGGACGGCGGCGACGGACAGTTCGGTCAGGCCGGGCCGGTCGCGGACCGGGGCCCAGGCTTCGGCCGGTCCGACGCCCACGGCGAGGTGCGACGCCACCGAGCGCAGTGCCGCCGCGGTCTTCGGTGACGCGGTCGGTACGACGGCTTCGAGTGCGACGGGTACCGGCAGCCCGCCGCCCAGGCAGGCGGCCAGCAGGTCGAGGGTGGCCGCGGATCGGAGGAGTTCGGAGACGCCGTTGTCGCGGGAAGTTCTCCCGCGCGGCCGGAGCCACCCGGGCCGCGCTGTGGCCATGGAGGTGACGCGCGGCCAACACAAGACGGCACCGCCCAGCAGGATCAAGGCCGCCCCGATCACGAGGGCGCCACCCTCCCGGTGAGGGCCCGGCACCAGGCCGTACCCGCCCAGATCAGGCCACTGCCCACGATGAGCGACAGCTGCCCGGCGCCCGTACCGGTGAAGACCTGGACCGGTCCGGCCCCCATCGCTTCGCCGAGTACCAGGCACAGCAGCGGGAGGACCGCGAGCACGGCGGCACTCGCCCTGGGGCCCGCCATCTTGGCTTTGAGCCGACGACGAAAGCCGATCTCCGCCTCGGCGTCCCGTCGTGCGGCATCGAGTACCTCGGCCATCGGAAGCCCGAACCGGTTCGCGAGTGCCCACGCGTTGGCCAGCGCCGGAGGCGCGTCCGGATCGGCGGCGGTGCCACCACCGAACCGGGCGGCCGCGATGAGTCCGCGCAAGCGCTCGGACGCCGCGGGAACCGCTTCTGCGGTGGCTTCGGCCGCGGCCACCGGATGGGCACCCGCACGGAGCTCGGCGATCATCGTCCGCAATACGGACCCGGTGAGTTCCGCTTCGGCCAGCGCCGCCTTCTCCCGCGCCCGCCACCGATGCTCTTGGCGGAGGGTCCAGGTGAGTACGAGCGTCGCCACCGCCCAGCCGATTCCCACGAAGGACAGAGCCAGCGCGGGCAGCGGCCACCAGCACACCCGGACGGCGCGAGGTAGCCGCCAGGCGATCCGGGTACGCGCCATCGACTTGGGCCAGCAGGCGAGACCCGCGCCCCAGGAGAGCAGGAACCACGGGTTCATGCCGCCATCTCCTCGAACGGCGTCTGGTCGCCGATCCAGGAGCCTTTACTCCAGACCGGGACGACCTTGGCCTCGCCTCGAAACGACCGGAGGACACCGACCTCGTCCAGGCGCCGGATCCCGCTCGGCAGGCGGCGCATGTGCAGGACCACCCGGATCGCCGCCGTCAGCTGGCTGTGCAGCGCGTCCCGTTTCAGCCCGCCGAGCGCGGCCAGCGCCTCCAGCCGCGCGGGGACGTCCGCCGGCGAGTTGGCGTGCACGGTGCAGCCGCCGCCCTCGTGCCCGGTGTTCATGGCGTTGAGCAACGCGATGACCTCGCCACCGCGCACTTCGCCGACGACCAGCCGATCCGGACGCATGCGCAACGCCTGCCGCACCAGCTCGCTCAACCCGACCTCGCCCGCGCCTTCGACGTTGGGCGGCCGGGTGAGCAGGCTGACGAACTGCGGATGGTCCGGTTGCAGTTCTCCGGCGTCTTCGACACAGACGATGCGTTCGGCCGGGGGCACCGCGCCGAGCAACGCGGAGAGCAGGGTCGTTTTGCCCGCCCCCGTCCCGCCGGAAACCAGGAACGCGAGCCGCCGCCGGATGACCGAGCCGAGCAGGTCCGCGCCGCTGGTGCCGAACACCCCGCGCAGCCGGAGTTCGGCGAGATCGTGGGTTGCGGGCCGGAGCACGCGAAGCGAGAGGGCGGTCCCGGCCGGCGCGATCGGCGGGAGGACCGCGTGCATGCGGACGCGGCCTTGCGGACCCACTCCCGGCAGCCAGCAGTCGGCGAACGGTTGAGCGTCGTCCAGGCGCCGCCCGCCGGCGAGGGCGAGCCGCTGGGCCAGCCTGCGGACGGCTTCCTCGTCGGCGAAACGAACATCCGTCAGGCGGATGCCTTCACCGGTGTCGGTCCAGACCTCGTCGGGTGCCGTGACGAGAACGTCGGTGACGCCGGGTTTTTCGAGAAGCGGCGCCAACGGACCGGCTCCGACGAACTCGTCACGCGCCAGCCGGACCGCTCCGAGGACGGCCTCCTGCCCGAGCGCGCCACCGGCTTCGGCGCGGACGGCCCGCGCGACGCTCACCGGATCCGCCGGGGCGGCCGATCCGGCCAGCCGCCGCCGGACCCGCTCGACCAGATCGTCGGTCATCGCGAGGCACCGGCCAGCCGCCCGCGCGCGGCCGCGAGGACTTCGCCGGCGGCGATGGCCAGATGCCCGCGATGCCTCAGTACGAACTCACCGCGGTCGAGGGCCGCCGCGAGGGAGCGCTCGCGGCCCATCGAAGTGATGAGCGGAACGCCGACGGCGTCGGCGATCTCCTGCGGGATCAGCCCGGCGGGCGACGGCCCCCGTACCGCGACACCGATCCGTGACGCGTGGGGCTCGATCCTGGCGAGGACCTGTTTCGCCGCCGCGCAGGCACGGAGTTCGGCGGGGACGACGACCACGACCAGATCGGCGAGCCCGATCACGGCGGACGTCTCGGCGCCGAAATACCTCGGCAGATCGCAGACGACCGTCCGTCCCGCTCGCCGTCCGGCGCACAGCACGCCTTCGATCGCATCGGGCCCCGGCCCTCGTCCTTCCCTGCCATAGGACACAAAGGACAGTGAGCCGGTCGCGTACTTCTTTCGCGGCAGGGCTTCGCTCAACGCGGCCATGGACACCCTGCCGCCGAGTTCGAGCTCCGGCCAGCGTGGCCCGCGATCCCGTTCGGCGGCGAGGAGGACGTCGACCCCGCCGCCGAGTGGATCGCAGTCGACGAGCAGCCCGCCGGTGCCGGACTTCTCCGCCCGGTACGCGACGGCGGCCGAAAGCACCGATGCCCCGGCCCCGCCTCGCCCGCCGATGATCCCGATGACGACGCCGTCGTCCCGTGGCGGCCCGTCGACGACATCGGCGAATTCGCCGATGAGGTCGCTTTCCTCGTCCGGCAGCGAAAGGACCTTCTCCGAACCGGTGTTGACGGCACGCTCCCACGTGACCGGTGTCGGTGCGCCCTTGCAAACGAGCAGGACCTTGTTCCGCCGCAGCAGCCGGTTCGGCGCGCTCGCGGCCTCTTCGTCGAGCACCACGAGCGGCGCACGGGCCCATCTCCCGCGTGCGGCGTCCAGATCGGGTGCTCGTTCGACCTCGCACCCCGCGGCCGCCGCCACGCGCAGGATCTCGTCGAGCAGGACGTCGTCTCCGGCGACGACGAGCGGATGTTCCGCGGTCATGACTCCCCCAGTGATTCGGTCGGACTCGGGTGATCACTCCACGGTCGCGCCGCTTCCCCACCCCGCACAACGCCATTCCGCCCCGCCTGTGGACAACTGGGGTGTTGTGGACAACTGGGGTGTTGTGGACAACTCCGCCGCGGGAAACCGGTTTCCCGCGATTTCCGTCGGCCCTTTCCGCTATGGGCCACGGAGCGGGACAGAACTCAAGAAACCCTTGAGAGAAAGGAAAGTTAACGAACTCCGGCCGATTCCGCCTTGTCCTGACGAGGTTTCCGCGGCCGACAAGGTCTGAACCATTGGTACGACGGGGAAATAGGAGGCGGCCCTCGCCAGGGGGGAGGGACGAGGGCCGCCTGGGGTTCAGCCCCGGGGGGTCGGACTGAACCTGGGCCCGGTGCAACACCGGACAATCTCACTGTAACTCCGATACCGGCCCGTTGCGGGCGGCGCCGGTACCCACAATTCGATAACGGCACGACGCGCCGGATCGGGTACGCGGTCGTGAATTTTCCACCGCCGTATCCCGATCGTGGTCGACCAACGGGCGCCCGGCCGTACCGCTCTCCTATCCTTGGCGAGTGGACCGACCCAGCACGACGCCGAGCCAGGTCGCGGCGTTCTTCGATCTCGACAAGACGATCATCGCGTCATCGAGCGCATTGGCCTTCAGCAAGCCACTTTTGCGCGAAGGCCTGATCAACCGACGAGCCGCGCTTCGCAGTGCGTACGCCCAACTCGTCTTCTCGCTCGCGGGTGCGGACGCGGCGAAGACCGAGCGGATGCGAGCCGAGGTTTCCGCGCTGTGCACCGGATGGGACGTCGCGCAGGTGTCCGCGATCGTCCGCGAAACGCTGCACGACGTCGTCGACCCGCTCGTGTACGCGGAGGCCGCGGAACTGATCTCGTCCCATCGCGCGGACGGGCACGACGTCGTGGTGCTGTCGGCGACCGGCGAGGAAGTCGTCGCGCCGGTCGCGGAAATGCTCGGCGCGACGCGCAGCGTGGCCACGCGGATGCAGATCGTGGACGGCCGTTACTCGGGCGAAGTCGATTTCTACTGCTACGGCGAGAACAAGGCCGTCGCCGCGAAGCAGCTCGCGGCGACGTACGGCTACGACCTCACCCAGTGCCACGCGTACACCGACTCGAGCACCGACATCCCGCTCCTCGAGGTCGTGGGACGGCCGCACGCGGTCAACCCCGACCGCGTCCTGCGCAAGCACGCGACGGAACAGGGCTGGGAGATCCTCGCCTTCGAGCACCCGATGTCGCTGCGGACCCGGATCCCCGCACGGTCGGCCGGCCTGGTCGCGCTCGGCGCCTTCGCGGCGGGGGCCACCTGGTACGGCTACAACCGGCGCAAACGCACCCGCTGAGCACGCACCCACACGGCGGTACCGGGCCGGTTTTCGCAGTCAGGGCCGCGAATTGTCCGTCGCGGAGGGTACCCGTGTCACTAGATCGAGCCTCTGTACCGGTGCACCCGTCTGCGCACTTGAAGTGACCCGGCTCACGGCGTAGAAAGTAGGTGCGGACGTTCGGTCGGCCAGGGAACAGGTAGAAGAGAAGCCTGTTCCACCCCGGCGAATCTCCGTGTGCGGACACCGGGTACCCACGCGCAGCGCGCCGCGGGAGGCTCGTCGTCTAGGGACTGCGTACCGGGACGCCGGACGCCGAGTCCATGAAGGTACGACCAGAGTTGCACGCTTGGTCGCCCGAGTTGCCCGCACTGACTGGCGGCGCCCGCCGGCTTCGGCCGACGGGCGCCGCCAGTGTTTTGCCCAGGTTTTCAAGCGTGACAGGCCCGTTCGCGTCCCTTTGTGTATGAACGGACCGTTCGTGCGGGTGGCCGATGGACAAGCAAAGTGCTCGTGGGTAGCTTCCGGATATCAGTGCTTCCAGGTGGACTTCTTTCCACCTGAGAGTCAGGCACGAATCTGGGAGGCTTGAGGTGACGACCCGAATCGCGCACGCCCGTCATCGGAGGATCCATGCGCTCGCCCTGCCCCTCGCGGGCCTGCTCGCCCTGGGTGTCGCGGGCGTACCGGCGACCGCGCAGCCGGTGACGGCCGACGCGGAGGCGCAGCGGGCGCTGCGCGGGTTGACCCTGGAGCAGAAGGTCGGGCAGCTCTTCGTCACGTGGGTGAACGGGAAGTCGGCCGACGAGGTCAACGCCAAGAACAAGGCCGACTTCGGCGTGGACACCCCCGCGCAGGTGATCGAGAAGTACCACCTGGGCGGCGTCATCTACTTCAACAACGACAGCCGCGACAACTTCGACGACCCGGTGCAGGTCGCCAAGCTGTCGAACGGGCTCCAGCGGGCGGCCCTCCGCAGCGGCGCCCGCATCCCGTTGCAGATCGCGACCGACCAGGAAGGCGGCACGGTCACCCGGATGGGTGCCCCCGCCACCGAACTGCCGAACGCGATGGCGATCTCGGCCGGCCGTGACACCAAGGCCGCGCAGGACGCCGCCCGGATCCTCGGGCACGAACTGCGCGCCGTCGGCATCAACCAGGACTTCGCCCCCGACGCCGACGTGAACTCGAACCCGGCGAACCCGGTGATCGGCGTCCGCTCCTTCTCCGGCCGCCCGGAGCTGGCGAGCCAGTTCGTCGAAGCCCAGGTCAGGGGCTTCCAGAACTCCGGCCGACGCTCCGAGACGGTGTCCGCCGCCGCGAAGCACTTCCCCGGCCACGGCGACGCGGCCACCGACAGTCACCACGAGCTGCCCCGGATCGACCGGAGCGAGGCCAGCTGGCGCGAGACCGACGTGCCGCCGTTCAAGGCCGCCATCAAGGCGGGCATCGACTCGATCATGAGCGCGCACATCCAGTTCCCCAGCCTCGACCCGTCGGGCGAGCCGGCCACGCTGTCGAAGCCGATCCTCACCGGCAAGCTGCGCGAAGAGCTCGGATACCGCGGAGTCGTCGTCACCGACTCCCTCTCGATGGACGCGGTGCGCGAGATGCACAGCGACGCGGAGATCCCGGTGCTGGCCCTCAAGGCGGGTATCGACCAGCTGCTCATGCCGGTGAACCTCGAACTGGCGATCAACTCGGTACTCGACGCCGTCCGCAAGGGCGAACTGACCGAGCGGCGTATCGACGAGAGCGTCCTGCGGGTGCTGAAGCTCAAGCTGAACCGCGGCATCCTGACCTCGCCGTTCGTCGACCCGGCCAAGGTGATGTCGAAGGTCGGTGTCCCGGCCAACCTCGCGACCGCGCAGGGCATCGCCGACCGGTCGGTCACCGCGATCCGCAACGACGGCGGTGTCCTGCCGCTCAAGCAGCAGCCCGCGAAGACCCTCGTGACCGGCTGGGGCGCGACCACGACGACGTCGCTGGCCGCGAAGCTCACCGCGCACGGCACGCAGGCGACCGCGCTGCAGACCGGCCAGACGCCGACGGACGCGCAGATCGCGCAAGCGGCCGCAGCGGCCAAGAACGTCGACCTCGTCGTCGTGCTGACCAACAACGTCGGCACGTATCCGTTGCAGGGCAAGCTGTTGCAGGCACTCGCCGACACCGGGAAGCCCGTCGTCGCAGTCGCCGCCCAAATTCCCTACGACGCCGGCTACGAGAACCCGATCAAGACGTGGCTCGCCACGTACGGCTACATCACGCCTTCGCTCGAAGCGCTGGCGAAGGTGATCCTCGGGAAGGTGACGCCGCAGGGCAAGCTGCCGGTCGACGTTCCCGCGGGCAAGGACGTGGGCACGGTGAAGTACCCCTTCGGCCACGGGCTGACCTGGTGAACCTCAACCGCCGCCACTTCCTCGCCACCGGCGCGCTCGCGGTCCCCGCGCTGACGGCCGGGTCCTCGGTCGCGGGGGCCCAGCCGGAAAGCGAGAGCAAAGGTCCCCCGCTCACCCGCACCGGAGCGGACGTGCTCGCCGCCCGGGGCTGGGCACCGCTGTCCGGCCGCAAGCTCGGCGTGCTGTCGAATCCGACGGGTGTGCTGGCGAGCGGCGACCACATCGTCGACTCGATGGTCGCCGCCGGGGTCCGGCCGCTCGCCGCGTTCGGGCCGGAGCACGGGTTTCGCGGCAGCGCGCAGGCAGGCGGCTCCGAGGGCGACTACACCGACCCGCGCACCGGCGTGCCGGTGTACGACGCGTACGGCGCCGACGCGACGAAGCTCGCCGGGATGTTCACGAAGGCGGGCGTCGACACCGTCGTCTTCGACATCGCCGACGTCGGCGCGCGGTTCTACACCTACATCTGGTCGCTGTACACGGCGATGGTCGCGGCGGCGAAGGTCGGTGCGGCGGTCGTCGTACTGGACCGGCCGAATCCGCTCGGTGGCAAGGCCGCCGGGCCGATGCTGGACCCGGCGTTCGCCTCGGGTGTCGGCCGGAAGCCGATCGTGCAGCAGCACGGCATGACCGTCGGCGAACTCGCGCGCTTCTTCGCGGCCGAGTTCCTGCCGGCCGAAGGGGTCACGCCGGGCAAGCTCGAGATCGTCGAAGTGCGTGATTGGCGCCGTGATCAGCTCTTCGCCCGCACCGGGCTGACCTGGGTCCCGCCGAGCCCGAACATGCCGACGCCGGACACCGCGCTCGTCTATCCCGGCACCGGGATGTTCGAGGGCACCGTGTTCTCCGAAGGCCGGGGCACCACCAGGCCGTTCGAGATCATCGGCGCGCCGGGCCTCGACTGGCGCTGGCGCGAGAAGCTCGGCGAACTACGGCTTCCCGGAGTGAAGTTCCGTGAGGCCTACTTCGTGCCGACGTTCGGCAAGTTCGTCAACGAACCCTGCGGCGGCGTGCAGGTGACGATCACCGATCCGCGGGCGTTCGACGCCATCCGCACCGCGGTCACCATGTTCGTCACCGCGAAACAGGTGCATCCGGACAAGTTCAAATGGCGCCCCGACAATTTCCTCGACAAGCTCTCGGGCTCCGCCAGGCTGCGCACGATGATCGACAAGGGCGCCGGGGTGGACGAGATCGTCGGGTCCTGGCAGGCGGAACTGGCCGAGTTCGACCGGAAACGCCGCCGCCATCTCATCTATCGCTGAGGGGAACGACCTTGCGTGTTAGGAAGATCCTGATCGCGGCCGTCTCCGTACTGGTCGCGGCGACCACGCTGTCGACGGCGGGAGCACAGGCGATTCCGGGTACCGGGCAACAGGGAAACGGCGCGGCTGGCCGGTTCGACAAGCCGCGTGGGGGCTTCGCGCCCGCGTCCACCGTGCTGCGCGATGGCGCGCCCTCGGAGGTCGGCCTCGACCCCGAGCCGATCAAGGCGGCCGAGCGGTTCATCGAGAGCTGGACGAAGCCGGACGCCACCGGGCATCCGCACTTCTCCGGGGCGGTCGGCCTGCTCGCGCACGACGGCGTGGTCGTCGAGCGCCAGGCCGTCGGCGGCGCGGTCCGCTACGCCGACGCCAAGGGCACGGAACTGCCGCCCGAGCAGCAGGTGCCGATGCGCGCGGACACCATCTTCGACATGGCCTCGATCTCGAAGCTGTTCACCTCCATCGCGGTGATGCAGCTGGCCGAGTCGGGCAAGGTGGACATCTCGGCGCCGGTGGTGCGGTATCTGCCGGAGTTCGGGGTGAACGGCAAGGAGTCCGTCACCGTCCAGCAGCTGCTCACCCACGTCTCGGGCTTCGCCGCGACACCGCTCCCGTCGCTGTGGGAGGGCTACCCGGACATCCCGTCCCGCCGGAAGGCCGTCCTCGACAGCCCGCTGAAGAACGCGCCGGGCAGCACGTACCTCTACTCCGACATCAACCTGCTGACGCTCGGCTTCCTGGTCGAGAAGGTGGCCGGAGCTCCGCTGGACAAGGTCGTCCAGGACCGCATTTCCGCGCCTCTGGGTCTGGTCGACACCGGGTACAACCCGCCTGCGTCGAAACTCGCGAGGGTCGCGGCGACCGAGTACGCCGCGAAGCCGCCGCGGGGGCTCGTACGCGGCGAAGTGCACGACGAGAACGCTTGGTCCTTGGGCGGTGTCGCCGGGCACGCGGGCGTGTTCTCCACGGCGCCCGACATGGCGGTGCTGGCGCAGACCATCCTCAACGGCGGCGCGTACCGCGGTCACCGGATCCTCCGCGAGGAGACCGTGCGGGCGATGCTGACGAACTACAACCACAAGTTCCCCGACAACGCGCACGGGCTCGGCTTCGAACTCGACCAGCCTTGGTACATGGGAGCGCTGTCGGCACCGTCGACCGCCGGGCACACCGGCTTCACCGGGACCTCGCTGGTGATCGACCCGCTGTCGCGGTCGTTCGCGATCCTGCTCACCAACCGCGTGCACCCGACGCGGAACTGGGGCTCGATCAACCTCGCCAGGGAGACGTGGGCGAGTTCGCTCGCGAAGGCGATGGCCGTCCGCCCGGCGCACGGCCGCGAAGCGTGGTTCAGCGGCGCCGGGGACGTCTCCACGGCCACGCTCACGACCCCGCCGTTACAGACGCGCGGCGGGCCGCTGAAGGTCTCCTTCGACACCTTCGTGGACACCGAAGGTCCCTCGGATTCGCTGTTCCTGGAAATAAGTACCGACGGCGGAGCCACCTGGAAATCGATTACCCTGCGTGCGTCCGGACCAGGCGCCCCCGCCGGGGACCGAACCGGGCTCGGCGGGCATGGACATCGCGCTTGGTGGCGGGCAGCCGCCGAGGTGTCACAAAGCTCACAAATCACCCTCCGCTGGCGTTACACGACCGATGCCCGTTACACCGGACGGGGAATTTCTTTGGACGGTGTGAAAGTCACTGAACGCGGCCGCATACTGCTGGACAGTGAGCATAATCCCCCTACTTTCGTCGCTACCGGCTGGAAGTTGAGCACTAGGTAGCCAATCGGCTCCGATGTGCTGACCGGACCGCCCCGTTGACCGGGACACAGCCCCTTGCGTCGCGACACTAAGTTGCCAAGTCGTTAGCTCGACCTCGTTAACGGCCTCGACCTGGTTAGCGACTTTCTGGTCAACGATTAATCGCAAATCGAATCCGCAGACACGGATAGGTTGCGATCTTCCCGAAGGGTGTGGGTAGCCTTGTCGCAGATGCCAACGGTTAGTAACTTTCCCACGGTGGGCGATACCGAATCCGTAATCGCGGCCGCACCGTCCGAGGCCGTGCCGGCGCAGCCGACACGGGACGCTGACGCGAGCCCGCTGGTCCGGATTCGCTCCCTCCTGCCCGGGCTCGCCCGGGCCGAGCAGCGCGTCGCGAAGGTCGTCCTCGACGACCCCGCGCAGGTCGCGCGGCGCAGCATCACCGAGGTCGCGCTCGCGGCGAACACCAGCGAAACCACCGTCACGCGGTTCTGCAAGGCGGTCGGCGTCGGCGGGTATCCGCAGCTCAGGATCGCTCTGGCGGCCGACACCGCCCGCTCCGAGGCGCGGTCGACCCGCAACCTCGGCGGCGAGATCGGGCCGGAGGACGACCTGGCCGCGGTGATCGGCAAGGTCAGCTTCGCGGACGCACGCGCCGTGGAGGAGACCGCCGACCAGCTCGACGTCCCGTCGCTACAGCGCGTGATCGACATCGTGGCCGGCGCGGGCCGCGTGGACGTCTACGGCGTGGGCGCGAGCGCGTTCGTCGCCGCGGACCTGCAGCAGAAGCTGCACCGCATCGGGCGGGTCAGCTTCGCCTGGTCGGACACGCACATCATGCTCACCTCGGCGGCCGTGCTGAGCCCCGGCGACGTCGCGATCGGCATCTCCCACACGGGCGCGACCACGGACACCGTCGAGGCGCTGCGGGTGGCGCGTGAGCACGGCGCGATCACCGTCGCCGTGACGAACTTCCCGCGTTCACCGATCACCGAGGTCGCCGACCACGTGCTGACCACGGCCGCGCGGGAGACGACGTTCCGCTCGGGTGCGACCGCCAGTCGCATCGCGCAGCTGACCGTCATCGACTGCCTGTTCATCGGTGTCGCGCAGCGGCACATGGACGCGTCGGTCAACGCGCTCGACGCGACCAGGGACGCGGTTGGCTCGCACCGTCTGGGCGTCCGGCCCGACGGCAGGCGGCGGCCGCGGGAAACCGGCAAATGAGCGAAAAAGTGAGGCGCATGATGACCGTCCCACGCCAGGTGGTGCACGTCGACTCGCCAACCGAACAGCGCAATCCACGGACGACCGACATCGACCTGATGTCGACCATGGGCATCCTCGGCGCGATCAACGCCGAGGACCGCCGGGTCCCCGAAGCCGTCGCCGCGGTGCTGCCGCAGGTGGCGCGGGCGGTCGACTTCGCCGTGGAAGCGCTGCGGTCGGGACACCGCGTGCACTACTTCGGGGCCGGTACCTCCGGCAGGCTGGCGACGTTGGACGCGGCGGAACTGGTGCCGACGTTCAACGTGCCCTCCGATTGGTTCATCGCGCATCACGCGGGCGGCGCGCGCGCTCTGCGCCAAGCCGTCGAAGACGCCGAGGACAACGCGAAGGCCGGAGCCGCCGAGGTGGCCGAGTCCGTCGCGCCCGGCGACTTCGTGCTCGGGCTGACGGCTTCCGGCCGGACGCCCTACGTCCTCGGCGCGCTGGCCGCGGCCAGCCGTCGCGGTGCCCGTACCGCGCTGGTCTCGGGCAATCCGGCAGCGGTGACGCCGCCGGGCGTCGACGTCCTCATCGCGGTGGACACCGGCCCCGAGGCGATCGCCGGATCGACGCGGATGAAGGCGGGCACGGCGCAGAAGATCATCCTCACGGCGTTCTCCACCGCGACGATGATCAAACTCGGCCGCACGTATTCGAACCTGATGGTGAGCATGCGGGCGACCAACGCGAAACTGCGCGGGCGGACCATCCGGATCCTGCGCGAGGCCACCGGTATGAGCATGGCGGACTGCTCCGACGCGCTCACCGAGGCCGACGGCGACCTCAAGGTCGCGCTGGTCCATCTGCTGTCCGGCGAAGACGTCGCGAGTGCGGCGAAGGCGCTGACGGCCAGCGATGGCCACGTACGAAAGGCTCTCGACTCCCTGAGGGTGCGCGCGAGCTGAACACCGGCGGACAGACCCGTTCATCCCGACGCTTCGCGCTCACGCGACGCGAACGGGTGTCCGTCGCCGGGATGGCCGGCTTCATCCTGGCGCTCAACGTCATCGGCTGGGGGTCCTGACGCTCTTCGTGGCGCCGCGCCAGTACGAGCTCGGCGCCACGGGCGTGTTCGGGGTCGGCCTCGGCGTCACGGCGTTCGTGCTCGGGATGCGGCACGCGTTCGACGCTGACCACATCGCCGCGATCGACAACACCACCCGCAAGCTGATGGCCGACGGGCAACGGCCGCTTTCGGTCGGTTTCTGGTTCTCCCTCGGCCATTCGACGATCGTCTTCGTCCTGTGCCTGCTGCTGTCGCTCGGCGTCCGCGCGCTCGCCGGAGCCGTCGAGGACGACTCGTCGGCGCTGCACGCGGCGACCGGGCTGATCGGGACGTCCGTTTCGGCGGTGTTCCTGTACCTCATCGGGATCATGAACCTGGTGGTGCTCGTCGGCATCGTGAAGGTGTTCCGGCGCATGCGGCGGGGCGAGTTCGACGAAGCGGCGCTGGAGCGGCAGCTCGACAACCGCGGCTTCATGAACCGCCTGCTTCGCGGCGCCACCAAAGCGGTGCGCAAGCCTTGGCACATCTACCCGATCGGCGTGCTGTTCGGTCTCGGCTTCGACACCGCGACCGAGATCAGCCTGCTGGTGCTCGCCGGCGGCGCGGCGGCGTTCTCGCTGCCCTGGTACGCGATCCTGGTGCTGCCGATCCTGTTCGCCGCGGGGATGACGCTGTTCGACACCGCCGATGGCTGCTTCATGAACTACGCGTACGGCTGGGCGTTCTCGAAGCCGGTGCGGAAGATCTACTACAACCTCATCGTGACGGCGCTTTCCGTCGCGGTCGCCTTGCTCATCGGGACGATCGAGGTCATCTCGATCATCACCGAACGGTTCGGCATCACGACCGGGCCGCTCGCGGCCATCGGGTCGCTGAGCCTGGACTACGTGGGCTACGCGGTTGTAGCGCTCTTCGTGCTTACGTGGCTCTTCGCGCTCCTGGTGTGGCGCTTCGGGCGTATCGAGGAGCGCTGGGCGGTCAAACAGAGCCTCTGACCTGCGGGAAGAGAGCAAGGGACCTTTGCTACCACTTGTCTCAACGTTGAGATAAGTGGTAGCAAAGGTCCCTTGCTCCCCCTTGGGTCACGCGGGCTCGGGCACCTTCGCCCGCGAAGGCACCGAAAGCGCGAAGCCCAGCAGAGCGACGAAGGCGGCAACGGGACCGATCCACCAGACACCGGCGGAAGACAGGACGACGCCGCCCAGCGCGGCACCGAGAGCACCACCGCCGTAGATCGCGGAACCGTTGAGCCCCATGGCGACCGTCGGCGCGTCAGGCGCCAGCGAGAACAGCCGGTGCTGCTGCGGCACCATCAGCATGCCGCCGAAGATCCCCGAAGCCAGCGCGAGGACCAGCGAACTGGGCAAGCTCAACACGGCGACGTCCAGCAGCGCGAAAGTCACGACCGTCCCGATCAGCGAGATCGACCGGACCCGCGAAGGGCCCAGCGAGTCCGTCGCCCGGCCCGCGAAGGCGTTGCCCACGATCTGCCCGATCCCGAAACCGACGAGCAGCCACGAAATCGTCGCGCCCGCCGCCACCGGAGCCACCAGCACCGGCAGGTACACGAAGGCCGCGAAGCCCGCCGCGGTGCCGAGAACGCTCACGCCGAGCACGCGCGCGATCGGCGGCCGCGCGACGACGGCGAGCCTGTCGCGCAGGGACACCGTCGGCATCCGAACCCCGGGCAGCAGCGGCACGAGCAGCATCACGATCAGCGCCACCGCGCCGATCCCCCACATCACCGCACGCCAGCCGAACCAGTTCCCGGCCAGCACCCCGATCGGCACGCCGAGCACCATCGACACGCTCATCCCGTTCGAGACCGTGGCCAGCGCGCGCCCGCGCCGCTCGTCCGACGCCAACGCACCGGCGAGCACATACGCGTTGGATTGGAACGCGGCGGCGCCGAGGGCGGCCAGCACGCGTGCGACGGCGACCACGGCGAAGGACTCGCCGAGCGCCTGACCGGCCATGCCGATCGTGAACAGCACCATCCCAGCGCCGAGCACCCAGCGCCGGTCGAGCCGTCCGGTGAAAGCCGCGATGAGCGGCGAGGAAATCGCGTAGGTCACCGCGAAGACCGTGGTCAGCTGGCCTGCGACGGCCTCGGAGACCCGCAGGTCGGCGGCGATGGCGGGCAGTAGCCCGTTCAGGACGAATCCGTCGGTGCCGACGGTGAACGTCCCGACGGCGAGTACCAGCAGAGCCCCCAGAGCGAGCCGATCATTTGATGATCGTCGAATCGTCATGGGAGGTATAGTGGCGGGACTGTTCGATGACTGTCAAATAGTTTGGAGTGCCGTGAGCAGCATGCTGCCGCAGCCGTCGATCGACGAGATCGAGATCGTGCCGGTGCTCCAGGCGCTCGCGGATCCCGTGCGCCTGGAGCTGATCCGCGCCCTGCGAAGCAACCCTTCGCCGCGAAGCTGCGCCGTCACCGAGTACGACGTCGACATCAGCGCGCCGACGCTCTCCCACCACTGGAAGGTGTTACGCGAGGCCGGCCTCACGACGACGTTCGTCGAGGGCCGGACCCGCTGGGTCGAGCTACGGACCGAGGACGTCCACGCGCGCTTCCCCGGGCTACTGGACGCTGTCCTCGCTTAGCCGCCATTTCGCCGCGAGTTCCGCCGCGGCGCATACGCCGACGTCGAGCAGATACGGCCCCGCCTGCCCGCAGCCGGATCCCGGCGCGATCGGCTGACCGTGCCCCATCCCGCTGACGGCGTGCGTGTCGACGGCCGCGCCGACGTCGGTCCACTGCTCGGAAAGCTCGCGCATGTTCATCGGGGCGACCGTGTAGTCCGCGGTCCCGTGCCAGACGCTGACCGCCGAACGCGGCCCTGTGCCCGCGGCGCGCACCTTGTCGCCCCATTGTTTCGGGGTCAGATCCTTGCCGGGGTTCATGCAGGAGTACGCGTCGATCATCGAGGTCGCGCAGCCGTAAGGCAGCCCCGCTACAACACCGCCGCCCGCGAAGAGTTCCGGATACGCCGCCAGCATCACCGAAGTCATCGCACCACCGGCCGACAAGCCGGTCACGTACGTCCGGCTCCCGGCCGAATAGCGCGCCATCTGCGCGATCGATTCGGCTTCCCCGGAGCCGCGCTTGATGTCGGCCGCCTGGAACCAGTTGAAGCATTTGCTGAAGTTGTTCGCCGAAACCTGTTGTGGCAGAACGAGTTTGAACCGCAGTTTGTCCGCGAGCCCGGCCCAGCCGGAGCCACGCGCGTATCCGGCGGCGTCCTGCGTGCAGCCGTGCAGCACCACCACCGCCGGACGTCCGGACGGCAGCCCGTCGGGAACGTATTCGAACATCTGCAAAGCACCGGGATTGCTCCCGAACCCGGTCACCGGACGGATCGTCGCCGCCTGTGCCGGAGTCGCGAAGAGAAGGGTCAATGCCGAAACCACCGCGCCGATGAGGAGTTTTCGCATCACCCGAGGCTAAAACCGGGGCCCGCGGGGTTTCCACGTGGAAGACCACCACAGCGACGGCGCCTTTTGTGTGGTCGCGCCGGGTACCGATCCGCGAAAAGCCCGCTTACCGTCGGCCGATGCGGCTCTTTCTGGTCCTCGCGATGATGCTGGCCCTGGCCACCCCCTCCCAGGCGGCGGGCGGTTGCGGGAACGTGCGCGTTCCCGGCGCCGCGGCGCAACGACTGTCCTGTTTGGACGATCTGACCACCACCGGCACCCTGGCCACCGGCCATACCGTGCCGTCCGACTGGGCCGGGCTCACGTCCGCCGGCCTCCCCGCGCCCAAGGGTGTTCCCGGTATCCAGATCGATGGCTACTTCCCGGATTCGTCGACGTCCAACACGACGCACGGCTGGAACCACGACGCGCAGTTCGTGCTGCGGCTGCCCGATCGCTGGAACGGCGGCCTCGTGGTCACGGGATCGCCCGGGGTGCGACGGCAGTACGCGAACGATCGTGCGATCGGCGACCAGGTCCTCGCCGCCGGTTACGCGTTCGCCGCGACCGACAAGGGCAACACCGGCGCCGACTTCCACACCGACGGACGCCGCCCCGGTGACGCGATCGCCGAGTGGAACTCACGGGTCACGCAGCTGACCATCGCCGCGAGGGCGGCCGTCGCGCACCGCTACGGGCGTCTGCCGAGCCGCACCCTCGCGGCCGGGATGTCGAACGGCGGCTACCTCGTCCGCTGGCAGCTCGAGAACCGGCCGTGGCTCTACGACGGCGGAATCGACTGGGAGGGCACGCTTTGGCACGAAGACGGCCCGAACCTGTTCACCTTCCTGCCGCCCGCGATCAAGGCCTATCCCGCGTACGCCAACGGTTCCGCGCAAGCCCATCAGGAAATCCTCGACGCCGGGTTCGCGCCGGGTTCGGAATTCCTCTGGAAGTACCACAACGACGTCTACTGGGGCTTGACCCAGCGGATCTATCAGGCCGAGTTCGACCCCTCGTTCGCCGGGACCGATTACGACTACGCCGCTCGCCCGCGGTCGGTGCACCGCGCGGTCGAACGGATCTCGCTGACCGGCCGGATCGGCAAACCGCTGATCACCCTGCACGGCACCCTCGACACACTCCTGCCGATCACCCGCGATTCCGATGTCTACCAGCGGATGGTCACCGACCAGGGCCGCGCCGGTCTGCAGCGCTACTACCGGATCGTCGACGGCAACCACGTCGACGGCCTGTACGACGCGTACCCGGACAAGCTGCGCCCGATCGGCCCGTGTTTCCGGACGGCTTTCAGCGCTCTCGAAGGCTGGCTCGACGGCGTCCGCCCGCCCGCTTCGGCGACGATCCCGCGCGCGAGCGGTGACCTGGCGACCTCTTGCGCACTAAGCTGATCGCATGGAATTCCAGGACGTCGTACGACGCCGTCGCATGGTCCGGAAGTTCACCGACGAGCCCGTCGCCGAGGCGAGCCTTCAGCGCATCCTGCGCAACGCGCTGAAGGGCCCCTCGGCCGGATTCTCACAGGGACAAGGATTTCTCGTCCTCACCGGCGAAGAACTCGCGAAATTCTGGGAGTTCGGGGCGAGCTGGGCGCCGGAAACCGTGACCACGGCCCCGGTCGCGATCGTCCCGCTTTCGGTCAAGAACGCGTACCTCGACCGCTATGCCAAGCCGGACAAGGGTTTCACCGATCGGGACGATTCGTGGTGGCGCGTGCCGTACTGGGACGTCGACACCGGGATGGCGACGATGCTGATCCTCCAGACGGCCGTCGACGAAGGTCTCGGCGCGGTGTTCTTCGGGCTGGCGCCGGAAAGCGTGGACCGGCTCCACGGCGAGTTCGGCGTGCCGGAGGATCACGACCCGATCGGTGTCGTGGCGCTCGGGCACGGCGCCGAATCCGGTCCGTCACCCGGTTCGTCGCCGACCACGGTCGCCCGCCGAGACTTCGACGACGTCATCCGTTTCGGTCACTGGTGAGGCGATGCAGCCTGAGCGCGAGCTGGAGTTCCAGCGCGCGCTCGGGCGCCTGCCATTGCTCGCCCAGCAGTGAAGCGATGCGGTCCAGCCGCTGGACGACGGTGTTGACGTGCACATGGAGCAGGTCCTTCGCCCGCGTCAAGTTGCCGCCACAGGCGAAATACGCGCGGAGCGTGCCGATCAGGTCCGTGCCGCGGCGTTCGTCGTAGTCGAGCACCGGGCCGATAGTGGCGGTCACGTACGCGCCGAGGTCGGCATGCTCACCGAGGAGCAGCCCGACGAACCCGAGGTCGGCCATGCTCGCGCCTTCCCCCGCCCGGCCCAGCGCCAGCAGCGATGCGACGCATCGAGCGGCTTCGGCGTGCGCCACGGCCAGCGCCTTCGGGGAGGCGGCCGGCCCCGCCGCGCCCACCGTCACCGGACAGTCCATTGTGGACGACAGTTCGGCGGCGACGGATCGCGCCAGCGAGCCGGGATCCGCGCCACGCACCAGAAGGACCACCTCGTCGGCGTGGACCCCGACCAGGTCCGCGTGCCGCGAAGCCGCCGCGGCCAGCCGTCGCCGGGAAACGTCGTCGGAATGCGCGATCAGCACCGCGTGCGATGTCGACAAATCGACTCCAAGTCGTCGACCGCGCGCCAGCAGCGCGGCCGGATTGCGGCCGGGCGCGGTGAGCAGATCCGACAGCAGCTCGCCTCGCACCTCGTCCTCGGCGCGTGCGACGGAACGCCGTTGCATCAGCAGCACGGCGGTGACCACGCCCGCCCGCTCGAACAGCCGCCGGTCGGCCTCGCCGAGCGAGTGCCCGCCGCCCAGCACCAGGCTGCCCAGGAATTCCTGTCCCGCCTGGACCGCGCACAGCCAACCGTCCTCAGTGGACACCGCGCGCCCGCTCGCCCTGGACGCGGAAACCGCGGTCCGCGAGAGATTCAGCTCGCCGTCTGTCCTGGCGAGGACCGCGCCGTCCGCGTCGTAGACGGCGATCGCCCCGCCGAGCACGTCCGCGACCGCGGCGGCGACCTCGGCCAGATCACCGCCGCGCAGTACGAGATCCATCAGCCGGTCGTGCGCGTCCTCGGCGCGGCGCATCGCGTCGTTGTGCGCGCTGATCGTCGCGTTCGCGGCGTTCAGCTCGGCGACCGCGCGGCGCGTCTCGTCGAGCAGATGCGCGTTGTCCAGCGCGATCGCCGCGTGGTCGGCCAGCGACGACAGCAGCGCGACCTCGTCGGGCGAGAACTCCCGGCTGGTCCGGTCCGAGGCGAACAGGACCCCGATGACCTTGCTGCCGATCGCCAGCGGCACCCCGAGGATCGCGGTCAGTCCCTCGTCGAGCACTCCGGTGTCGATCGACGACGTGTGGCGGAACCGCTTGTCGTTGAAGTAGTCCGCCGTCGCGTACGGCCGCGCGGTCTGCGCGACCAGCCCGCCGAGCCCCTCGCCCATGCCGAGCACGATGTCCTGGAACAGCGCGGAAACCGACCCGTCGGTGACCCGGACATAGGTCTTGCCTTCGGTCTCGTCGTTGAGGCTGAGATACGAGACGTCCACGCCGAGCAGCGCCCGCGCCCGCCGCACGATAGACCGGAGGACGGCGTCCGGATCGTCCAGCCGCGCGAGGTCGCTGGCCGTGTCGAACAACGCGGCCAGCTCCGCCTCGCGCCGCCGGTGTTCGGCGACGGTGTCCCGGATCCGCAGCGCCAGCTCGGTGGCCTTCGGGTCGACGGGGACGTGCGCCAGCTGCTCGCTGCCCGCGCCGGAGGCGAGCAGTTCGAGCAGCCGGCGCAATTCCACGGCTCCGTCCACAGCGGTCATGCTGACACGTGACCGCGCTCCGTGAGAACTTCGGAGTGCAGGGATTCACCCTTGGTCTCGCGGGCGGCGAGCAGGGCGATCACGGTCAGCGCGCACATCGAGACCACGTAGAGCGAGACCGGGACCGTGCTGCCGAACTCCTTGAACAGCGCGACCGCGATGAGCGGCGCCACCGCGCCGGCCGCGATCGAAGACAGCTGACCGCCGACCGAAAGCCCGGTGTAGCGCACCCTCGTCGGGAACTGCTCGGAGAAGAACGCGGCCTGCGGGCCGTACATCGCGCCGTGCAGCACCAGGCCGATGGTCGCCGCGAGGATGATGACGCCGGAGTTCTTCGTGTCGAGCATCGCGAAGAACACGAAGCTCCACACCGCCATGCCGATCGCGCCGAACAGATAGACCGGGCGACGGCCGATCCGGTCGGAAAGCTTGCCCCACAAGGGAATCGTCACGAAGTGCACGGCGGAGCCGATGAGCACCGCGTTCAGCCCTGCCGACTTCGGCAGGCTCAGCCCGGTGGTGACGTAGACGAGGATGAACGCGGTGATCACGTAGTACGAGACGTTCTCCGCCATCCGCGAACCGATCGTGATCAGCACCGCGCGCCAGCTCTTGCGGAACACCTCGACGACCGGCGCGTGCGTGGTCGTGTCGTTCTTCTGCGCCGCGAGGAACACGGGCGATTCGCTGACCGCGAGCCGGATCCACAGCCCGATCACCACGAGCACCCCGGACAGCAGGAACGGGATCCGCCAGCCCCAGCTGAGGAACGCCTCGTCGGACTGCGTCGCGGCGAGGATCGCCAAGACCGCCGTCGCGAGCAGGTTGCCGCCGGGAGCACCACATTGCGGCCACGACGCCCAGAACCCGCGACGCTTGTCGTCGCCGTGTTCGGAGACGATCAGCACCGCACCGCCCCATTCGCCGCCGAGCGCGAAACCCTGCACGAGCCGCAGCAGCGTCAGCAGGATCGGCGCCAGGACACCGACCGTGGCGTACGTCGGCAGGATGCCCATCGCGCAGGTCGACCCGCCCATCAGCAGCAGGCTCAGCACCAGCAGCTTCTTGCGGCCGACACGGTCACCGAAATGCCCGAACACCAGCCCGCCGATCGGCCGCGCGAGGAAGCCGACGGCGTAGGTGAGGAACGCGAGCAGGGTCCCGGTGAGCGGATCGTTGGTGGGGAAGAACAATTTGCCGAACACCAGCGCCGCGGCGGAGGTGTAGAGGAAGAAGTCGTACCACTCGATCGTCGTGCCGATCAGGCTGGCGCTGACGACCTTCGCGATCGAGCCGCGGTTCTGGGTGGTCACCGGGGACGTCCTTTCTGGGGAGGGGTTCACGCGGCGGTCCAGCCGCCGTCGAGGGGGATGGAGGTACCGGTGACATGGGCGGCGTGGTCGCCGGACAGCCAGAGCACGCACGCGGCGACGTCCGCCGGTTCGATGAGCCGTTTGATCGCCGACCGCCGCAGCAGGACCTGCTCGATGACGGCGTCGCGTTCGAGCCCGTGCTCTTCGGCCTGCGCCTGGAGCTGGCCGGTCACCAGGGGCGTCCGGACGTAGCCCGGGTTGACGCAGTTGCTGGTCACGCCGTGTTCCGCGCCTTCGAGAGCGGTGACCTTGGAGAGGCCTTCGAGCGCGTGTTTCGCGGTGACGTACGCGGATTTGAACGGGCTCGCGCGGAGGCCGTGGACGCTGGACATGTTGACCACGCGCCCCCAGCCGCGTTCGTACATTCTCGGCAGCGCGCGGCGGATGAGCAGGAACGGCGCGGTGACCATCAGCGCCTGGATGCGGGTGAACGTCTCCGGCGGGAACTCGTGGATCGGCGCGATGTGCTGGAAACCGGCGTTGTTGACGAGGATGTCGATCTCGGCGGGGAGGGTCTCGACGGCCCGGGCGTCGGTGAGGTCGACGACGTGCGCGATGCCGTCGACGTCGGCCGCCGCCTTCCCGACGGCGTCGTCGATGTCGACGAGGTGGACCTTGGCCCCGGCCTGTGACAGCGCTTCGGCGCAGGCCAGCCCGATCCCGCCCGCCGCACCCGTGACCAGCGCGGACTTACCCGCCAGATCGCTGTGATACGCACCACTCATGCCGGACGACGTTAGGTCTCCCGGCGCGCTTAAGCCATGTGGTCACGCACTACACCTGGGCAAGATCCCGTGTGGCCTCACCCCACCCATGCATTTCGTCCTCTGAATGCGGTAGTTGATATCGCGAACTACCGCATCCAGAGGACGAAACGCGGGGAGTCAGCCGGCGGCGTCGGAGATGGACTTCGCCTCGCGAGCGCCCGCCTCGAACGCTTCGCACGAGAAGAGCAGCCAAGCGCGGACGCCGTCGGGAGTCCCGCTGGAGAAGCCCGTAGCGGCTTCGAGGTACTTCGGCACCCGCCGGAAGTACGCGACCTCCGGCACCGTCAGCGCCTTCGGGTCCAGCCCGGTCGCCACCGCCGAAAGCCGCGCCGCCGCCCGCGCGACGACGCCGTCCGCCGAGCCGAAAGGCTTGAGTGCCAACAGTTCCCCGTGCACGACGGCGGTCAGCACCGGACCCGGCACCGACGTCGCACCGGTGACCAGTTGCGCCAGCAGCTCCAGCCGCGGCCCGACGTCACCGGACGACCGCGGCCGCCCCAGCGCGTCGAGATCCGTCACCAGATCCGACGCGGCGAGAACGTGCAAACGCGCCAACGCCTGCAGCGGCGCGCGCCGCCAAGTCGGGAGCAGGCCTTCGAGCGCTTCCGCGACCCGCAGCGCGCCCGCCAGCACCGGATCGGTCACCTCACCGGATTCCGGCAGTTCGGGCGCGGCACCCTCGATCCCGGCCGACGCCCGCGCCGACCGCACGGAGGCTTCGGCGGCCGTCGCCGCGCCGCCGCGCAGGTTGGCGGGCAGCCGGTGGACGGCGAAGACAGCGTCCTGAGCCGATTTCGCGGCCGCCGCGACCCCTTCGAGATCCAGCAGCGGCTTCAGCGGATCCGTCACGCGTCCAGCACCTGACCCGCGCGCCGCACCACGGGCGCCTGCACCGACCACGGGAAGTTGATCCACCTGTCCGTGTGCTTCCAGACGTACTCGCATTTGACCTCGGAGCGCGGCTTCTCGTAGACCACCGCGCAGCGCACCTCGGCGACGTGGTCGGCGCAGAAGTCGCGGACCAGCTTCAGCGTCGCACCGGTGTCCGCGACGTCGTCGGCGACGAGCACCTTCTTCTTCGTCAGGTCCACGACGTTCGGCACCGGCGGCAGCATCACCGGCAGGTCGAGACGCTGGTCGACGCCGGTGTAGAACTCGACGTTCATCACGTGCAGGTTCTTGACGTCCAGCGCGTAGCCGAGCGCACCCGCGACGAACAGCCCGCCGCGCGCGATCGACAGGATCAGGTCCGGCTCGAAGCCGTCGTCGGCGACGGCCTGTGCCAGATCCCTGCTGGCCGTCCCGAACAACTCCCAGGTGAGCTCTTCCCGCTCTTCGGCCATGGTGCCTCGCCTTCGTCGATCGTTCCCGCGAGCATAGGCAACGCCGTAGTGGCCTTCTCGAATGCTTCGAAACTGGCTATCCAGTGAGGCCATTGCCGGTCGTACCGTCGAGATCGTGACCGACTGGACCTCCCATGCGACCTTGACCGGCGAACGCGTCCGCCTCGAACCCCTCACCCGCGACCACACCAAGGGCCTCTTCGCGGCGGGTTCCGACCCGGCGATCTGGACCTGGCTCAGCCTCCGGCAGCCGACGGATCTCACCGAGGCCGAAGCGATGGTCGAAGGCATCCTCGCCGACACCGACCGCCGCGCCTGGGCGCAGATCGACGCGCGCACCGGCGAGGTCGCCGGCACGACGTCGTTCTACGCGATGAACGCACGCCACAAGATCGTTTCCGTCGGCTACACCTGGATCGGTTCCGAATGGCAGCGGACCGGGCTCAACCGCGAGTCGAAACTCCTGTTGCTGCGCCACGCTTTCGACGACCTCGGCGCGAACCGCGTCTCGTGGGAGACCGACATCCGCAACCTCAAGTCGCAGAAGGCGATCGAACGTCTCGGCGCGCAAAGGGAAGGGGTGCTGCGCGCGCATCGCGTGCGGCCGGACGGAACCATCCGCGACACCGTCGTCTACTCCCTGACCGGACCAGAATGGCCGGCGGTCCGTACCGCTTTGTCCTCAAGCGTGTGAATGCCGAGCGCAACCACGATGCAACCTTTTACTTCGCGTCGTAACGTCGATAGCGTGCCAACGGGCGTGAAGACACGCGAAACACAGGAGGCATCGCACCATGACCGAGCAGTCGCCGGCGCTGGACAATTTGCTCACGGAGAGCAGGACCTTCCCCCCGAGTGAGGCTTTCAGCGCGCAAGCGAATGCCACCGCCGACTTCTACGCCGAAGCCGACGCCGACCGGGAAGCGTTCTGGGCCAAGCAGGCCGAGCGTCTGCACTGGGAAACGAAGTGGTCGCAGGTACTGGACTGGACCAATGCGCCGGTCGCGAAGTGGTTCGTGGGCGGGAAGCTGAACGTCGCCTACAACTGCGTGGACCGCCACGTCGATTCCGGGCACGGCGACCAGGTCGCCATCCACTGGGTCGGCGAGCCCGGCGACAGCCGCGACATCACCTACGCCCAGTTGAAGGACGACGTTTCCCGCGCGGCGAACGCCCTCGAATCCCTGGGCCTCGAGGCGGGCGACCGCGTCGCCATCCAGATGCCGATGGTGCCCGAAGCGATCGTCGCGATGCTCGCGTGTGCCCGCATCGGCGTCCTGCACAGTGTCGTCTTCGGTGGTTTTTCCCCGACAGCGCTGCGTTCCCGCGTGGACGACCAGGCGGCGCGGATCGTCATCACCACAGACGGCCAGTACCGCCGCGGCAAGGCCGCCCCGATGAAGGCCAATGTCGACGAAGCGCTCGAAGGCGCCGAATCGGTCGAGAAGGTCATCGTCGTCCGCCGCACCGGCGAAGAGGTGCCGATCACCGAAGGCCGCGACCTCTGGTGGCACGAACTGGTCGACGGCCAGTCCGCGGAGCACGCGCCGCAGGCGTTCGACTCCGAGCACCCGCTCTTCATCCTCTACACCTCCGGCACCACCGGGAAGCCGAAGGGCATCCTGCACACCTCCGGCGGCTACCTGACCCAGGCCGCGTACACGCACCACAACGTCTTCGACCACAAGGCGGGCGAAGACGTCTACTGGTGCACCGCCGACATCGGGTGGATCACCGGGCACACGTACATCGTGTACGGGCCGCTGGCGAACCGGACGACCCAGGTCGTCTACGAAGGCACGCCGAACACCCCGCACGAGGGCCGCCACTGGGAGATCGTGCAGCAGCACAAGGTCTCCATCTACTACACCGCGCCCACGTTGATCCGCACGTTCATGAAGTGGGGCAACGAGATCCCGCAGAAGTACGACCTGTCGTCACTGCGCGTGCTCGGCAGCGTCGGCGAGCCGATCAACCCCGAGGCGTGGATCTGGTACCGCGAGAACATCGGCGCGAACTCGGCGCCGATCGTGGACACCTGGTGGCAGACCGAGACCGGCGCGATCATGATCTCGCCGCTGCCGGGTGTCACCGCCACGAAGCCGGGCTCCGCGCAGAAGGCGCTGCCGGGTATCTCGGCGAAGGTCGTCGACGACCAGGGCGTCGAGGTCGGCAAGGGCGGCGGCGGGTACCTGGTGCTCGACAAGCCGTGGCCGGGCATGCTGCGCGGCATCTGGGGCGACGAGCAGCGTTTCCGTGAGACCTACTGGTCCCGCTTCGCCGACCAGGGCTACTACTTCGCCGGAGACGGCGCGAAGTACGACGCCGACGGCGACGTCTGGCTGCTGGGCCGGGTCGACGACGTGATGAACGTGTCCGGGCACCGCATCTCGACCACCGAGGTCGAGTCGGCGCTGGTCTCGCACCCGACGGTCGCCGAGGCCGCCGTCGTCGGCGCGACCGACCCGACCACCGGACAGGGCATCGTCGCGTTCGTCATCCTGCGCGGCAACGCCGTGGACGGCGGAGACGCCGCCGTCCAGGAGCTGCGCAACCACGTCGCCAAGGAGATCGGCCCGATCGCGAAGCCGCGGCAGATCCTGGTCGTGCAGGAGCTGCCGAAGACGCGGTCCGGCAAGATCATGCGCCGCCTGCTGCGCGACGTCGCGGAGAACCGCCAGGTCGGCGACGTGACCACGCTGGCCGACTCGTCGGTGATGGACCTGATCTCTTCGGGTCTGAAGTCCGGCAAGTCCGAGGAGTAACCCCACCCGCACGCGCCATGAAAGGTCCTTTCCTTGCAAAATTTGCGAGGAAAGGACCTTTCCTCGCATCCGACACGCCTACCACACCCCGGTTCGCCTCACTCGAACGCCTGTTCTAGGATGTGCCGGGTACCACCCCATACCCGGGCAAGGAGACGACACCGACGATGACCGTGGATGCCTTGACACGCACTGACGCCGTGTCCGAAGAAGCGGCTACCGAAGCGCCCGTCGACTCGACGCCGCAGGCGGAGACCACCTCGGAGACCACCGAAGCCCCGGCCGAGGCCAAGGCCGAGACCCCCGAGGCTTCGAGCACCCCGGAGACCCCCGCCGAAGAAGCCACGGCGGAGTCCCCCAAGCCCAAGCGCGGCCGTCCGAAGGTCGCCACGACGGCGAAGAAGACCCGCACCGTCGAGCTGACCCTCACGGTCACCGGCACCGCCGACGGCGAGTGGCAGGCCGAGCTCAAGAACGGCGCGAAGTGGGTCGCGAAGGGCCTGGAGATCCCGGCCGCCGCCGTGTCCCGCGCCGCCAAGGAGCTGCACGCGGACCTGTCGGGCCCGATCGACGAGGTCATCAACGCCGCCCGCGAGCTGCAGGCCGCGAAGGTGGCTCAGCTCGAAGCCGAGCTGGAGAAGGCGAAGCTGGCGCTGGCCGAGCTGGACGCCTGAGACTTTCCTCCCGACCGGGGCGGACGCTGGATATCAGTGTCCGCCCCGGTTTCTTTCATTCCGCGATCGGTGGCCGCGCGGGCAGCGGGGTCTTGAACTCGACCCACTGACTGTCCACAATGGCCTCGACGCTGTGCGGAACGCCGCGGGGGTGGACGATCGTGCCGCCCGCTTCGAGGGTCACGTCCGCACCGTCGAGCGTGCCGCGCAGCGAACCCGAAATCAGGTAAACGATGCTGTCGTGATCGTGGCTGTGCACGGGAGAAGCGACGCCCGCCGGATAGTGGATCTCATACGCCAGGCCACCTTCCGCCGTCGCGAGCGTCCGGAACCGGCCCTGTCCGCCGATCAGCGACAGACCCTCCACTGTGGACATCGCGGTCCAGGTCATCGCACGGGCTCCATGGCGGCGGCCTCCTCGCGGTCCGGGTCACGGGCGAGCACGACCCCGATGATGGTCACCACCGCGGTCGCGAGCAGGTAGGCCCCGATCGCGAGCCAGGTGTCGAAACCGGCCAGCAGCGCGGTGAACAGCAGCGGCGCGGGCGCCCCGCCGATCACGCCGGCGAGCGTGTACGCCAGCGAACTTCCGGTGTAGCGCAGTCGCGGCGAGAACTGCTCGGTGACGAGCGCGGCCTGCGGGCCGTAGAGCGCGGCGTGGATGACCAGCGCGAGCACGATGCCGATCGCCAGCATCGCGAACGATCCGCCGCTGACCATCGGGAAGAACACGAACGGCCAGATACCGGCGGCGATGGTCGCGAACAGGTACATCTTGCGCCGGGAGACGCGGTCCGAAAGCGCGCCGAACAGCGGCATCAGGATCAGCTGGAACGCGGAACCGATCATCACCGCGGCCAGCCCGGCACCGCGCGACAGGTCGGTGTGCGTGGTGACGTAGGTGAGGACGAAGACGGTGAACAGTGCGTAGAGCACGTCCGGGCAGACGCGGATGAGCACGGCGGCGACGAGCGCGCGGCGTTCGGTGCGGAAGACCTCGGAGATCGGCGCCGACGAGCGTTCGCCCCGCTCCTGGATCTGCTTGAAGACCGGCGTCTCCTCCAGTTTGAGCCGGATCCACAGCCCGAACCCGACGAGCGCGCCGGACAGCAGGAACGCGATCCGCCAGCCCCAGCTGTTGAACTGGTCCTCGGTGAGCAGCGCGGCCAGCACGGCGAGGACGCCGTTGGCGAGCAGGTTGCCCGCGGGCGGGCCGATCTGCGCGGCCGAAGCCCAGAAGCCCCGTTTGCCCGGATCGCCGAACTCACTCGACAGCAGGACGGCACCACCCCATTCGCCGCCGATGCCGACGCCCTGCGCGAACCGCAGCGCCACGAGCAGGACCGCCGCGAAGCCGCCGATCGTCTCGTACGTGGGCAGGACACCGATGAGGAACGTCGCCACACCGGTGAGCACGAGCGTCATGACCAGGATGCGCTTGCGGCCGAGCACGTCGCCGAGGCGGCCGAAGAGGAACCCGCCGATCGGCCGGGCGAGATAGCCGACCGCGTAGGTCGAGAACGCCGCCATCGTGCTCGCGAGCTGGTCTTCCGAGGGGAAGAAGAGATGCCCGAAGATCGTCGCGGCCGCCACCGAATAGGCCGCGAAGTCGTACCACTCGAGCGCGGTTCCCGAGAGGCTGGCCGCGAAGGCCTTGTGCAACGAACGCCGGTCACCGGCTGGTGAGGTCATGTCCACATCCGTCCGTAGGAGGTCCGCAACCCCGCCGGGAGGGGTTGAATTGCGGATATACTCCTTGTATACAAGCTGTATGCGCAACCCCCAATCTCGGAGGACAGATGCCTGAGCTGCGTTTCACCCTTCCCGACGGCCAGGAGCGGCGGACCGAGGTCCACACGCTGCTGAACGCCGGATACGCCGGTCGCAGCCAGGAGGACGTCGCCGCCCACGTGGCCGAACTGGCCGAACTCGGCGTCCCCGCGCCTTCGGTGATCCCGGCGCTCTACCCGGTCGCGCCGTATCTGGCGAGCCAGACCGACGAGGTCCCGGTGCAGCACGAGCGGACCTCCGGCGAGGCCGAATGGGCCATCGTCATCACCGGCGCCGAGCCCGAGGACATCCTCCTGACCGCCGCCTGCGACCACACCGACCGCGCGCTCGAAGCGCACGGCGTCGCGTGGAGCAAGAACGCCGGCCCCGACGTCCTCGCCGCCAAGGCTTGGCGGCTCGTCGACGTCCAGGACCGGCTCGACGACCTCACGCTGTCCGCGTGGGCCGGGGAAACCCTGATCCAGCAAGGGAAACTCGCGGAACTGCTGCCGCCGTCGTACTGGCTGGACGTGTTGCGCGAACGCGATCTGTACGCCCCCGGCACCGTGCTGATCTCCGGGACCATCCCGATGGTGCACGGCGTCGACCAGTTCGCCGACTCCTGGCGCGTCGAACTGGGCGACCCCGCGACCGGCGAGACGATCGAGCTCGCCTACTCGGTGCGGCGGCTGCCCGAACCGATCGGCTGAAGCAACTCGCCCAGGAAGGCGCGATATTCGCCCTTCATCGGCAACTCGCGGTCGACGCGGACGCGGCGGCGGGTCGCGGAGACCTCGACCTCTCGCACCGGATCGAAACCGGTGCGCTCGTAGGACTCCCAGTACAGCCCGACGCCGCGGCGCTGCCAGGCGGGGACTTCGGCGAAATTGACGCCGTGCGCGAAGAGCAGTTCGTTCTTCTCGGAGACACCGGTGCCTTCGAGAGCCGCTCCGGCCTCACTCGCCGACTTCCCCGCCTTGCGCAGGATCCAGTAGCACCAGCCGTTGAGCGCGCAGCGGGCCGCGTCCGCCTGACGCCAGGAGAAGTAGTCGACGACGTCGTCCGTCGTCGTGCCGAGCCAGACCCTGCCGTCGAAGTGCGCGGGCACCCCGGCCGCGTGGGTGAACGCGGCCGACGCGACCCCGGCGGAGATCGACACGAGCTTCTCCACGCCCCGGCCGAACAGGCCGGCGGCGGGCGGCAGCACGAGGGAGATCTCGTCGCTTTCCGTGTACACGTAAGGCGAAGCGAACTCCGCCATCAACGCGCTCGCCGCCTCGGCCATGCAGTCGGCGAACCGGGGATCGAACGGTTTCCCGAACCGCGCTTCGGTGAACTTGGAGAAGCCCCGGCCGTCGACACGGAGTACCGTCCACGCTCCCGGCGGTACGGTCAGCCCGTGGAACCACTCGCGTTCCCGTTGCCGTGCCTCGAAATCACCGGCGTCCATGGTTCACCCCCGCTCCACGACGAAACCGCCTTCACCGTCGAAACCGACGGTGTACAGCTCGTCGAAACCGTCTTCGGCGCTCGGGCGCCGCAGCCGCTTGAGAGTCGCATACAGACCGACGTCGGGCACCCGGGTTTTGACGCTCCGCCGCGCGTTGCGCTCTTGGGACCCTTCGAGATCCGGCGGGAACCAGTACCCGGAGACGCGCGCGCCGTGCCGTCGCGCGACCTCGATCAGCGGCGTCCACTCCTCCGGCGAAGGGTTGGTGTTGTCCACGACCACCGAACGGCCTTCTTCGAGCGCCTCGGCCAGCATCCGCAGCTGGCGCCGCTGCCGTTGCTTGGCGTTCGGGAAGTGGTCCTTGCTGAGGTGGACGTGCGTGTCCGCGAACACCCGCCGGAAGAACGTCGACTTCCCGGACGCCTGCAACCCGATCAGGATCACCACCTCCGCCATGTCCGCAATGTATCCCACGACTTAGGTAAGGCAATAATGAATAAGGATTGCCTCAATTGACCGAATCACTTTCCACTCGCCTCGCGCCGTTTTCCGTGTTTCACTGAAACGGTGACCGAGACGGTATCGACCGAACATCCCCACGAACCGCACGCGGATCTGGGCGGCAAACTGAACTGGTTGCGCGCCGGGGTACTCGGCGCGAACGACGGGATCGTGTCGGTGGCGGGCATCGTGGTCGGCGTCGCGGGCGCGACCACGGACTCCACCACGATCGCCACCGCGGGAATCGCGGGGCTCGTCGCGGGCGCGCTTTCGATGGCTGGCGGCGAATACGTCTCCGTGAGCACTCAGCGCGACACCGAACGCGCACAGTTGCGGCTGGAAAAGCGTGAACTGAAAGAGATGCCGGAAGCCGAAGAACGGGAACTCGCGCAAATCTACGAAGGCAAGGGCCTTTCCCCGGAACTGGCCGCCGAGGTCGCCCGCGAACTGACCGAAAAGGACGCGCTGCAGGCGCACGCCGAGGCCGAACTCGGCATCGATCCGGACAATCTGACCAGCCCGTGGCAGGCGGCGTGGGCCTCGCTGGTGGCGTTCACCGTCGGCGCGCTGCTGCCGTTGCTGGCGATCGTGTGGACGTCGACCTCGGCACGGGTCTGGGCGTGCGCGGCGGCCGTCGTGGTCGGGCTGGCGCTGACCGGGTTCATCAGCGCGAAACTCGGCGACGCCCGGGCCGGCCGCGCGATCGCGCGGAACGTCGGCGTGGGCGCGCTGACGATGCTGGTGACGTACTACGTCGGCGTGCTGTTCGGTACCACCGTCGGCTGACGGCGATCTCGCAGGTAGCGAAAGGGCCCTTCACCGCGTCCTATGCGGTGAAGGGCCCTTTCAGCACCTCCGAGGGTCGCTCGTCAGCGCGGGAAGAAGTGCGTCAGTGAACGCCCTTCATGAGCTTGCGGATCATCGGCGTCGCCACCAGGAGCGCCACACCGACCACGATGGCCACGCCGCCGACGATGCTGAAGTACGGCGCTTCGTCGTCGACCGTGTAGTACTCGGCGAGCTTCCCGGACATCGCCGTGCCGAGCGAGATCGACAGGAAGTTCAGCGCCACCATCTGCGTGCGGAACGCCTCCGGCGCGAGTTTGGTCGACAGCGAGAGCCCGACCGGCGAAAGCATCAGCTCCGCCATGGTGAACACGAACAGGATGCCGGCCAGCGCGAGCAGCGGGCTCGCGTTCTTGCCGCTGCCGACCATCGGGAGGAACAGCAGGAACGCCACGCCCATGGTGACCGTGCCGAGCACGAACTTGATCGGCGAGGACGGCTGCCGCGAACCGAGTTTCGTCCAGATCGCCGCGATCACCGGCGCGAACAGGATGATGAACACGGGGTTGATCGAGTTGACCCACGCGACCGGCATCTCCCAGCCGAAGATCGTCCGGTTCAGCCGCTCGTCGGTGTAGGCCGCGACCACGGTGAACTGCTGCTGGTACAGCGAGAAGAACGCGGCGCTCGCGATGAACATCGGGATGAACGAGTACACCCGGCTGCGTTCGTCGGAGGTGATCTTCTTGCTGCTGATGATCACCACGAAGTAGATCACCGAGATGACCGCGACGGCCCAGACGACGACATCGACGAGGTTGCCGGGGTTGATCACGCCGAACACCACGAGCAGCACGATCGCCGCGACACCCACCGCGGTGCCGCCGAAGACCAGCGGCCGCTGCGACGCGGGCAGCGGGTTGGGGATCTCGCTCGCCTTGTCGCCGAGGTTCTTGCGGCCGATCGTGTACTGGGTCAGGCCGAGCGCCATCCCGAACGCGGCGAGCCCGAAACCGACGTGGAAGCCGATCTCGCTCTGCGCGAGGCCGGTCAGCAGCGGCCCGACGAAACCGCCGATGTTCACGCCCATGTAGAAGATGGTGAAACCGCCGTCGCGGCGCTCGTCACCGGCGGCGTACAGCGTCCCGACGATGGCCGTGGCGTTGGATTTCAGCCCGCCACTGCCGACGGCCACGCAGACGAGGCCGACGCCGATGCCCGCCAGCCCCGGCAGCACGGCGAGGCTGATGTGCCCGATCATGATCAGGATCGCGCTGTAGAACAGCGTCCGTTCGGAGCCGAGCACGCGGTCCGCGACCCAGGCGCCGATCACCGCCGACAGGTAGACCATGCCGCCGTACGCGCCGACGATGCCGAGCGCGGAGGCCTTCGGCAGCGCGAGGCCGCCCTGACTGACTTCGTAGTAGAGGTAGATGGGGAGGATGCCGAGCATCCCGTAGTACGAGAAACGCTCCCACATCTCGACGCCGAAGAGGTTCGCCAGCCCTCGTGGGTGCCCGAAGAACCTCGTGTCTTGCTGGACCTCGGTAGAGGTACTCACCATGCCGTCCTTATCGAAGACATCGTTGTCGGTTTTCAGTTGACATGCTAGAAGCCCACCATGTGGACGGGACACCGACGTCCGCATGGATCTTGTGGTCGCCGTCATGAACGCGAGATTTCCGCAGCTCCAGGCGTTAAAATAGTCTCAAGGTGCGCCGGGAAGTCTGGTCGGCAACAGTATTCGTCGTTGCCGAAAACCGGAGGTCGCCTTGTCCGGCCCGAACCGTCCCGCGAAAGTCGTCGTCGCCGAGTTCGCCCGTTATCTCCGCACGGAGACCACCGGCGGAATGATCCTGCTCGGCGCCACCGCGATCGCCCTGTTGTGGGCGAATTCGCCCATTGACGACAGTTACCGCGCCATCCGCGATTTCCGGCTCGGTCCCGAATTCCTGCATCTGAACCTGACGATCGGCGACTGGGCGAAAGACGGCCTGCTCGCGTTGTTCTTCTTCGTCGCGGGGCTCGAACTCAAACGCGAACTCGTGGTCGGTGAACTCTCCCGGTTCAAACAGGCGATCCTGCCGGTGGTCGCCGCGGTCGGCGGCATGATCGTGCCGGCGCTGGTCGCCCTTTCCGTGGGCTGGGGAACCCCGGGCATCGAACGCGCGTGGGCCATCCCGGTCGCCACCGACATCGCGTTCGCCCTGGGCGTGCTCGCCCTGACCGCGTCGAACCTGCCGAGCAGCGCCAGGGTCTTCCTGCTCTCGCTCGCGGTGGTCGACGACCTCGGCGCGATCCTGCTCATCGCGATCCTCTTCACCGCGAAGTTCGACCTCGTCGCCGCGGGTGTCGCCGTCGTCGCCCTCGCGCTGTACGCGTACCTGCAGCACCGTCGCGTCCGCAGCGCCTGGATCTACGTGCCGCTGGCCTTGATCACCTGGGTCGCGGTGCATTCGGCCGGCATCCACGCCACCATCGCGGGCGTCGCGCTCGGCCTGCTCACCCGCGTCCGCGCCGACGAGGGCGAGGAGCACGCGCCCGCGATCCGGCTCGAACACCGGTTGCAGCCGTGGTCGGCCGCGGTCGCGGTACCGCTGTTCGCGCTGTTCGCGGCCGGCATCAAGGTGGACAGTGAATCGCTCAGCGCGGTGTTCACCACCGCGTTGCCGCTGGCCGTGCTCGTCGGGCTCGTCGGCGGGAAGCTCATCGGGATCTTCGGCGCCAGCCTGCTCGCCGTGAAGTTCAAGCTCGCGGAGAAACCCAGGGGGATGGGCTGGCGGGACATCGGGGCGCTGTCGATGCTGGGCGGCGTCGGGTTCACCGTGAGCCTGCTGATCGCCGATCTCGCGCTCGACGGGGAGGCCGTCGAGCTGGCGAAGGCGGCGGTACTGATCGCCTCGGCCATCGCCTCGCTTTCGGCCGCCGCGATGCTGCTGCACCGCAGCCGCGTGCACGCGCGCGAAGATTGAGAATGCGACACTCGCCGGTCCGCCGCGCCCGTGATCGGGGCACGTGGCACGATGACCGGTGTGAGCAGCCCCAAGCACGAACGTACCGGCCCCGACGGCGTGGGGGCCGTGCCCTACCTCCCCCTGTCGAGCGATGACGACGTGGTAGCGAGCGAGCAGTCCCTCGGGAAACTCGTCGGCGATGCCACACAGCACGTCTCGACGCTGATCCGCGCCGAGGTCGAGCTGGCCAAATCCGAGGTCGTCGCGGAGGCGAAGAAGGGCCTCAAGGGCGCCATCTTCTTCCTGGTCGCGCTGGTCGTCGGGCTGTACAGCTCGTTCTTCTTCTTTTTCTTCCTCGGCGAGCTGCTGTCGGAGTGGCTGATGCGCTGGGCGGCGTTCGCGATCGTGTTCGGGCTGATGCTCGCCACGACGGCGGTCGCGGGGTTCCTGGGCTACCGCAAGGTGAAGAAGATCAAGGCGCCCGAGCGCACGATCAACAGCTTCAAGGACACCGCCGCCGCGTTCAAGCCGCGTCATGACGACGCGCCCGCGGACCGCGACTGAGAAGTCTTCGAGTCGGTGCAGGCGACACCGGATCCGTCGATCGTCCGGATCGACGGTCCGTGGACCCATCGTGACGTCTCGGCGAACGGCATCCGGCTGCACGTCGCCGAACTCGGCGACGGGCCGCTGGTCGTGCTGCTGCACGGGTTCGCCGAGTTCTGGTGGACCTGGCACCACCAGCTGACCGCGCTCGCCGACGCCGGTTTCCGCGCGGTCGCGGTGGATCTGCGCGGCTACGGCGACTCCGACAAACCCCCGCGCGGCTACGACGCCTGGACCCTCGCGGGCGACGTCGGCGGGCTGATCAAGTCGCTCGGCGCGCGCAAGGCCCATCTCGTCGGGCATGCCTGGGGCGGCATGCTCGCGTGGACGGTCGGCGCGCTGCACCCGCGGCTGGTCTCGTCGGTCAGTGTGCTGGGCGGCGCGCATCCGCTGGCGTTGCGCCGGGCCGTCCGGCGGCCGGGGCAGCTGCGCGCTTCGGGACATCTGTTCCGCTTCCAGGTGCCGATGGCACCGGAGAAATGGCTGGTCAAGGACGACGCGCTCGCCGTCGAGGAGCTGTTCCGCGCCTGGTCTGGTCCACAGTGGACGGACACGGCGGAGTTCGCCGAGGCCGTGCGGGCGTTCCGGCAGGCGATGCTCGTGCCGGGAGTGCCGCACAGCGCGCTCGAGTACTACCGATGGGCCTTCCGCGCGCAGTTCCGCGGCGAAGGACGCCGGTTCAGCGAAGCGCTGCGAGGCCGCTTCGCTCCCCGCGTGCTGCAACTGCACGGCGAGGAGGACCGGTGCGTCCTGCCCGACACCGCGGCGGCGTCCCGTCGCTGGGCCCCGGACGCCCGTCTCGAGCGCTGGCCGGGCATCGGGCACTTCCCGCATCTGGAGGCCCCGGACCGCACGTCGGCCGCCTTGCTGGACTTTTTCCGTATCCTGGAAGCATGACCGAGCGCAAACCGACGGGCGTGTCGTTCGAGTCCTGGGTGGACAGGCAGGTCAGCGCGGCCGCCGCGAAGGGCGAGTTCGACGACCTTCCCGGCGCGGGGAAACCGCTGCCGAAGACGGACGGCAAGGACACCGCGCTGGCGTGGGTGGTGAACAAGGTCCGCGCCGAGGGGCACGACGTTTCGGCGCTGCTGCCGCCTTCGTTGGCGATCGCGAAGGAGCTCGACGATCTGCCGGACACCTTGGCTCGTGTACGTCGTGAGGCGCGGGTGCGGGAGATCGTCGAGGACCTGAACGAACGGATCCGCGCCGAGCACCGGCGTCCGGCAGGCGGTCCGGTGCTGCGGGCACGGCCGCTGGACGTGGAAGAGGTCGTGACCTCCTGGCGCGAAGCCGCTAGTTAGCGCAAGGCCCGGTCGAGGTGTTCGCGCTCAGCGCCGGAGCCGTCTCGACCACCGGCCGCACCTGCTCCGAGGTCAGCGTGAAGCCGGTCTCCGGATCCTCGACGGCCGCACCGAACACGACCCCGATGACCTCGCCATCGGGGTTGATCATCGGCCCGCCCGAGTTCCCGCTGCGGACCTGCCCGCGCACGGTGAACACGTCGCGCTGCACGGTGTTGGACTCGTAGATGTCCGGTCCGCGCAGGTTGATCCGGCCGCGCACTCTGGCCGGCGTCGCGGTGTACGGACCGTCGAGCGGGTAGCCGAGCACGATCGCGTTGTCGCCCGCCCGCGCCACCCGCGGCGTGAACGGGAGCACCGGGGCCTGCAGCCTCGGCACCGCGAGCACGGCCACGTCGGCCTCGGGATCGAAGTAGACGACCCTGGCCGGGAACTTGCCCGAGGTCGACTCGATGGCGACCTCGTCGGTGCCCGCGACCACGTGCGCGTTCGTCATCACCCGCTGCGGCGCGACGACGAAACCGCTGCCCTCCAGCGCCCGCGAGCACGAGGTCGCGTTGCCGCGGATCTTCACCACACTGCGGTGCACCTGTTTGACGATCGCGCTCGCCTGGAGCGCGGTGTCCGGCGGGCTGGTGTCCTCGACGTTCGGCTTCTGGAACGGGTCCACAATGGACGGGAAGCCCGAGGCGTCCAGCAGTTTGCGCAGTTCGCTCGGGAAGCCTTGCGCCGCTTCGGGCATGACGTCGTTGACGCCGCCGAGCACGACCGAGCTGTTGATCGACTTCGCCAGCCCCGGCACACCGGAGACGGCGGTGAGCGGGGTCGCGATCAGCCACGCGACCACGAACACCACGGCGGCCTGCACCACCGCGCCCAGCGTCTTGTCGACGCCGGAAAGCTTGTCCGGGTTGATCTTCTGCCGCAGCTTCCGGCCCGCCCAGACCCCGAGGGTCTCGCCGAGCGCGACCAGGAACACCACGGTCGCCACCGCGAAGGCGACCTTCGCCGCCGGATGCTGGAAGAGTTCCACGACCAGCGGCGCGATCTTGATCCCCGCGAGCGCGCCGAGCACCACCCCGACCAGCGAGGGGAGGGCGATGATCACCCCCTGGAACGCGCCGGACACGCCCGCCAGCAGTGCGAGCAGGATCACCAGTACGTCGACCCAGTTCACCGGCGCCTACTCCTTCTCCGGCACTTGCCGCCCGTCGACCCGCGCCTGATGTTCGGCCAACGCTACGTCAAGGTCACGGACGTCGCCGTGGTCCCAGTCCCGTTCCCAGCCGCCGAGCGCCAGCGTCATCGCCAGCAGGCCGCCCGTGAAACCCCAGACGAACATCCCGCCGACGTCGAACGCGGGGCCCTTCCAGTCGTAGCCCTTGCGCATGACCTGGAACCGGTTGGCCGGATCGGTGAGCTCCGCGACCGGCACCCTGGCCACGGCCGCCGTCTCGCCGGGGTCGACGGCGTGCACCGGCGACGGCGTCCGCCAGTAGGCGAGCACCGGCGTCACGGCGAAGCTGGACACCGGGACGAACAGCTCCGGGAAGACCGCCACCGGCAGCACCCCCGCCGGCTCGACGCCGGTCTCCTCCTCCGCCTCGCGCAACGCGGTGCCGACCGGTCCGCCGTCCTCCGGCTCGGCGCCCCCGCCGGGGAAGCTGACCTGACCCGCGTGCGAGCCGAGGGTGTCCGCGCGGCGTTGGAGCAGGACGTCCGGCCCCTGCGGACCTTCGCCGAAGAGCATCAGGACGGACGCGGACCGGTAGCTCGCGTCCGGTGGCACGCTGAACCGGCTGAAGGTGGCCGCGTCCACTTCGCCGCTGATCTTGACCAGCGGCTGCAGCCAGGCGGGCACGGCGTCGGTGTCCACGAGGGGGCCGGTCATGGTGTCCCTTCCACAGCGGCGCGCACCTGGTCAGTGTTCAGGAAGACGCGTGGGTTCTCGATGAGCCGGACGTCGCCGCCCGCCGTGACCAGGTACGTCGCGGGCAGGGAGGAAGGGACCTTCAGTGCCGTCCGCACCGGCCCCGACTGTCCGTCACCGTCGAACACGGACGGCAGCCGGACACCCAGTTCGGCCAGCATCGCCAGCCCATCGGCGCCGGAGCTCGCGACCTGGACGAGGAGCACACGCGCGGCTCCGGGCGACGTGGCGTACCGCTGGAGCAGCGGAAGCTCGGCACGGCACGGCTCGCACCACGACGCCCACAGGTTGACCAGCATGGGACCGCCCGAGACCACCTTGGCGAGGTCGACCCTGGAGCCGTCGCCGAGACACTCGACATCGACACCGCGCAGCTTCGCCACCTCACCGGGCCCAGGCGGTGGGCAAGGGGCGAGCGCGGCCTTCGTCCGCGCGGCCGTGAGATCCCCCGACGTCTTCGCGGGCGCCTGGCCGTCCCGCGTCGTGAGCAACGCGACGATCAGGGCCACCACCAGCACGGCGGCACCGAGGGCCAGTTTGGTGACCCTGGTCACCGGCGGGCCGCCAGATCCAGGATGTGGTCGCGTTCTTCGCCCTTGACCAGCTTCGCGGCCTCTTCGAATTCCGTCGGGCCGGTTCCGTACGAGGGGCACATCTTGGCCAGCGGGCAGGCGCCACAGGCCGGTTTGCGGGCGTGGCAGACGCGGCGGCCGTGGAAGATCGTCCGATGCGAGAGGAGCGTCCACTCCTTGCGCGGGATCAGCTCGCCGACCGCGTGCTCGACCTTGACCGGGTCCTCCTCCTCGGTCCAGCCCCAGCGGCGGACCAGGCGGCCGAAATGCGTGTCGACGGTGATCCCGGGGACCCCGAAGGCGTCGCCGAGCACGACGTTGGCCGTCTTGCGACCGACCCCCGGCAGCGTGACGAGGTCCTTCAGCTTGCCGGGTACTTCGCCGTCGTAGCGCTCCACCAGCGCGGCGCCCAGCCCCAGCACCGAATTCGCCTTGGCGCGGAAGAAACCCGTCGGGCGGAGGTACTCCTCGAGTTCGGCGCGGTCGGCGCCGGCGTAGTCCGCGGCGGTCCGGTAGCGCGCGAAGAGCGCGGGCGTGACCTGATTCACGCGGACGTCGGTGGTCTGTGCCGAAAGCACGACCGCGACCAGCAGTTCGAGCGGAGTGGTGAAGTCGAGCTCACAGTGCGCGTCGGGGAACTCGTCGTCGAGGCAACGCTTCATCCGCCTGGCGCGTCTCACCAACGCGAGCCGGCTTTCACCCTTGCCCCCCGCGCGGGGGGCATTGGTGAGGGCAGGAGGCACCCCGATAGCCTACGGGCGCCATCGGACGAGCCAGTGGGAGCATCCCGCCGGTCGACGGCCGACACGCCAGAGCACCACCTCGGCGCTTCGATCGAGGACGCCATGAGCGAGGATCTGGAGTAATGCACAACTTTTCGGAATTCCCTGGGCAGGGCTCATGACCGTCTGGTTCGTCATCCTCGTGCCCCTGGTGATCATGTTCTTCGCGCTGTTCATGGAACGCGTGGAGACCAGGCTCAAGCACGTCGCGGTGCAGGAGAACGAGGTCGAGGAGTTCCTCGAGCAGGCTCAGCCCAACGAGGTCAGGGCCCTTTACGGGCACGGCATCGGGCGCGCCCTCGAGCTTTTCCGGCTGCGCAGGCTGGGCGGGAAGGCGGCCAGGCTTCGCGCGCGACGCGTGCGGAGTTAGGCTCCACGTTCGAGCGAGATCGTTCCCGGCCCGCGCGCGCGTTCGGCGTGCCGACGAGCGATCTCGCGCGCACGACCTAGACTGACGCGAAAAGTGATCGACGACACGGTCCCCGCCCGACGAGGATCGACGTCGTATCTCGATGAGGAGGCACCCGAGGTGGACGAAACCCTGGCCCGAGCGGGCATTTTCCAGGGTGTTGAGCCGGCAGCCGCCGAGGCGCTGGCACAGACCTTGGAATCCGTGGAGTTCCCTCGCGGGCATGTCATCTTCAACGAGGGTGAACCCGGCGACAAGCTTTACATCATCCAGTCCGGCAAGGTGAAGATCGGCCGCAAGTCACCCGACGGCCGCGAGAACCTGCTGGGCATCTTCGGCCCGTCCGACATGTTCGGCGAGCTGTCCATTTTCGACCCCGGCCCCCGGACGTCCAGCGCGACGACGGTGACCGAGGTCCGCGCGGTGACGATGGACCGCCCGGCGCTGCGGCAGTGGATCTCCACCCGCCCGGAGATCGCCGAGCAGCTGCTCCGTGTGGTCGCCCGCAGGCTGCGCCGGACGAACAACATGGTCGCCGAGCTGATCTTCACCGACGTCCCTGGCCGCGTGGCGCGGGCGCTGCTGCAGCTCGCGCAGCGCTTCGGCAGCCAGGAGGCCGGCCTGCTGCGGGTCACCCACGACCTGACTCAGGAAGAGATCGCCCAGTACGTCGGCGCCTCGCGCGAGACCGTCAACAAGGCTCTCGCCGACTTCGCGCACCGCGGCTGGCTGCGGCTCGAAGGCAAGAGCGTGCTGATCCTGGACCCGGAGCGCCTGGCCCGCCGCGCCCGTTGATTTCAAGTACATGAAGGCCCCCTTCATTGCGTCTAGCGCAGTGAAGGGGGCCTTCATGTACTCGTGCTGAAACACAACGAAGAGCCGGGCGCCACCCCCGACGTGGCGCACCGGCTCTTCGCTGTGCGCGGACCATCCCCCGACGATCCGCGCTCCCCGCCCTCCGGAACAAGGCCCCGACCCGTACGCCGGAGGGAGCTGGAAGCTGTGTGTTTGTCGTACAACCATCCACGGCCATCGGCCGTGAACTCAAGTTCTTTCACTCTCAAGGACGCCATCTGCGTCGATTTGTTGCCCCGAATGACCCAGAATCGACCGACTGTTACCTGATCGTGACGAACCTGGCGGATTCGTGGTCCGTAGTACCCGGATCCGGTGGTGACCAAACTTACCGCCGCAGATCTGGTACTCGCGTACCAAAGTGTTCATACTGGTACGCGTGTCCCAGTCTGTGTCCGCTTCCGCCGAGAGCCACCGCACCTCCCTCGCCGACTACCGGGCCGCGCTGACCGCGCCCGGATCCCGCGGGGCGGTGATCGCGTCGCTGCTCGCCCGCCTGCCGATCGCGATGATCGGTATCTCCGCGCTGCTCTACGTCCAGCGTGAGACGGGCTCCTTCGCCGCGGCCGGGCTGGTGTCGGCCGGGTCGCTGGTGGGCGTCTCCGTGGGCGCGGTCGTGCAGGGAAGGCTCATCGACCGGTTCGGGCCGACCCGGCCGCTGCTGACCACCACGGTGCTCTTCGCGCTGGCGATGACCGGGCTGGTGTTCGCGATCGAGGCGCACGCCCCGACGCTCGTGCTGGTCCCGCTGGCCTTCGGCACCGGGATCACGGAACCGATGGTCGGCTCGGCCTCGCGGGCACTGTGGACACGGCTGCTGCCCGCCGGGCCGACGCGGAACGCCGCGTTCTCCTACGAGGCGATCAGCATGGAGGTCTTCTTCATCCTCGGCCCCGGGTTCGCGGGACTGCTGATCGCCGCGCCGTGGGCGGGCACCGGCATCGTGACCGGCTCGCTGACCATGATCGCGGGCGCGGTCCTGTTCGCGCTGAGCCCGACCGTGCGCGCATGGGGTCCGTCGCCGTCGACGGGCGGCAAACTGCTCGGCGCGCTGGCCAGCCCCGGGATGCGCACGCTCGCGATCGCCGCGCTGGGCTTCGGCGCCGTGATCGGATTCGTCGAGGTCGCCGTCCCGGCGGCCGCGACCGAGGCGGGGAACACCTCCATCGGCGGCCTGCTGCTTTCGGCGTGGTCTGTCAGCTCGGTCGCGTTCGGGGTGACGTACAGCCTGCGCCCGTGGCCACGTCAGATGGGCCTGCGGCTGCCGGTGCTGCTGGCCGGGTTCGGCGCGCTGGTGGCGCTGCTCGCGCTGCCGGGTTCGCTCTGGGGCCTCGCGCTCGCCATGCTCGCCGCGGGCGCGCTCATCACACCGCAGTCGACGACGCATTCGGCGGCCATCGAGATCGCCGCGCCGAAGGGCACGGCGGCCGAGGCGTTCGGCTGGGTGCTCACCGCGGTGACCCTCGGCCTCGCGTTCGGGCAGTCCATCAGCGGCTACCTCGTCGAGCACGCCGGACACGAGGCGGCGTTCCTCGCCGCCGGCGTGGTCGGGTTCGCGCTCGCCGCGGTGGTGTGGCTGCTGCGCGGCACCTTCCGCCCTCAGCCGGCCGCGGCCGCCGCCGAAGCGCCCGAACTTGTCGGTGCCGCCCGCTAGCTTGCGGGCATGGACCTGACCGCCGCCACCCGCCCCCTTTCGTCCGCCGTCTCCGCCGCCGCCCGGCTGCTGTCGGCCCGTTCCGGCCTGCTGCTGCGTGCTGGAAAGGACGGGCTGACCGTCGGCGGCAACGACAGCGAACGAGCCGTCCGCCTGACCGCCGAGGCCATGGTCCACACCGATGGCGAGGTCCTCGTCCCCGCCGGGCCACTGGCGGAGACGCTGCGCATGCTCGACGACGACCTGGTGCGTTTGGTCGTCGAGGGTTCGCGGCTGGCCGTGCGGGTGGAGGGCGGGCGTTACGCGCTGCCGTTGCTGAGCCGTGAGCTGAACCTCCCGGACATGCCGCCGAAGGTGTCCGAAGTGGACGGTCACGCCCTCGTGACCGCGTTGCGCACCGTCGCGGGCACGGCGGCGAAGGACGACGCGCTGCCGATGTTCACCGGTGTCCGCGTGCAGAGCTTCAGCCGTGAGCTGCGGCTGACGGCGTCCGACCGCTACCGGATGGCCGTGGCCACCCTGCCGCTGCGCTCCGCGGGCGAGCCGATCGACGCACTGGTCCCGGCGGGCCTGCTCGCCGAGACGGCGAAGCAGGCGCGCGGCACCGTCGGCCTGCACGGCGACGGCACCCGGTTCGGGCTGAGCTGGGCCGGAGTCGCCGTCACGACCGCCGTGCTCGACGCGGGTTTCCTGTCGGAGAAGCTGATCGAATCGTCCACTGTGGACACAACGGTCGAGGTCGCCGCCGACGCGCTGGCCGCCGCCGTGCGCCGCGTGGGCGTCTACGCGGACGATCGCCGGGTGCTGACGTTGGAGGTCGGCGACGCGCATCTGCGGCTGGCCAGTGCCAAGCAGAACACCGGTGAGGCGGAGGAAACGCTGAAAGCGGAGGTGTCCGGCGGCCGGACGTCGCCCTCGTTCCAGGCGCGCTACCTGCTGGACGCGCTGCAGGGTTTCGCCGGGGAACGGGTGCGGCTGGACATCCAGCCCGGGATGCGCGCCTGCGTCATCCGCGCGGTGGAGCCGGGCGAGGTGGAGCTGACGTACTACGTCATGCCGATGCTGCCGCGCTGACACCCGCCTTCGTACGTGGCGGGGGCGACTCGGCGGCGTGTTGCGAAAGCCACTTTCGCAACGTTGAGGGTTGCGAAAGTGGCTTTCGCAACACCGAAGCTCGACAGGTCAACCGCCACCCGCCCGCACCCGAACGCTATGAAAGGTCCTTTCCTTGCAAATTTTGCAAGGAAAGGACCTTTCATAGCACGCTGAGGGGTCAGGCTGAGGCGGCCTTCACAGCGGCCTCGATCTCCCCGAACGAAGGGTTCACCATCGCCTTCGAGCCCACGAAGACCGTCGGCACGACCTCGTTCCCGTTCGCCACCGAACGCACGCGGGCGGCGGCGTCCGGGTCCTCCCAGATGTTGACCCGCTTCACCTTGAAGCCGCTCTTCGACAGCGGCCGCTCCAGCGCGGCGCAGAACCCGCATCCGGGGCGCCAGTAGAACTCGACCTCGACGTCACTCATTCGCCGTCCTCCGACCTCAGGTAGTCCAACTGCGCCCGCACGCTCCATTCGGCGGGCGCCCACAAAGCCTTGTCGACGTCGGCGTAGACGACCTCGACCACCTGGCGCGGGGTGGCGTCCGCGCCGAGCGTCTCCAGTGCCGAACGCACCTGGTCGAGCCGTTCTTCCCGGTGTGCCAGGTATTCGCGCGCGGTCGCGGCCAGGTCGGGCAGTTCGGGGCCGTGTCCCGGCAGGCCGACGGTGCCGTCGGGCAGCCCGATGAGTTTCCGCAGCGAGCGCAGGTAGTCGCCGAGGTCGTGCAGCACGGTGGTGCCGCGGCCGAGGATCGTGTCGCCGGTCAGGATCTGGCCGTCGGACACCAGGCAGATCGAGTCGCCGGTGTGGCCCGGCGTGTGCAGCACCGACAGCCGGACACCGCCCGCCTCGATCACCTCACCGTCCACAAGGGACTTCCCGCCGATGCAGAGCTTTTCGTCGAAGGCCCGCACGGGGGCGCCGACGCGCTCGGCGAACCAGGGCGCGCCCTCGGCGTGGTCGGGGTGATGGTGGGTGAGCACGATCAGCTCGACGGCGCCGGTCTCCGCCAGCCGCGTCAGATGCTCGATGTCCTCGTGACCGGGGTCGACGACCACGGAACCGGCCGCGCCGGGGCCGCGCAGCACCCAGGAGTTGGTGCCCTCCAACGTCATCGACGAAGGATTGTTCTCCAGCAGCACGGAAGTCGTCGGCGTGATCCGGCGCAGCACGCCGTATTCGGGGGCGCTCATGCCGGGTCCAGGATGACGCGGACCTTGTCGCCGTCGCGCACCAGCGTCGGCATGATCTTCGAGATCTCGCGTTCGGCGGCCTGAGCCGCGGCCGACGACTCGAACTCGCCGAGTTCCGCGAGCGTGAGCCACGTCGGTGGCATGAGCATGCGGCGGCCTTCCTTGGCATCGGCGATGGCCTCTTCGGGCCGCTGCCAGCCGGAGCTGACGGCCTCGGAGGTGGCGCCGTCCGCCTGCTGTCCTTCGGGCAGCACGGCGACGAAGAAGCAGGTGTCGTAGCGGCGCGGTTCCTGCGGCGGGGTCACCCAGTTCGCCCACGGGCGCAAGAGATCCGCGCGCAGCGTCAGGCCGTTCGCTTCGAGGAAGGCGGCGAGCGAGAGTTCGCGGGAGACCAGTTTTTCGCGGGCGTCGTGATACGGCGTCGTGTCGGTGACGACCGTGTCGCCGGTGCTCGCGAGCAGTACGCCAGACTCCTCGAACGTCTCCCGCACGGCCGCGCACACCAGGGCGCGGGCCAGCGACTCGTCGCAACCGAAGCGTTCCGCCCACCAGGCGGGCTCGGGGCCGGCCCAGCTCACGGAGGTGTCGACATCGCGGGAATCCACGCCACCGCCGGGGAAGACCGTCATGCCGCCCGCGAAGGGCATGCCCTTCACCCGGTGCTGCAGGAAGACCTCGACGCCTTCGGTTCCGTCGCGGAGGAGGATCACGGTCGCCGCGTCCTTGGGCGTCACGGGCTCGCCATCGGCGTTGGCGCGGGTGCCCACCCCGGCCCCCACCGGGATGTCGAATGTCAGTTCTTCAGCCACACCCGCAACCTAACATCGCGTTTCGTCCTCTGGTTGCGATCGTTGCGCGTGCAACTACCGCATTCAGAGGACGAAACGCGTGCCGTTCGGTCAGGACCAGCTAGAGCCGCTGCTGCGCGAAGCGCCGTTCAGCCGGATCTTCGCCGCTTCGGCGCGCTCCCGTTCGGCGAGCTCGGCGTGCAGCTCGCGCAGGAGCGCGCGGTCGCGCTCGCTCAGGCTGGGGTCGTCGAGGTCGAGAGCGGGCAGCTCGACGACCTCGTGCATGCTCGGCTTCCCCGTGGCGATCTCGCGGCCCTTTTCGGGGTCCTCCTTGAGCGCCTGACGAAGCTGCGCCACCTCGGCCGGGGTCAGGTCGGCCGTGCGCTCGGCACGGGTCTCCGCCCGCGACTTGCGCGGCGGCGCGGACTCCGTCGAGGACGAGGAAGACGTCGTCGCCGCGGGCGCCTGCTGCACGATCGGCACCACCGGCGCGATCGGCTCGGCCGGTTCGTGGCTTCCGCTGCTCACCGGACGCAGCCCGTGCCTGCTCGGCTGCTCCTTGACCGGCTCGGGAGCCGGGGCGGGAGCGGGCGGCGGAGTCACCGGTTCGGACCGAAAGTCACTGGAGTGGGTACTCCCGGTGACCCAGACAGGACTCGCGGCCGAAGACGCGGCCTGGTGGTACGCGGACCGCGCGACGCCGGGGCCCGCGACCTCGACGACCGAACGGATGCCCGCGCGGCGAAGCGCGGTGTCCACGCGGAACGCGACCGCGGGCGGATTGCCCTCGGGCCCGATCTCGACCAGGACCACCCGCTGCGGCAGCGCGCCGGGCACGCTACCCGCCGGCGTGTTCCGCCACACCGCGTGCACCGACCGGACGTCCGGCAGCACCTGCAGGGTGCGGTCGAGCGCCTCGGCGAGGCCGAATTCGGGCTGGTTCTCCCCGGTGAACCGGTGGGTGAGCACCGGCTCGTCCTCTTCGACGACCAGCAGATCGTTCGCCAGGGTGGCGTCGGACCGGCTCATCTCGAGGACGAGCGCGAGTTCACGCTGTTCGGAGGAGCTCACCGGGATCTTCCCCGCGATCAGGGTGCCGGTGGTGAGCTCCACCGCTTCGTCGATGTGCGCACGCGCGATCAGCTCACGCGCTTCGGTCAAAGCACTGTCGTCGATACGACCCGCCAGGGCCAGTAACAGGTTGTGCAGGCGCAGGGGCACCGAGAACCCGTCCATGGGCGGGCCGTCGTGGACCTCCACCATTGCTCTGCTCCCTCCCGGCTCGCCTGGTGGAGCGAGCGTTAAGCGGCGACCAGCCGACTTCCGGTGTCCACCGCGCCCACACAGACCAGCTCGGAGTTGGTGAGCGCGGTGCGGTGATAGCCGGTGAGGTCGATGCTCGGCGGGAGAACCTCGACGCCGGGCTCCTCGTCACCCAGCACGCGCAGGACGCGCTGCAGTTCACCGGTCAGCCTCGGCAGCCCGTTCGTCGCCGTGACCAGGAGGACTCGTTTCGCCCCACCCTCGCCGACCACACCGAGGTGTCGCCAGCTTTGCCGCACTTCACCCACATCCGGCCGTCCCCGCAACGTTGCGTGGATCAATACGGACACAGAGTCGACGGAGTTCACCCATTCGGGCGCACTCTGCGTGAATGTGTACCTGGTCTCGGTGACGTCGTCTACCCCCAGGGTGGAACTCACCTGATGCCAGTCGGCTCCGTGGGGGATGAGCCCGGCGACTAGCAGGCGATACTCGGTTTGGTCCAGGTCGATCCTGTGCTTAAGCAAAGACCTGGGCAGGGTCCGCGCGAGCGTGCCCATCGCACCTTCGCCCAGCCAGTCACGGAACCGCCACAAGAGCTGGTCCGGCAGCCGTCCGGCCAGCCGGAGCAGGAGCTCGTGCGAGGACCGTTCGATGTCCGGGTCCATCACTTCACCTCCACGATCAGTTCGATCTCGACCGGCGCCCCGATCGGCAGCTCGGCGACCCCGACGGCCGACCGGGCGTGGATGCCCGCCTCGCCGAAGATCTCGCCCAGCAGCTCGGACGCCCCGTTGATCACCGCGGGCTGGCCGGTGAAGCCCTCCGCGGACGCCACGAACCCGACGACCTTGACCACCCGCACGACGTTGTCGATGCCGGCGACCGAGTCGACCGCGGCGAGGGCGTTGAGGATCGACGTCCGCGCGTACTGCTTCGCCTCTTCGGGGCTGACCTCGGCGCCGACTTTGCCGGTCGCTTCGAGCTCACCCTTCACGAAGGGCAGCTGCCCGGCCGTGTAGACGTGCGAACCGGTGCGGACCGCGGGCACGTAGGCCGCCAGCGGGGCGGCGACGGCCGGCAGTTCGATGCCGAGCTCGGCGAGTCGATCGCTCCAGGTCATGGCTTCAATCCCTCAGTTCTTCGCTCGTTTGAGGTAGGCGACGTGCTGCTCGCCGGTCGGGTTCGGGAGCACGGTGACGAGCTCCCAGCCGTCCTCGCCCCACTGGTCGAGGATCTGCTTGGTGGCGTGGATCAACAGGGGGACGGTCGCGTACTCCCACTTGGTGGCGCTCATGCCCGGGAGCGTAGCCAAACCGGCAAGGGCGCCCGACACACATGCGGAAAACCCTCTCGCGGACGGTTCGCCGATTTCCCGTCGATGTGGTTCACTTCACACCTACTCGGGAGTAGATAGGACGCCGACATGCGGACGACGAAGTCCCTCGCCGCCACCTTCCTGGCCGCGGCCCTTGCCCTGATCTGCGCTTCCCCCGCGACCGCCGACGAGGAACTCCCCGTCCCGTGGACGCTGGCCGCGGCACTGCCCGCGCAAGCGGCGAACCCCGGCGGCCCGCCACCCGGCGCGAACGACTTCGACTGCCGCCCGAGCGCGGCCCATCCGAATCCGGTGGTGCTCACCCACGGGCTCGGCGCCAACCAGACGGTGAACTGGCAGACGTTCGGCCCGCTTCTCAAGAACCAGGGGTACTGCGTCTTCTCTCTCACCTACGGCGTTCCCGGCGAACCGCTGCCGATCTACCAGCCCGGCGGGCTGCTGCCGATGGAGCAGAGCGCGAAGGAGCTTTCGGCGTTCATCGACAGGGTGCGCGGCGCGACCGGCGCGTCCAAGGTGGACATCCTCGGGCATTCCGAAGGCACGCTGATGCCTTCTTATTATGTGAAGTTCCTCGGCGGAGCGTCCAAAGTGGACAAGTACGTCAGCCTGACCCCGCTCTGGAACGGCACGACGCTGTTCGGTGCCTCGCATCTGTACGCGCTCGCGGGCGCGCTGGGGCTCGCGCCCGGCTTCAACGGCATCCTCGACCCGCTCTGCGGTTCGTGCCGCCAGTTCCTGCGCGGCTCGGAGTTCCTGACGAACCTGCGGTCGGGCAACGGCGTCTTCCAGCCGGGCGTGACCTACACGAACATCATGACCCGCTACGACGAGGCCGTCGTCCCGTACACGAGCGGGATGGGCACCGGCTCGAACGTGAAGAACATCGTGCTGCAGGACAGCTGCCTGCTCGACCTGGCCGAGCACGCCGGGGTCGCCGCCGATCGCAACGCCGCCGGGCACGTCCTCAACGCGCTGGACCCGGCGCACGCGAAGCCGGTCCCCTGCGTGCCCGCGACCCCCATCGGGAGCTGACGGAAGCGCGTTCGGCACCGCTACGGTGGGCCCGTGGAGACCTGGCGCGTGGTCGCGACCGTCCTGCTCGCCGCGGCCGGGCTGCCGCTGGTGCTGGTCCTGATGGCCAAGGCGCGGGACCGCACGGGCCGCTCGGCGACGGTCGCGGTCACCGGCGCGGTCGCACTCGTGACCCTCCTGCTGCTTGGTGTGGTGATGCTCACGGTGCTGCCCGGCGTCCTGACCTGGTGCGTCGCAGGACTGGTCGTGGCCGCGCTCGGCGTCATGATGCTGGCGAGCTGATCGCTCAATTAGGGTGGGACCGGTGAGCACACCCCTTGCCGGCTGGACCGACGAACTCGCGAGAGCCAGGCTGCATTTCGTCACCGGTAAGGGCGGGACGGGCAAGACCACGCTCGCCGCCTCGCTGGGCCTCGCGCTCGCCAAGGGCGGGCGCCGAGTGCTGCTGATCGAGGTCGAAGGCCGCCAGGGCATCGCCCAGCTCTTCGACACCGAGCCGCTCCCGTACGCCGAGCAGCGCATCGCGGCCGTCCCCGGCGGCGGCGAACTGCGCGCCCTGCACATCGACGTCGAGGCCGCGCTGCTCGAATACTTCGAGATGTTCTACAACCTCGGCTTCGCGGGGCGGACGCTGCGGCGGATGGGCGCGATCGAGTTCGCGACCACGCTGGCGCCCGGCCTTCGCGACGTGCTGCTCACCGGCAAGATCAAGGAATGCGTCGGCCGCACCGAATCGGACGGCCGCCACACCTACGACGCCGTCGTCGTCGACTCGCCGCCCACCGGCCGGGTCGTGAAGTTCCTCGACGTCACCAAGGCCCTGACCGATCTCGCCAAGACCGGCCCGATCCGCGGCCAGGCCGACGGCGTCGTGCGGCTGCTGCACTCCGGTGAGACCGCGGTCCACCTGGTCACGCTGCTGGAAGAGATGCCGGTACGGGAGACCGTCGAAGCGGTCGCCGAACTCGACGGCGCCGACCTGCGTCCCGGTGCCGTGCTGGTGAACCGGGTGCGCCCGCCGCGGCTGCCCGCCCGCTCGGTGACCGCCGCGGCCGACGGCCGTGTCGACGCCTCCCGCGTCCGCGCCGGGCTCGCGTCGGCCGGTCTCGACCTGCCCGAAAGCACCCTCGACGCGCTCGTCGAGGAAACCGTCGAGCACGCCGTGCGGGTCGCGGCCGAGCAGCGCGCCCGCGAACAGCTCTCCGAAGCGGACTTGCCGGGCCTCGAGCTGCCGGATCTGACCGACGGCGTCGACGTCGCGGCGCTCTACGACCTCGCCGAAGCGCTGACCGAGCAGGGGGTGCGCTGATGTCGGACGTCTTGGAGGTCGACAAGCTGATCGACGATCCGGAGAGCCGGGTCATCGTGTGCTGCGGTTCCGGCGGGGTCGGCAAGACGACCACCGCGGCGGCGCTCGCGTTGCGCGCGGCCGAACGGGGACGGCAGACGGTGGTGCTCACCATCGACCCGGCCCGGCGGCTGGCGCAGGCGCTCGGCCTGCGTGAGCTGGGCAATCACCCGAAGCAGGTGCAGGTCGAAGGCTTCGAGCCCAAGGGCGAGCTGTGGGCGATGATGCTCGACATGCGCCGCACGTTCGACGACATGGTGCGCGTCCACGCCGGCCCCGAACGCGCCGAGCAACTGCTGCAGAACCCCTTCTACCAGACCATTTCCACGTCGTTCTCCGGCACGCAGGAGTACATGGCGATGGAGAAGCTGGGGCAGCTCGCGGCCACCGACGAGTGGGATCTGATCATCGTCGACACGCCGCCGAGCCGGTCCGCGCTGGACTTCCTCGACGCGCCGACGCGGCTTTCGAGCGCGCTCGACGGCCGGATGATCCGGCTGCTCACCGGACCGGCCAAGGCGGGCGGCTGGGGCCTGCGCAAGGTCGTCAACGCCGGGTTCTCGATGTTCGCGAAGGCCGTCTCGACGATCATCGGCGGCCAGCTGCTGACGGACGCTTCGGCGTTCATGCAGGCCTTCGACAGCATGTTCGGCGGTTTCCGCGAACGCGCGCGCAAGACTTCCGAGCTGCTGCGGTCCGGCGGCACTTCGTTCCTGGTGGTGGCCGCGCCTGAGCCAGACGCGCTGCGCGAAGCGTCCTATTTCGTGGAGCGGCTCTCGGAGGAGAGCATGCCGCTCGCGGGGCTGGTCGCGAACCGGACGCATCCGGTGCTCGCCCCGCTCTCCAGTGCCGAAGCGGTCGCGGCCGCCGAGCAGCTTGCGAAGGGCGAAACCAGCGCTCCGCTGGCCGAAGCCGTCCTTCGCCTGCACGCGGACCGGGTCGCGCTGGCCGATCGGGAGACGCGGCTGCTCGCCAGGTTCACGCGGGCGCATCCCGAGGTCCCGCTGGTGCGGGTGCCCGCGCTCCCCAGTGACGTGCACGATCTCGAAGGCCTGCGCGACATCGGAACCAGGCTCGCCACCCAGTCCTGAGTCTCCGTGAAGGACCCCTTCCCTACCTTGGACTCAGGGAAGGGGCCTTTCACGCCAACCTTGATCACGAGACTCGGACGCGCACGTCTTCCTCTTCGTCGATCCCGGTGAAACTGCGCTTCGCCGCTTCAAGCAGGTCCGCCCAGCTGGAAACGTCCGGCCGCCGCCGCAGCAGCGCCCGCCGTTCCCGTTCGGTCATACCTCCCCAGATGCCGAAGTTGATCCGGCCATCGAGCGCTTCGGCGAGGCATTCCGTCCTGACCGGGCAACCGAGGCAGACCGCCTTGGCCCGGTTCTGTTCCGCCCCCCGGACGAACAACCCGTCCGGATCGGTGTCGCGGCACGACGCATTGACTCGCCAGCTCGACTGGTTGGTTTCCATACCCCCAGCTCCCTACCCTGGTGTTCGACACACCACGGGGGGACGAAAAGCCTGCGCTCCTGCCCCCATGAGCGTGTCTCCCTGTGTGCTCACGTCGGTTGAGCCGACACCTCCCCGGTGCCGGTGCCTCCGTTCGGCCGAATGCGACTGCCGCTCGCACTCACCCGTCTGTCGGCTTTTTCATACGTGAGACGTTGACGGACTGTAAGGGCCCTCGGTTCCCTCCGCCAAGCCCTAGAATGCCTCCGACTACCGGCCGTCACCTCATGGGGTCGATTTCGTAACCGAATCCACACTTTCAGCTAGGTGACGTCACGGTGGGCTAACGGCATCCGCGTACCCTGGTCCGCGTGCGCAAAACGGACGGTCTGCTGAAGCTCATTGGCCTTTGTGTGCTCGCGGGGGTGCTGGTCGCGGGGATGTTGTTCCCGGTGGCGGGTGCCGCGGGGGTGCTGTCGAACCAGGCGAGCGAGACCGTCGACAAGACATCTTCGGACCTAGCGGACATCCCGCCGCCGTTGGTGACGACGATCACGGACAACACCGGCAAGCAGATCGCGACGCTGTACAAGCAGTACCGCATCCCGACCACCGAGACCCAGATCAACGACGCCATGAAATGGGCGCTGATCTCCGTCGAGGACAAGCGCTTCTACGAGCACAACGGCGTGGACTGGAAGGGCACGCTGCGCGCGGCGGTCAGCAACAGCACCGGCGGGGACACGCAGGGCGCGTCGACGCTGACCCAGCAGTACGTCAAGAACTACTTGATCAACGTCGTCTACCGGGACGACAAGCCGGGCCAGAAGCGCGCACAGGAGCAGTCGGTCGCCCGGAAACTGAAGGAAGCCCGGATCGCGATCCAGCTGGAAACCAAGCTGAACAAGATGCAGATCCTGACCGGCTACCTGAACGTCGTCGAGTTCTCGCGTGAGATCTACGGCGTCGGCGCGGCCGCGAACGCGTACTTCAACACGCCCGTCGAGAAGCTCACGGTGCCGCAGGCGGCCTTGCTGGCCGGGCTGGTGAACAACCCGGCCGTCAACGACCCGTGGAAGAGCCCGGCGAAGGCGACCGAGCGGCGCAACCTGGTGCTGGACCGCATGGTCGACAACCAGAAGCTCGCGAAGGTGGACGCGGAACGGTTCAAGGCCGAGCCGCTCGGCGTGGTCGAAGGCGGCCCGCAGAAGCCCGCGTCGAACTGCGTCGGCGCCGGTACGGAGAACGGTTTCTTCTGCCAGTACGTCGAGGACTATCTCCTCAAATCCGGGATGACGAAGGACGATCTCTACACCGGCGGCTACCGGATCCAGACCACTTTGGACGAACGGGCGAACCACGAGGCCAAGATGTCGGCCGAGGCCCAGGTCAAGAAGACGCAGGACAACGTCGCGAACACGCTTTCCCTGGTGAAACCGGGCAAACAGCGACACGAGGTCGTCGCGCTGGCGGCGAACCGTGACTACGGATTGCACGAAGACCAGGGACAGACGACGTTCGCGTTGCCTTCCGGCGTCTACAACACCGGTGGCGCGGGGTCCGCGTACAAGACCTTCACCGCGGCCGCGGCTTTGGAAGCCGGTGTGGCCGGGATCAACAGCTCACTCCCGGTGCCCGATCTCTACACCTCACACGTGTTCGCCGGTGGCCCGAAGCGGTGTCCCGTGGCCCCCCGGCCCCCCGCGGGCCCAGGAGGCAACTGGTACTGCGTCGGCAATGCGGGCGACTACAACCCGGCCGGTGGGGCCATGTCGCTGCAGCAGGCGCTGGCAACCTCCCCGAACACGGCGTTCGTGGCCCTCGAGGACAGGATCGGGAACACGGGGCCGATCGTGGAGATGGCCCGCAAACTCGGCATGCGGGACACCATGGCGAGCAACCTCGGCGGTGGCGCCGTGGATCCGAAGTCCGACAACCCCGGTGCCAACGCCAGTCAGCTTCAGGCCTTCGGCCCGCGGCCCGGCTGGGCCGGAAACGCCTCGTTCACCCTCGGCCCGGCTCCGCTGAGCGGACTGGAACTGGCGAACGTCGGCGCCACGATCATGAGCGGCGGCGTCTGGTGCCCGCCGACCCCGCTGTCCGGCGTCACCGACCGGGACGGAAAGCCGGTGCCCGTCAAGGAAGCCGCCTGCGAGCAGGTGGTGCCCGAAGGTCTCGCCAACACCCTCGCGGTCGGCATGAGCAGGGACAGCCAGCCCGGTGGGACGTCGTTCGGCGCCGCGAACGGTGTCGGCTGGAACCGGCCGGTGATGGGCAAGACCGGGACGACGCAGAGCAACGGCTCGGGGACTTACCTCGGCGCCACCCCGCAGCTCGCGGGCGCGGCGATGGTGTTCCGTCCGAAGGGTGGAAACGGCGGCCTCTGCTACCTCGGCCCGGGTAATGTGACCACCCGCTGCGAAAACATGTGGGGCGGCAAGACGCCGGCGCAGACGTGGTTCGGGGCGATGTCGAAGATCCTCGCCGGCCAGGAACCGCTGCCGTTGCCGGCTCCGGACCCCAAGTACATGGGCGGCGGACGCTGACCGACAAGGGCGGCATTCACCAGCGCAAATCACGATGTGTCACGTCACTCTAACTTTGAGTGACCGCCTGGCGGCCTAACGGGGAACAGCGGTCGACGAGACCATGTCGGTTGATCGCGACACTCCGCGCCGACCACGGAAGGTGAAGAAAAGAGGCCATTCCAGCGATTTACCGAGATCGCCGGAATGGGGGCGAACGATCACCACCGGAGAGCACGTAAACTGGACATTGTGAGCACGCTCAGTAACAAAAGTACTTCGGGGGCGACGGTGCGGCGCTTGGCCGTGGGAACCGTCGCCCTGGGAGCCGCGACCCTCGGTTACGCGGTCGGTATCGAAAGGCGCCGGTGGACGCTTCGCACCGCGGAGCTCCCGGTCCTCGCGGCAGGGGCGAAGCCCTTTACGATCCTCCACATCTCGGATCTGCACATGCTGCCCGGTCACGTGAGCAAACAACGCTGGGTAGCGGCGCTCGACGAACTCGAACCGGACCTCGTCGTCAACACCGGTGACAACCTGTCACATCATCAGGCCGTCCCGTCCGTGCTGCGCGCGCTCGGCCCCTTGCTCGACCGGCCCGGCGTGTTCATCTTCGGCAGCAACGACTACTACGCGCCGAAACCGAAGAACCCCGCCCGCTACCTCATGCCGAAGGGCAAGAAGAAGCGGATCCACGGCGAGCACCTGCCGTGGCGCGACCTCCGCGCGGCGTTCGTCGAGCACGGATGGAACGACCTCACCCACGTCCGGCGCACCATCGAGGTCGCCGACCAGTACGTGTTCACCGCGGGCGTCGACGACGCGCACCTTCACCGCGACCGCTACGCCGACATCGCGGGCCCCGTGGACACCGCGGCCGCCGTCCGCATCGGCGTCACACACTCGCCGGAGCCCCGCGTGCTCGACGAGTTCGCCGGCGACGGTTACGACCTCGTCCTCGCGGGCCACACGCACGGCGGGCAGCTCCGCGTCCCCGGCTACGGCGCGCTCGTCACCAACTGCGAACTGGACCGCACCCGCGCCCGTGGCGCGTCCCGCTGGGGCGCCCAGATGTGGCTGCACGTCTCCGCCGGACTGGGCACCTCGCCGTACGCTCCGGCCCGGTTCGCGTGCCCGCCCGAGGCGAGCCTGCTGACCCTCGTCCCACGGGGCACGACCAGCGAGAACCATCGGAAAGCAGCCCCCCGCAAAGCCCGAAACACCGTCCGCTAAACTTCTCCTCGACCCGCTAAGAAGTATCCGGGGTGTGGCGCAGCTTGGTAGCGTGCCTCGTTCGGGTCGAGGAGGTCGTGGGTTCGAATCCCGCCACCCCGACGTTGGATCGAAAGAGCCTTGCTCGCTTTGGCGAGCAAGGCTCTTTCGCGTTGCAGCCCCTTAACACGCGGCCGGAGCCGGAGGCCCAAGTCACGCGCCCCCGGGCAGCCCCCTCCACTCCCAGGGGCAATGCCACTTACTTAAGCGATATTGCTTAAGTATCTGCGGAGGACAGTTGCTCGGTGGAATTGTCCGATTGCCGACCGTTTGACGCTGCTCAGGAGTACGCGAAGGCTCCCTTCACTGCGCTAGACGCCAGGGGTCTCGGCGAAGTCGCATAAACGCAGGTCAAGCGCTTGATAGCCCTGGTCGACGGGAGTCGAACGGGCTCCAACCGTCCACTGTGGTCACTTCTCGGCGACCGAATGTCCTATTCATGGCGAGATGGGCGATTACACCGAGGGGTCGTGAGTGGTAAAGGTCGTTCTAACCCGAATCGCCACTCACGACCCCGTTGCGAAACGCTCAAATCGGGCACGCTCACCCTGGAGGGGCCCCTGCGGCCAGTCGAGAAGGAGTCAGGCCACCGTGACGAGTGCCTCCGTTGCCCACTTGACCAGCGAATAGGCGACTTTGCCGGGGGCTAGCGCTCGACGCAATGAAGGGGGCCTTCACGCACTTCGGCTGTTCGATCGCGGGGGTCGACACCTCACCTGCTACCTGCGCAAACGTGACTCGCTCGCAACACGCGACGCCCCGGGCAGCCCCCGCCACTCCCAGGGGGGCGACCCCGGCTCCAGCGTATCGCCGAGGGGCGGCGGGACCGGGCGAAAACGGGGCCGGCGGGGTCAGTAGTCCACAACGGCGGGTGGCTGTGGACAACTGAGGGGCCGCCGAAGGCCGAGGGGTTCCCAATGGCTCATTGGAGACGCTGAGTGTCTCCAATGAGCCATTGGTCGCCAGAGCCGAGAGAGTGCTCAGCGGGTCGCCAGCAACTCGGTCCAGCACTGCGCGAAATCCCCGTCCCCCGAGCGCGCCCACGACCAGGCCGAGCGGGCGGCCGAGGCGAGCTGGTCGCGGTCCGGGGTCGTCGCGGTTTCCAGCGCCGTCACCAGCCGCGCCTCCACGGACGTCGCCAGGGCGCGGTAAGTCGTGTCCGTGCGGTAGCGGGTTTTCGTTCGTACGTCGGTGAAACCGGCGGCTGCGACCGCCGAGGGAAGCGAACGTCCGGCGAACGGGTCACCGCCCGCGCGGCGCCACAGCAGATAGTGGCCGCGGAGGGCGGCGTCGACATTCGCCGTCTTCGGTCGCAACCGCGCCCGGCTCCAGTCCGATGTGGACAGTGCGAGGGTGCCGCCCGGTTTGAGGACGCGACGGAACTCCGCGAGCGCGGCACCCGGCTCCCTCAGGTATTCGAAGACGGCGTGCGCGAAGAGCACGTCCACCGAATCCTCGGCGAACGGCAACGCGCACGCCTCCGCCACCAAGAAGTCCACTGTGGACTTTCTGTGCCCGTTGCCGATACCGAGGGTGATCGAACCCGGCCCGCAGCCGACGTCGACGCACCCCATCCCCGGCCCGAACAGCGGTTGCGCGAACACGGCCCGTTCGACCGCCTGACGCGCGGACCGCGCGCGTGGCGCGTTTCCCTCCAGCACCCCGCACACAGTACGGCTCCGGGGTGGCAGGATCGAGGGGTGAGCACGCAGTCAGGCATTGAATATCCGTCCGCGGCGGTCCCGGACCGCCTGTTCGACGACGCCGAAGCCGAGACGAGGTGGCGGGCCCGCTTCCACGCGCCGCGGATCTCGGTCCCCGAGTGGGCCATCGACGCCCCGGACGCGAACGTCTACGTCTCCAACGCCAGCGGCGTCTGGGAGGTCTATTCCTGGGACCGGTCGACCGGCGAGCACCGCCGCGTCACCGACCGGCCGAACGGCACCATGCACGCCACCCCGTCCCCCGACGGCCGCTGGATCTGGTGGTTCAACGACACCGACGGCGACGAATTCGGTTCCTGGGTCCGCGAACCGTTCGCACCGGGTGCCGCCGCCGAGCGCGCGGTGCCGGACGTCCACGACGGCTACCCCGCCGGGCTCGAGATCGGCACACGGGTGATCGCCGTCGGCGTCTCGACCGACGACGGCAGCGAACTCTTCGCCCATATCGACGGCGAAACCACCTCCTTCTACAAGCACGAGGACGACGCCGGGATCGCCTCGCTGTCCCGCGACGAGTCGCTGCTCGCGATCTCCCACTCCGAACACGGTGATTCGCGCCACCCCGCGCTGCGTGTCCTGTCGACCGACGGCTTCACGACGATCGCCGACAAATGGGACGGCGAGGGCAAAGGCCTCGGCGCGCTCGAGTACTCGCCGGTCGCCGGCGATCAGCGGTTGCTGGTGCTGCACGAGCGGCGCGGCCGCGAAGAGCTCCTGATCTGGGACACCGCCGCGGACACCGAGCAGGAGATCGAGCTGGATCTGCCCGGCGAGGTGGTCGCGGGCTGGTACCCCGACGCGCGGGCGCTGCTCGTCGTCCACTTCCACCAGGGCCGCAGTTCCCTGCACCGGTACGACCTCGCGACCGGCGAACTGTCCTCTTTGGACACGCCGCCCGGCCGCATCGGCGGCGCGGGCGTGCGGCCCGACGGAACGGTCGAGTACTCGTGGTCCAGTGCCGCGCAGCCGACGGCGGTGCGCGCGCGGACGGCGGGCGGGGAAGACTCGGTGCTCCTCGAACCGCCGGGTGAGCGTGCCCCGGAGTCCGCCCCGGTCACCGACGCGTTCGTCGACGGGATCGGCGGGCAGATCCACGCACTGGTCTCGCGGCCGGCCGACGCGCCGGAAGGCCCGCTCCCGACGGTCTTCTCGTTGCACGGTGGGCCGCATTCGGCCGACGAGGACCGCTTCTCCGCGTACCGCGCCGTCTGGCTCGACGCCGGTTTCGCCGTCGTCGAGGTCAACTACCGCGGCTCGACCGGGTACGGCTCGGCCTGGCGCGACGCCATCGAAGGCCGCCCTGGCCTGACCGAACTCGAAGACGTCGCCGCCGTGCACGACTGGGCAGTCCAAAGTGGACTCTCAGACCCCGCGAAGTGCGTGGTGAACGGCGCTTCGTGGGGTGGCTACCTGAGCCTGCTGGCGCTGGGCACCCAGCCCGCGCGCTGGGCGGCGGGGATCGCCGGGGTGCCGGTGGCGGATTACGTCGCCGCGTACGAGGACGAGATGGAGCAGCTCCGGTCGTTCGACCGGGCGTTGTTCGGCGGTTCGCCGGAGACGGTGCCGGCGGTGTACCGGGAATGCTCGCCGATCACCTACGTCGAGGCCGTGACGGCGCCGGTGCTGGTGCTCGCCGGGGACAACGACCCGCGCTGCCCGATCAGGCAGGTCGAGAACTACCTCGACAGGCTCGCGAAGCGCGAGATCCCGTTCGAGTTCTACCGGTTCGACGCGGGCCACGGTTCGCTGGTGATCGCCGAGACGATCAAGCAGACCGCGATCGAGGTGTTCTTCGCGCTGCGGGCGGTCGGGCTTCGCTGACCCCGGCCAACGGTCAGCGCTCGGAGAAGAGAGTCCCGCCGGACGCCCAGTGTTCGGCGGGAATCTCGTTGATGGTCACCCACACACCTTCGGGGTTTCCGCCGCAGGTGCGGACGAAGGCGTCGGTCACCTCGCGCACGAGGGCCTGCTTCTGCTCGGCCGTGCGGCCGGGGAACATCGAAACACTGATCATCGGCATGGCCGGAACTCTAGTGTTCTGCGTCGGGAATACGGTGCGTATCTCGGTGGATCCAGGTTTCCGTCGGCAAGGCGCCGGTTCGTCCTCGTACCGGGTTGTACTCGGACGGACCGGCGACGCGGCCGACGGGAAGCTGGGCCGCCGAGATGCGTGCCGGATTCCCTGCGCTGGACACTTAAAGCCCGCGGTCGTGTTTCCGCAGACGGTCGACGGCGTAGGCGTCGCCTTCGAAGGTGATCCGGGCGGCGTCGCGGCCGAAGACGAACAGCAGCAGTTCGATCGGCGCGCCGATCACGGTCACCGTGTCCGGGCCTTCCTTCACCCGCGCTTCGCGGCCTTCGGGGGTCTTCAGGATCACGCCGACCGGTGATTTCCGCAGGTTCAGCTTCGAGGCCTGCTTCGCGGACTTCCAGGCCGCCGCGTCCCGCGCGGAGTCCGCGGGACGCGGTTCCCAGCCGGGCTGTCCCCGGCGGACGTCCTCGTGGTGGATCAGGAACTCCGCGCTGTTCGTCAGCTCGTCGAGCGCGCCGATCGACGTCGGCCAGTACCAGGCGGGACCGGACCGGACCTTGCCGACGACCTCGGACCACGGCCGGGCGGCGTAGGAGTCCTGCACTCGCTGCGTGTACGAAGCGAGCGCGGGCACCAGGATGCCGGGCGCCGCGTCGGGCCGCCGCTCGCGGACCAGCAGATGCGCCGCGAGATCCCGCGTCTTCCAGCCCGTGCACAGGGTCGGCGCGTCCGGGCCGACCTCTTCGAAAAGCTCGCTCAACGCACGACGTTCGTCTCCGGCGACTCCCATACCCCGACGTTACGCGCCGGTAGGGCCCGGGGAAATCCGGCGTGACGCAGGGCACCCGGCTCAGTGATGGAACGCGGTCCGCCGTCGCGGGCCGTGATCGAGCTCGGGCAGCAGACGGCGGAGATCGGCGAGCAGCAGCTCGGCGAGGTCGTGGGTGAAACCGTTGCGCACCACGATCCTCAGCACCGCGAGGTCGGTCCGGTTCTCCGGGAACGTGTACGCCGGGACGAGCCAGCCACGCTCGCGAAGCCGCCGTGACACGTCGAAGACGTCGAAACCCTCGACGTCCGGCTTCGTCGTGAAGGCGAACACGGGCAGCTGATCGCCGCGGGTCAGCAGCCGGAACGGGCCCAGCTCGGCGATCCCGTCCGCCAGCTGGGTCGCGACGTCACGCGAAGCCTGTTGCACCGCACGGAAACCTTCGCGGCCGAGCCGGACGAACGTGTAGTACTGCGCGGCCACCTCGGCGCCGGGACGGGAGAAGTTCAGCGCGAAAGTCGGCATGTCGCCACCGAGGTAGTTGACGTTGAAGACGAGCTCCTCCGGCAACGCGTCCTTGTCACGCCACAGCACCCAGCCGACGCCGGGGTAGACGAGCCCGTACTTGTGCCCGGAGGTGTTGATCGACGCGACCCTCGGCAGGCGGAAGTCCCAGCTCAGCTCAGGATCGAGGAAGGGCGCGATCATCGCGCCCGAAGCGCCGTCGACGTGCACGGGGATGTCCCAGCCGGAGCGTTCCGCCAGGCCGTCGAGCGCGGCGGCGATCTCGGCGACCGGCTCGTAGCTGCCGTCGAAAGTGGACCCGAGGATCGCGACGACGCCGATCGTGTTCTCGTCGCAGCGGGCGATCGCCTCGTCGGCGGTGAGGTGGAAGCGGTCGCCGTCCATCGGCACCAGCCGCGGCTCGACCTCCCAGTACTCGCAGAACTTCTCCCAGCAGACCTGGACGTTCGCGCCCATCACCAGATTCGGCTTCCCGGTGCGGCCCAGCTTCGACCAGCGGCGTTTCAACGCCATGCCGGCGAGCATGCAGGCTTCCGACGAGCCGGTGGTGGAGCAGCCCATGATCGCGGTGGGATCGGGCGCGTGCCACAGATCGGCGAGGATGTTCACGCAGCGCCGCTCGAGTTCCGCGGTCTGCGGGTACTCGTCCTTGTCGATCATGTTCTTGTCGACGCATTCGGCCATCAGCTCGCGGGCCTGCGGCTCCATCCACGTGGTGACGAACGTGGCGAGATTGAGCCGGGCGTTGCCGTCGAGCATCAGCTCGTCGCGCACCAGCTGGAGCGCGGTGTCGGGCGGGAGCGGGTCTTCGGCGAGGCTGTCGTGCGGGAGACGGATGTTCGCGGCGAGCGCGGGATACGCGCCGGCGTACAGCGGGTTGGCCCCGGTCTTGCGGTCCGGATCGGACGCGGTCCCCTTGTGCAGCACCATGAGTCGAACGTAGCCCGGCGCACGGCCGGTGGCACCTCGATCGCCCGGGGCGTGCAATGAAAGGTCCTTTCCTCGCAAATTTTGCGAGGAAAGGACCTTTCATTGCATTCGGGACCGGAGGGGGTCAGGCCTGCTGCGCCTGCCACATCCAGTGCGCCTTTTCGAGCTCCTGGGTGATCGCGATGATGAGGTCCTGGGTGACCAGGTCGCTCTTGTCGGTCTCGTCGATGCGCTTGCGCAACCGCTCGATCAGCGCCGCGAGGATGCCGACGATCGCGGCGACCGTGGACTCGACGGACTGCCAGTTGTCGGGGTAGTCCGGCAGGCCGGAGCTCTCCACGACGGCCTTCGCCTGGCCGTTCGGCGAGACACCGATGGCGTTGGCGCGCTCGGCGACCTCGTCGACGTACTGGCGCGCGGTGTCGACCAGCTCGTCGAGCTGGAGGTGCACGCTGCGGAAGTTCGCGCCGACGACGTTCCAGTGGGCCTGCTTCGCGATCAGCGACAGGTCCACCAGATCGACCAGCGTGGCCTGCAAGGCGTTACCGGTGATCTCCTTGTCGGCTTCGCTCAACGGACTCTGGATCGGAGACTTGCCCATTTTTCGGTCTTCCTTTCAGAAATCAGTCGGTTCGGGAATGGACCTGCCGCGGACGGGATCAGACCGTCGCGGACAGGGCGACCTCGATGTTGCCGCGGGTCGCGTTCGAGTAGGGGCACACCTGGTGCGCCTGCTCGACGAGCTGATCGGCCTGCGCCTGCTCCAGGCCGGGCAGCGAAACCTTGAGTGCCACGCCGAGACCGAAGCCCGCGCCCTGCTTGAGCACGCTGACCTCGGCGGTCACGGTGGAGCCGTCCAGCGTCACCTTCGCCTGGCGCGCGACGAGTTGCAGCGCGGAGTGGAAACAGGCGGAGTAACCGGCGGCGAAGAGCTGCTCGGGGTTCGTCTTGTCCCCGCCGGGGCCGCCCATCTCCTTCGGGATCGCCAGCGACTCGTCGATGACGCCGTCCGAAGACGTGACCTCACCGTTGCGGCCGTCGCCGCGAGCGGTGGCCACAGCGGTGTACAGAGCCTCAGCCATTCTTCGCCTACCTTCTGGTCTCAAGACACGCCCCGTTGAGCGTCTCTTCGGTGTCAACGTCCCGCAACCGCGAAACCTTGCCACCCCATGGCAGGCATCACGTCCGGGAATTACCCGGACGACGACCGGAGCAAACGACTAGTGACCGGCGCGACTCAGCGCGAACTCGGCGACCTGGCTTCCGATCAGGCGGAGCGTGCGGACGCTCTTCTCGTCCGAGGCGCCGCCGGCTTCGTCGAATTTGGTCTCCGCGGTGTTGATCGAACCACCCAAAGGGGTGGCCCAACCGCGCAGCGCGTGCGTGATCGTGCGCAGCTGCTCCAGCGTGGTGACCGCGGCCTGCCAGCCGTAGGCGACGGCGGCGAGACCGACCGCCCGGCCGTCGAGATACGGGCGGGCGTCGTCGCGCAGGTCTTCGACGTAGTCCAGGGCGTTCTTGACCAGGCCGGACAGCGCCCCGTGGTAACCGGGCGAGACGACGACGATCCCGTCGGCACGACGGATCGCTTCGACCAGCCGGGTGGCGCGCTCGTGCCTCTCGTCCAACGCGGTGTCGTAGAACGGCAACACCAGTTCGGGCCCGGAGATCAGCTCAGTGGTGACTCCGGCCTCGGCCGCCGCGCCGAGGGCGATCCGCAGCGCGCGCTCGGATTGCGAGCCCTCCCGCAGAGAGCCGCCGATACCGAGGACATGCACCGAATTCGTCGAAGTCACGCTTTCGAGGCTAACCCCTCTACTTAAGTGGAGGACCAGGATCTGGAACGGAGGCCTGCGTCACACCCGTTCGCCGCAACGGGCCCGGTCCCGCTGGACGGCATACCTACTCGAAAGTAACCTGACCGGAAGCCCCCAGGAGGAAGCATGGCGATACCGCTCCAGATCCGTGCCGAGGCCGCGTTTTCACAGCTGGCGTTCTGGCTCCCGAAGCCGGTCAGACGGGCCATCGCCGGGCCGCCGCTCCGCCTGGACGGTCAGGAGCTGGCGTTGGACGCCCAGCTCCTACTCCGCCTGCAGAAGCTGGCGAAGGCGTCGCTGGTGCGGGGAAGCGTCGAAGAGTCGCGCAGCATGCTCCTGGCCAGCAGGCATCTGGTGAGCGGGCCGACGATCGAGCCGGTCGCCACCAGGGAACTGCTCATCCCCACGGGTGACGGCGACGTGCCGGCCACGCTTTACACCCCGGCCGGGTTGCCGGATCCGTCCGGGCTGCTGGTGTTCTTCCACGGCGGGGGCTGGGTGGTCGGCAGCCGGGCCTCCCACGACAACAGCGTCCGCTACCTGGCGAAACAGGCGGGCGTGCGGGTTCTTTCGGTGGAGTACCGGCTCGCGCCGGAGACGCGGTTCCCCGGCGCCACCGAAGACGCGATCGCGGCGTTCGAGTACGCCTACGCGAAGGCGAGGGACCTCGGGGCCGATCCGGCGCGTATCGCCGTCGGCGGCGACAGCGCGGGCGGGAACCTCGCCGCGGTGACGGCGCAGCAGGCCGTGAAACGCGGCGGCGGGATCCCGGCGTTCCAGCTGCTGTTCTATCCGGCGACCGATTTCACCGTGCGCCGCCGCTCCCGGGAATTGTTCGCGGAGGACCTGTTCCTCACCGATTCGGATATGACCTGGTTCGAAGGACATTACGTGCCGAAGGGCACCGATCTGTACAACCCGAAACTCTCCCCGTTGCACGGCGACGTTTCCGGATTACCGCCCGCGTATATCGCGACGGCCGGATTCGATCCGTTGCGCGACGAGGGCGAGGCGTACGCGGAGAAATTGCGGAAGGCCGGGGTGCCGGTGGCGCTCAGCCGCCAGCCGGACCTGATCCACGGGTACCTCAACTTCCTCGGCGTCGGACGGCGGTTCCGGGAGGCGACGGCCGAGGCGGCGGGAGCCCTGCGAGTGGGCCTCGCGCCCCGGTGACGGCCAGAGCCCGGATGGGGAGAAATGTCCCCACCCGGGCCCCGGCCCCCATTTCGTGGCCCGCCGCCCTGCACGGCGGAACCGGACGACTCCCTCGGTCTCCTAGGGCGTGGGAAGTGGTACCGGCGGTACCGGAAGCGGCGGGACAGGGAGTCCGCCGAGCAGCCCGCTGAGAATGCCGGTTACCGCCGTGAGCAGGGCTTTCACCAGGTCGCTGACGATCTTCAGCGGTCCGGGAAGGTCCGGGAGCGACGGGATCGGCACCGGCAGTGGCGGCAGCTGACGCGCCTTGGCGGTCGGGTCGGCCAGCAGCCTGCTGGACTCGACGGAGCGGCCCTGGGCCAGGTCGCCGAGCTTCTGCGTTTCGGTCTGGATCTGGTAGCGCTTGCCCGCGGCGATGTCACCGAGGACGGGGCTCAGCTTGTCCAAGTCCGCCCGCGTCTTGGCGACGTCACCGGTGTAGGCCACCTTGGTGAGGCCGTCCCGCATCTGCAGCACCTGCGCGGCGAGCGCCTGCGTGTTCGACGAACCCTTTCCACCATCGGTACCAGCCGTCGCGGCGCCGGCCGAGGCCACCGCCAACAGACTGCCGGTGGCGACCACGGCAATCATCCGGGCAATGTTGCCTTTCATTCCTTACCTCCTGGCCTCTGGGACCTGACGAGGTAAATCGATACCCGCCGTATCGGCCGAACACCACCCGATCACCGGTTGGAACACTTTTCTAACCCTTACGTGCCGGATTCATTCCCGGGGAAGACCCCCGCAATTGATTAACGTCGAAATCTTGTGCTTCCCCCTGAAGATCATCCTTTTCCCGCCGATTTATGACCACCTGTGACCGATCTCCACCGTGGAGCGGCTCGTTCACCCACAGCGGTGTAAACGGTGATCGTTTGGCTTCATCACTCCGTCGGACAGGCGTGTCGCACTGCTCCACTCGGGGTGTCCCCCACGCACGCCACGCCACCTTCTGGCTTCACATGCGAGTGGGGACATGAGAACGCCCCCGGTGCGGGCACCGGGGGCGTTCCGTGGTGGGAGCAGCCTCTCGAAAGAGGTCCTTCTACTCGCGGAAGGCGTCCGCGACCTTGTCGCCGAGGTCCTTGTCGACGTTCCGCCAGTACTCGAAGACGCGTTCCAGCACCGGCCGGGAGACGTCGTTCGAAGCGTGGCCGATGATGTTGTTCGCGAGCCGCTCGCGCTGCGCGTCGTCCATCACGTCGCGGACGAGCGTGCCCGGCTGGCCGAAGTCGTCGTCCTCGGCGTGGAGCTTGTACGCCGACCGGATGACCTCGTCCTCGACGCCGTAGCCCGAAGCGGTCTCGGAGGCGATCTCCGCGCTCGCGTGCGGGCCGCCGTAGGAGTTCGGCGCGTACACCGGGTCGCCCGGATTGTTGTAGCGCATCGCACCGTCGCGCGAGTAGCTGTTCACCGGGGACTTCGGCGCGTTGACCGGCAGCTGCGTGTAGTTCGCGCCGATCCGGTAGCGGTGCGCGTCCGGGTACGCGAACAGGCGGCCCTGCAGCATCTTGTCCGGCGACGGGCCGATGCCCGGCACCAGGTTGGACGGCTCGAACGCGGCCTGCTCGATCTCCGCGAAGTAGTTCGCCGGGTTGCGGTCGAGCACCCAGCGGCCGACCTTGATCAGCGGGTAGTCGCCCTTCGGCCACACCTTGGTCAGGTCGAACGGGTTGAAGCGGTAGTCCGCGGCCTCGGCGTACGGCATCACCTGGACGTACAGCGTCCAGCTCGGGTGGTTGCCCTGCTTGATGTTCTTGAACAGGTCGCGGATGTAGTAGTCGGAGTCCTCGCCCGCGATGCGGTCCGCGTCGGCCTGCGGCAGGTAGCCGATGCCCTGGTCGGTCTTGAAGTGGTACTTGACCCAGAACTTCTCGCCGCCGGCGTTCTCCCACAGGTAGGTGTGCGAGCCGAAGCCGTCCATCTCCCGCCAGTTCGACGGGATGCCGCGGTCGCCCATCAGCCAGGTGACCTGGTGCGCGGACTCGGGCCGCAGCGTCCAGAAGTCCCACTGGATGTCGTGGTCGCGCAGGTGGTTGTCGGCGCGGCGCTTCTGCGAGTGGATGAAGTCGGGGAACTTGATCGGGTCGCGGATGAAGAACACCGGGGTGTTGTTGCCGACGAGGTCGTAGTTGCCCTCGGAGGTGTAGAACTTCACCGCGAAGCCGCGCGGGTCGCGCCACGTGTCGGGCGAGCCGTTCTCGCCGGCGACCGACGAGAAGCGGGCCAGGCTCTCAGTGCGCACGCCGGGCTGGAACAGCGCGGCCTTCGTGAACTGACTGACGTCCTCGGTGACCTCGAGGAAGCCGTGCGCACCGCCGCCCTTGGCGTGGACGACGCGCTCCGGCACGCGTTCACGGTTGAACTGGGCGTTCTTCTCGATCAGGTAGTGGTCCTGGAGCAGGATCGGGCCGTTGGCGCCTACCGTCAGGGAGTCGTTGTCGCTCGCGACGGGGATGCCCACGTTGTTCGTGGTCGGCAGGGTCACGCCGGTGCCTCCTGGTTCGTGGTGGTGAGCGGTCAGTCACCACCCACCCTCTCGCCTATTCTGGAATCAGTCAAGAAAACCCCCCGGACCGGGTGACCCGTACCTCGCGAAAAAAACTTGCACGCGCGTACCAAGTTACGTTCTCATCGGTTCCATGGCCCTCGCTCCGTATCGTCGCGTGTTAGCCGTGCCCGGAGTTCCCAGCTCGATGCTGCTGATGTTCCTGGCCCGGCTCCCGATGACGGCCATGGGCGTGACGATGACGCTGTACGTGGTCAACGACCTCGGCCGCGGTTACGGCGCGGCCGGGCTGATCGGCGCCGCCACCACCCTCGGCAGCGCGATCGGGGCACCGCTCGTCGGCCGGTACGTCGACCGCTACGGGCTGCGCCCGGTGGTCGCGATCTGCGGGGTGGCCTCGTCGACGTTCTGGATCAGCGCGCCGCATCTGCCGTATCAGGTGCTGCTCGCGGTCGCGCTCCCCGCGGGCGTGCTGTCGGTGCCCGCGGGAACGCTCGCGCGGCTGGTGCTCACCGCGCTCGTGCCGCTGGAGCAGCGGCGAGCGGCCTACTCGCTGGACACGATCCTGGTGGAGGCGTCGTTCATGATCGGGCCGTCGGCCGGGATCATGGCGATCACGCAACTCCCCGCGGTCTACGCGCTCACCGGTATCGGGGTCTGCTTCGCGCTTTCGGCGACGTTGATCTACCGGCAGAACCCGCCGATCCGCGCCGAAGCCGACGCCGAGGTGTTCAGCGGGGAGCGGCCGCCCGTGCGGAGCTGGCTCACCGGACGGCTCGTGATGGCGATGTTCATCGCCGCGGGCGCGTTGTTCTGCCTGGTCGGCATGGAGCTCGCCGCCTTGGCGACGCTGCGCGCGAGCGGGGACATCGCCTGGTCCGGACTGCTGATCACGTTCATGTGCGTCGCGTCCGTGCTCGGCGGGGCGATCCACGGCGCGGTCCGGCGGTCGCTTTCGCAGGGCACGCTGATGGTGCTCCTCGCGGTGCTGACGCTGCCGGTCGGCCTGATCGACCACCCGTGGTGGCTGCTGGCGATCGTGCTCTTCCCGAGCAACGTGCTGTGCGCGCCGACGCTCGCGGCGAGCACCGAGACGGTCAGCGCGGCGGCGCCGCCGCGGGTGCGCGGCGAGGCGATGGGCCTGCTGGACGCGGCGAGCCGGATCGGATTGGCGATCGGGAGCCCGATCATCGGGTTCGTGATCGACCATTCGAGCCCCGGTTGGGGGTTCACGGCCTCGGCCTTGGGCGCGCTGGCGATCGCTTCGGTCGGCCTGTTCTGGCGCCGGTCCCGGACACCCGCCCGGGTGCCCGCGCTCACCTCCTCCTGACGCGTTTCGTCCTCTGAACGCGGTCGTTGGCGATACCAACTACCGCATTCAGAGGACGAAATGCGAGAGGGGGCTAGGCGCAGACCTTGCGGAGGGCGTCGAGCCGGTCGAGGTTGCGCTTGGTCCAGTCCGCGATCTTGCCCGCGTCCTGGATGTTCTCCTTCTGCACCTGCAGGTACGAGTCGGCCATGCCGGTGAGCGCGCTCGCGACGTTCTGCTCGCCGACGCTGTTCGCCAGCTCACGCAGCCGCTTCTCCTTGTCCGCGGCACGTTCCTTGATCGTCGCCGGGTCCGGATTGAGGTCGGCGAGGCTGAGCGCCTCGGCGCAGGCACCGACCTTCGTCGCGGCCTTGTTCGTCTGATCGACGGCGTTCGTGACCTCGCTGCAGCCCGCCAGCGCGAGTCCGGCGGCCGCCAGTAGCGCCGCGATTCCCAACCTCTTCATGAAGACCACAGTAGCGAGGAACGTGGGTGGTATGTCGGGTTCCCCGCCACACCACCCACGTTTCAGCCCTTCACGCAGACGACCTGCTTGAGGTGCGCGACCACCTCGACGAGGTCCGTCTGCGCCTTGATCACCGTTTCGATGTCCTTGTACGCGGCCGGGATCTCGTCCACCACGCCGGAGTCCTTGCGGCATTCCACGCCGGCGGTCTGCGCGGCGAGGTCCTCGGCGGTGTACAGCTTCTTGGCCTTGTTCCGCGACATCCGGCGGCCCGCGCCGTGCGACGCGGACTGGAAGGACGACGCGTTCCCGAGGCCGCGCACGATGTACGAACCGGTGCCCATGCTGCCCGGGATGATCCCGAGGTCACCCGAACCCGCGCGGATCGCGCCCTTGCGGGTCACCAGGAGGTCGACACCGTCGTAGGTCTCCTCGGCGACGTAATTGTGGTGGCAGCTGATCGCGTCGTCGAACGTCGTCTGCGGCACGACGTCCTTCAGCGCCTGCTTCACGAGCGCGACCATGGTGGCGCGGTTGCGCGCCGCGTAGTCCTGCGCCCAGAACAGGTCGCGCCGGTACGCCTGCATCTCCGGCGTGCCCGCGACGAACACCGCGAGGTCCGGATCCGGCAGATCCGCGTTGTGCGGCAGCTTCCGCGCGACGGCCATGTGCCGTTCCGCGAGTTCCTTGCCGATGTTGCGCGAACCGGAGTGCAGCATCAGCCACACGCGGCCTTCGTCCTCGCCGCCCTGTTCGAGGCAGACCTCGATGAAGTGGTTGCCGCCGCCGAGGCTCCCGATCTGGCGCGACGCGCGGTCGTGCAGTTCCTGGACGCCGGGATGCAGGTCGCCGAAGGACTTCCAGAAGGCGTCCCAGCCACCGACACCGTGCACCTTCGCCGGGTTCACCGGGGTCTTGTGCAGGCCGAACCCGACCGGGACGGCCGATTCGATCCGGCGGCGGAGCTTCAGCAGGTCGTCGGGCAGGTCGGCGGCGGTGAGCGAGGTCCGCACCGCGCTCATCCCGCAGCCGATGTCCACGCCGACGGCGGCCGGGGACACCGCGTCGCGCATCGCGATCACGCTGCCGACGGTCGCGCCCTTGCCGTAGTGGACGTCGGGCATGACCGCGACGCCGTGCACCCACGGCAGGTTGGCGACGTTGTGCAGCTGTCGCATGGCCTGGTCCTCGACCGATGCGGGGTCCGCCCACATCCGGATCGGAACCCGCGAGCCTTCGACCGCCGTGTACATGACTTTCCTTTCGTGGAAAACGTTTTGTCGTCGTCGAGAATGCACCGATCGGGCGAACCGGACAAGGCAATTATCCGCTCCACAATGGACAGTCCACATGCGACGACGCGCGCCGGGGTGATGTTCATCCCGAAGTCTTCGATCGTATTCGAAAAGTGATCGGCCGCGCGAGGCGCTTCGGGCACAATGAGCGCTCGGTGTCGGGGGTACACCAACTCTGGGGAAGGTCCGTTTCACAGTGAAGTCTTTTCGTGGGCTGCTCGCTGCCGTCCTGCTGGCGGGGTTCCCGCTGCTCGTGCTCGCCTTCGTGGGCGGGATCGTGACACTCGAAGTACTGGCCTTGCAGCACAACGTCATCGCGGCGGTGAAGCTCGGCATCATCACCGTTCCGGTCGGCTGGATCCTGCTGAAGACCCTGCTCACCGTCGAGCGGGTGACCGACGACGACGTACCCGGCGTCCAGGTGACGCCGGAGTCCCAACCCGCCCTCTGGGCGCTGGTCCGGGAACTGGCGGCCGAGGCGGGCACCCGGCCGCCGGACGAGATCTACCTCGATCCGGACGTCAACGCCGCGGTCACCGAGCGCACCTCGTGGCTCGGGCTGCGGGTGCTGCGCCGCCGCATGATCATCGGGGTCCCGCTGATCATGGGCCTGCGCCAGGACCAGTTCCGCGCCGTGCTCGCGCACGAACTGGGGCACTACAGCAACAAGGACACCCGCTTCGCCGCGCTGACCTATCGCGGGCGCAAGTCGATCGCGCGGGTCGTCAACGGCCTCGACCGCGACGGCTACTTCGAACGCTTCGTCGGCTGGCTCTTCAAGCAGTACGCGAAGCTGTACTTCGTCGTCTCGATGAGTGTCTGCCGGGCTCAGGAGCTCGCGGCCGACGCCGTCTCGGCACGGCTCGCGGGTACCGACGCGGCGACCTCGGCCCTGCGCGAGATCGAAGCGCTGGCCGTCACCTGGCGGTTCTTCATGAACAACTACGCAGCGATCGGCTGGGACGCGGGGTATCTCCCGGACCGGTTCGGCGAGGGCTACCGCGCACTGCTCACCGACCCGATTAGGGCGGAGCAGATGGACGAGATGCGCCGGAACCCGTCGGAGGACGAGACCTCGCGATGGGACACGCATCCGGCCACCCGGGAGCGGGTCGCGACGCTCGAAGCGGGAACCCGGATCCCGGTCCGCCCCGGCGGCGAACGTCCGGCGACCGAACTGCTGACCGGCGCCGAGAAGATGCTCGACGAGGCGCTGTTCACCGTCTTCTCCGACGAGGCGCACACGAAACGGCGGACGGACTGGCAGTCGCTGGTCGCCATCGGCCATCGTCACGCCGCCGCCGAAGCGGCCGCCGAGGTCCTCGGCGAACGCACCCTCGACATGGCGCTGGACCTCCTCGACGCGGGCAGGCACGAGGAGCTCGCCGATCCGGACGCGGCGCCGCCCGCCGGTGCAGGCCCGCGCGCTCGCCGGGAGTTCGCCGTCGTCTCGGTCCGCCGACGGCTGGCGGTCGTCGTCCACGCGGCGCTCACCGACGTCGGCGCGGGGCGATGGTCGCTTTCGTGGTCCGGACCGGCGCCGTTCACCGTGGACGAGCCGCTGGACGACCGGCTGGAGCCCGCGCTCGACCAGGCCACCGCGGCCGAATCCGACACCGCCCCGCTGCGTGCGCTGCTGACGGCCGCCGGGGTGCCCGCCGGCTACCGGCCGACTCTCACACTTGTTCGCTCTTAAGGAGTTTCCATGCTTTGGCTGCTCAAATCCCGTGAGCGCAAGGCCGTCTTCGCCATGATGAAAGAGGCGAAACGACGTGGCGTCGAAATCGACGAACTCAAGAACGTGCTGACGCCCGAAGAGTTCGTCGCGCTGCTGCCGCCGGAGAAGCCCAAGTTCAAGGGCAGGATCCCGGACGTCACCCGCTGGGGTCTCCCAGCCGACGGCGAGGTGTCGGCGAAGGAATACTGGACCGACGGGGAGATCCTCGCCGTGCAGGAGTCGACCTCCCGCGGCGATTGGGAAGGCGCCGCCGCGCTGCTGGCGTCGACCCGGGGGAACTGGGCTCGCCGCGATCAGGTGACCGGCGCCCTCGGCGAGGCCGCCGCTAAGGACGACGAGTGGCTGCGCGCGTGGCGGAAGGCCCGCCCCGGCGACCCGGGCGCGGCGCTCGTCAACGCGGCGTCCCTGGTGGACGTGGCTTGGGAAGTGCGCAGCTCGCTGCAGGCGAAGCATGTCACGCAGGAGCAGTTCGCCGCGTTCTTCCGGGTGCTGGAGCGGGCCGAGGAGGCCGTGCACGAGGCGGCCGGGCTCGCTCCCGAAGACCCGACGCCGTGGGTGACCGCGCTCACGATCGCGATGGGTCGGCAATACGAGAACGACGAGTACCGGAAGGTCTGGGCGGAACTCGTCGCCCGCGACCCGCGGCACCGCGGCGCGCACTCACGGGCGTTGCAGTACTGGTGCGCGAAGTGGTTCGGCTCGAACGAGCTGATGTGGGAGTTCGCCGAGACCGCGGCCGCGGAGTCGCCGAACCTGGCGCCGCTGCTGCTGGTCGCGGCGCACGAAGCCGAATTCCAGGACGTTCCCGCGTGGCGTTCCCCGCGGGTGTCCGGCGCGCTCGACGGCATCCTGGCGTTGCTCGACGGCGAAGATTACCCGGAGAAGCGGGGAGACCGGGCGTACCTGGCGAAGGCGCTGGTGGAGAACGGGCGGTTCGACGAGGCCGTCGAGCAGTTCCGGCACTTGGGCACGCGGGCGGACGGCGGGGTTTGGTCCTACAGCGGGGATCCTCGGGGTGAGTTCCTCGCTACGCGGTATGCGGCCTGCGCGGGTGCTGCGCGCGTTTAGTCCTCTGAATGCGTTAACCGCCCGTCCGTACGGATGCAAGGAACGGTCCTTTCCTCGCAAATTTTGCAAGGAAAGGACCGTTCATGGCACGGGTCAGGAGTTCGCGGCGACCAGTTCCGCGATCTGCACGGCGTTGAGCGCCGCGCCCTTCCGCAGGTTGTCGTTCGACAGGAACAGCACCAGGCCGCGACCGCCGTCGACGCCCGGGTCCGTCCGCAGCCGCCCGACGTAGGACGGGTCCTGGCCGGCGGCCTGCAGCGGGGTCGGGATGTCCGACAGCTCGACGCCGGGCGCGCCGGTCAGCAGTTCGGTCGCGCGGGCGACGGAAAGCGGCTGCGCGAACTCGGCGTTGATCGAGATCGAGTGCCCCGAGAACACCGGCACCCGCACGCAGGTGCACGAGACCCGCAGCTCCGGGATGCTCAGGATCTTCCGGCTCTCGTTGCGGAACTTCTTCTCCTCGTCCGTCTCGAACTCGCCATCGTCCACAATGGACCCGGCCAGCGGGAGGACGTTGTGCGCGATGGGCCGCGCGTACTTCTTCGGCTCGGGGAAGGTCACCGCCGCGCCGTCGTGGGTCAGGGCGCCCGCGTTCGCCGCGGCCGCCGCGAGCTGGCCTTCCAGCTCCTCGACGCCGGCGAGCCCGCTGCCGGAGACCGCCTGGTAGGTGCTGGCCACCAGCCGCACCAGGCCCGCTTCGGCGTGCAGCGGCTTGAGCACCGGCATCGCGGCCATGGTGGTGCAGTTGGGGTTCGCGATGATCCCCTTGCGCGCTTCCTTGACCGCCTCCGGGTTGACCTCGCTGACGACCAGCGGGACGTCCGGGTCCATCCGCCACGCCGACGAGTTGTCGATCACCGTGGCACCGGCGGCGGCGAACCGTTCCGCCTGGGCCTTGGAGGTCGAGCCGCCCGCCGAGAACAGCGCGATGTCCAAACCGGACGGATCCGCGGTCGTCGCGTCCTCGATGACGATTTCCCCGTCACGCCAAGGAAGCTTCGAACCGGCGGACCGCGCCGAAGCGAAGTACCGCATTTCGGCGACCGGGAAACCCCGTTCGGCCAGCAGACGGCGCATGACGCCGCCGACCTGACCGGTCGCCCCGACCACGCCTACCCGCAAACCTTCCGACATCAGCGACCACTCCCCGCGTAGACGACGGCTTCTTCGTCGCCGCCGAGTTCGAACGCCTCGTGGATCGCGCGCACCGCGTCGTCGAGCTGCGCGTCCCGGATGAGCACCGAGATCCGGATCTCCGAGGTGTTGATGATTTCGATGTTGACGCCCGACTGCGCGAGCGCCTCGCAGAACGTCGCCGTGACACCGGGGTGCGAACGCATCCCCGCGCCGACGAGCGACACCTTGCCGACATGGTCGTCGTAGAGGACCGACTCGAAGCCGATCTCGTCCTTGATCTTCTCCAGCGACTGCACGGCCTTGGCCCCGTTGGCCTTCGACAGGGTGAAGGTGATGTCGGTGCGGCCCGACGACGTGCTGGACACGTTCTGCAGCACCATGTCGATGTCGATCTCGTTGTCGGCGATCACGCGGAAGATCCGGGCGGCGGCACCGGTGGTGTCGGGTACGCCGGTCACCGTGATCTTGGCTTCGGAGCGGTCGTGCGCCACACCGGTGATCAACGCTTGTTCCACGGGGATCTCCTCGATAGAACCGGTCACCGTGGTGCCCGGCTTGTCACTGTAGGAAGAACGGACTCGGATCGGGACGCCGTAGCGGCGCGCGTACTCCACCGAGCGCAGGTGCAGGATCTTCGATCCGCTCGCGGCGAGCTCCAGCATCTCCTCGTAGGCGATGGTGTCGAGCTTGCGTGCGTCGGACACGACCCGGGGATCGGCGGTGTACACACCGTCCACATCGGAATAGATCTCGCAGACGTCGGCGTTCAGCGCCGCGGCCAGCGCGACGGCGGTGGTGTCCGAACCGCCGCGGCCGAGGGTGGTGATGTCCTTGGTGTCCTGCGACACGCCCTGGAAACCGGCCACCAGCGCGATGTAGCCCTGGTCGAGGGCCTCCGTCACGCGGCTGGGGCTGACGTCGATGATCCGCGCGTTGCCGTGCACCGACGTCGTCACCACGCCGGCCTGCGAGCCGGTGAACGACCAGGCCTCCGCGCCGTGGGCCGAAATCGCCATCGCCACCAGCGAGTTGGAGATGCGCTCACCCGCGGTGAGCAGCATGTCCATCTCACGCTCCGGCGGAGCCGGGTTGACCTGCTGAGCCAGGTCGAGCAGCTCGTCGGTGGTGTCGCCCATGGCGGAGCAGACGACGACCACGTCGTTGCCCGCCTTCTTGGTGGCGACGATGCGTTCCGCGACGCGTTTGATCCGGTCGGCACTTTCCAGCGACGAACCGCCGTACTTCTGGACCACGAGGGCCACGCCCGAACCTCCTCGACGGGCCGGGCGTGCTCCTCGTGGGCACCGAGGAGCCCCCGCGTCCCTTATTTGGGCGAAAGCCTACCGGGGTCACGCACGCCCGCCACCCTCGTAAGTGGTCCTGACCACCACATAGAGGACTTCCCGAAGTAAATCTTCCTTAACACCAACGAAATAGTCGGAGGGCTTTCACTTTAGTGACGGAGAGCACCCCTTGTTATCGTCCGTCGGTGCACAAACCCGCCGAGACAAGTACCCCGATCGCGTCGATCCTGGCCGCCAGGTGGAGCCCGCGCGCCTACGACGAGGCCGCCACGGTGTCCGAAGACCAGCTCCGCGCGCTGCTCGAAGCGGCTCGCTGGGCGCCGTCGTTCGGCAACACCCAGCCCGCCCGCTACCTGGTCGGCCTGCGGGGCACGCCGTCGTTCGACCGCATCCTCTCGACGCTGAACTCGGGCAACCGCGCGTGGGCCCATCGCGCCGGGCTGCTGCTGATCGGCGTGATGGTGACCACGAACGAGAAGGGCGACGTCCCGTACGCCGAGTACGGGCTGGGCCTGGCGAGCGAGAACCTCGTGCTCCAGGCCGTCGACCTCGGCCTGATCGCACACCAGATGGCGGGCTTCTCCGCCGAAGCGGCGAAGGACTTCTTCGGCCTCCCTGACGACGTCGTCCCCAAGGTCGCCATCGCGGTCGGCCACCCCGCGGACCCGTCGGTGCTCGAAGAGGACTGGCGGATCGAGCGCGAGAAGGCGCCGCGCGAGCGGATTCCCCTGGCCGAGTTCGCCTACGCCGACGCCTGGGGCACGAGTGCCTTCTCCGGGTGAGGGAGCCATCGCAGAGCGAGAACCCCTAGCCCGGCGTGCAGCAGGCTGAGCACCGCCACGGCGGTGTGCAGGCCGGCGACGAAGGCCTCCTTCGCGTCAAGAGCGGCCGCAGGCGCGATTTCGAGGGTTTCCCCGAGGGTGGGCGCGAGATCCGGTCCCGTCAGGCGGAACACCAACGCGGCGAGCGAGCCCATGAGCGCGATACCCAGCGCGTTGCCGATCTCGTTGCTGGTCTCGGCGATCGCGCCCGCGGCTCCGGCCCGTTCGGCGGGCACCGCGGCGACGGCCGTGTCGGCCACCACGCTGAACGAGATGCCGTAGCCGATCCCGGCGACCACCGTCGACGCGACGTACCAGCCCGCCCCGCCCGTGACCCCGGTCATGAGCAGCAGCGCCAGCCCGGCGGCGATGGAGAAATGGCAGGCGACCAGCGCGGTTCGCTTACCGACGCGGTCGACCAGCGCGGGCGTGACGACGCACATGATCGTGAGGACGGCCGCACCGGGCAGCGCCAGCAGCGCCGCGTGCAGGACGGGTAGGCCGAGCACGGACTGCAGGTGGATCCCCGACAGGTACGCGGCCGCCGACCACGCGGCCAACGGCACCAACCCGGTGACGATCGCGATCGTGAAGACGCGGTCGCGGAACAGGGAGAACTCGATCAGCGGATGCTCCAGACCGCGCTGCCGCCGGACGAACCACGTCAGCAGCACGGCGCCGGCGACCGCAGAGGCGACCGAAAAGACGGAGAGACCGTCGGCGGCCGCGTGCTTGATCCCGTAGATCGCGAGCAGGAGACCGGTGGCGGAGAGCACCACGCTCAGCACGTCGACCCGGCCCGTCCCGGCGGTCCGCACCTCGCGCAACAGCACCGGCGCGAGCGCCAGGAACACCGCGATCACCGGCAGGTTGACCAGGAAGACCGAGCCCCACGGGAAGCGTTCCAGCAGGATCCCGCCGACGACCGGGCCGATCGCGAATCCGGCGGCGAACGCGGCCGCGAAGATCCCGATGGCGCGTGCCCGTCGTCGCGGATCGGGGAAGAGTTCGCTCAGCACGGCCAGCGCGGACGGCAGCAGCGTCGCGCCCGCGAGCCCCATCAGCGCGCGGAAGGCGACGAGCGTTTCCGGATTCGGGGCGAAGGCCGCGCCCGCCGAGCCGATGCCGAACACGGCGGCGCCGATCATCAGCAGTTTCAGCCGTCCGTACCGGTCGCCGATGGCGCCGAACGCGATCAGCAGCGAGCCGACCGCGAACCCGTAGACGTCGAGGATCCACAGCGCCTGATCGGCCGTGGGCGTGAGGGCCTGGCCGATCCTGGGCATCGCGAGGAACAGGATCGAGCCGTCCATCGAGACCAGGAACACCGGGCAGAGGATCACCAGCAGGCCGAACCAGGCGCGGGTGTGCTGTCGTGTCATGCCCTTGACGCTGTACCGGCTTCGAAACCGCAGCCATCCCCGTGCCATGGGTACACCTCGCGGGTACACCCACGCGGCGGGCGAAGTACTTAGGCTCGGAGTCATGGAAAGCCTCGGCGTGTACCTCAAAAGCCGTCGTGACCGGGTGACCCCCGCCGACATCGGCCTGCGCACCTACGGCACGTCGCGCCGCGTGCCCGGACTGCGCCGCGAGGAACTCGCCCAGCTCGCCGGAGTGAGCGCCGGGTACTACACGCGGCTGGAACAAGGACTTGCCGAGACCGCTTCACAGCAGGTGCTCGACGCGCTCGCCCGCGCGCTGCGGCTCGACGACGTCGAGACCGCGCACCTGCACAACCTCGCGCGGAGGTCCTCGCTCCCGAAGCTGTCCGACCCCGGCCCGGAAGAACCGCATCCCCGGGTGCTCGCGCTGCTGGAGAATCTCGGCGAGACCGTGCCCGCCGTCGTGCTGGGCAGGCGCGGCGACGTCCTCGCGTGGAACCGGGCAGGCCACGTGCTCACCGCCGAACACCTCGACTTCGGCTCGCCGTCGGATCCCGCGCGGCGGCCGTCCGTGCCGCGGATGTTCTTCCTCGACCCGCTCACCAGGGACCTGTTCGACAACTGGGCCGAACTCGCCCGCGTCCACGTCGCCTATCTGCGGTTGACCGCCGGTCGCCATCCGACCGACGCCCGGCTGGCCGCGCTCATCGGCGAGCTGACCATGCGCAGCGACGAGTTCGCGACGCTCTGGGCGACCGGCGACGTCGCCGACTGCACGGTCGGCGCCATGTGGTTGCGGCATCCGACGGTCGGCGCGCTCGGCGTCGACTATCAGGTGTGGCTCCAGCCCGACAGCCCCGACCACCGGCTGGAGATCTACACCCCGAAGGACCCGGCATCAGCCGACGCGGTGAAGATCTTGACCCGGTTCGATCGCTAACCTGGGGTTATGGGGGCAGTTCGCGCGTTGATCCGCAACGAGTCACGCACGATGGCCGGACTCTGGCTGTATCTCGGCCGCCGGAAGGACGGCATCGACGGGGACGCCGTCGCGGTGCCGTACGGCTCGGGCGGCAAGCCGATCTTCATCGTCTTGGCCGTGGTGAGCGCGTTCGAAGCCGGCCTCTTCTGGCTGATCGACTTCGGTCTCGTCGTCGACATCCTGCTGCTCGTCCTCGGCGTGTACTCGGCACTGCTGGTGTTCGGGGTCTACGCCGGCACCGTCGTCCGGCCGCACGTGATCTCGTCGCGCGAACTGCGAGTGCGCTACAGCTCGTTCTACGACGTGCGGATCCAGAGGGAGAACATCGTCGCCCTGCGGCACCTGAAGGAAAGCCACGATCCCGCCAAGGCGAAGGCGTTTCGCGACGAAACCTGGCTACGTCACGACAACTTCTACGAGACGAACCTGGTCGCCGAATTGCGTGAGCCGATCACCGTGACCCGGCCGCTCGGGGCGACCGAGACCGTCCGCGTCGTGAAATTCCAGGCGGACGACCCGAAAGCCGCCGTCGAGGCGTACGAAAGGCTCGGTGTCAGCTGAGCGTCGACGTCCGGTTCACGATCGTCCTGGCGACTTCGATGACGCTTTCGTCCAGGGCGTAGGCACGCGCGTGAATGAGGGCGAGCGCGTCCGAAGCGGTGCAATCCTGCGTGGCCATGACCATCCCCGTGGCATGGTGCACCACGATCTCGAGGTCCAGGTCACCGAACAACGGATGGACGGGGAGCCCGTCTTCCGCGTCGAGCCGGGTGTCCGGATGCAACGCGGTGGCGGTGAGCGCGTCGGCCACCAGTTCCGTCGAACGGGCGATTTCGGCGTCCGGTTCGGGTTCGGGCCGATACGCGGTGAGGGTGCCCAGCGGCGCTTCCCGCAGCCCGAGCCGGGCCGACACCACCGCCCGGACCCCGAGTTCCTTCGCGGCGGGCCCGAACCGGGGCCACCGGCTCGACAGTTCCCGCTCGGCGCAAACGCCGGGCATTTCCCGGGAGGGCCCTTCGCCGAAGACGCACTCCAGGTCGTTCGCCCTGGCGGCGACGGGATCGGACACGACGACGGCCGCGGTCCCGGGGCCGCTGAACAAGGTCACCGCGAGGCTCCGGACGCCGGCGTTCTCGGCGACCGCGGCCAGGAACGCCGGCGGGACGTCCGCCCGCCCGGCGGCCCAGTCCTTCACCGCGGCGACATAACCGGCGTGCAGATCGGCCGCCGCCCGGTGCCTGCCCTCGGTGGCGCGATGGAGTTCCGCCATCCTCCGGTGGAACGGTCGCATGGGTTCGACGGCCGTTTCCATGAGGATTTCGTGCCGTAAGGCCACCCCCGCGGCGCGATCCGCACGCCCTCGTTCGGCCTCGACCAGTTCCCGCAGGGCCGACTGGTCGTACCGGCCACCGGTGCCGTCCCACATGAGGCGAGAGTACGCCCGCGACCGCCCCGCGGATGTGACCCGGATGGCTGAGTGGGGCGGCTTCCGTGACCGCGGCGAGAGGACTAGCGTTGGCTGCCCCCAAGGAAGGCCGATTTTTGATGCGGAATCGCGAAAAATGGGTCGCCGACACGTTGGTGGAGCTGGCGGACACTCTCGTCCCCGCGTTGGATCCGGCGAATTACTGGCTCTGCGTGGCGGATCGATACACCCAGCTGATCGCTTCGTCGTCGGTGCATCTGACCGCCTCCGGCGACCGCCACGTCGTGGTGGACACCGACGAAAGACTCGAGGCACCACCGCTCGGCGATCTGTTCGCCGAAGAAGGGCCGGGCGTCGAGAGCGAGGCGAGCGGGAAGCCGGTCGTCAACGTGCTCCTCGACGACGCGACGTCACGCTGGAGCAGATTCGCCCCCGCCGCGCTTTCCCTCGGCTATCGGTCGGTGCACGCGTTCCCCTTCAGCCGCCGCGAAGACGCGCTCGGCTCGGTGACGATCCTGACCACGGAGACGACGCCGCTGCCGCCGACCGAGCTGAGCATCGCGAGCGCGCTCGCCGACGTCGCGACGATCGCCATGCTCAACCACCGGACGATCGACGGGCTGACCACGACCTCACGGCAACTGCAGGGCGCGCTGTCGAGCCGGGTGATCATCGAACAGGCCAAGGGATTGCTGTCCGCCCGGCTGGAAGTCAGCGCGGAGGGCGCGTTCCGGGTGCTGCGGCGGTACGCCCGCAGTCACAACATGCGGATCGGCGACCTGTCCGAACGGCTGATGAGCCGCCGCCTGACGGTCGCCGACCTGGTCCCCCATGGCGACGACCTCACTCCCGCCGCTTCTCCATCAGCAGCACGACGCCACTTCCGGGCCCGCCCAGCGGCGAACAACTGACGGAGGCGGCGAAGGGCCTGCCCTTCCGGTCGACCGCGTCGGTCTCGACCGGGAGCGCGCGGTGGCCGGTCTCGTTGCAGATCTCGACCATGTCGCGGAGCCCGTCCGTCGGCAGGCCGAAGTCGAGCGTGAAGAAATCCGCCCGGTAGACCTCGTCGGCGCGCATCCCCCACAGGTCCTCGGCGCCGCGGTTCCAGCTGCGCACCAGAAGATCGCTGTCGAGCACGACCACTCCGGCGGCGACACTGGACAGCACCCCTTCGAGGAAGGTGCGTGCCTCGTCCAGCTCGGCGGTGCGGATCCGCAGCTCCTCGTTCATCGTCTCGAGTTCCTCGTTGCCCGACTGGAGTTCCTCGTTGGTGGTCTCGAGTTCCTCGTTGGTGGACTGGAGTTCCTCGTTCGTCGTCTCGAGTTCCTCGATGCTCGACTGGAGTTCCTCGTTCACGGTCTCCAATTCCGCGTTGGTCGATTGGAGTTCCGCGTAGGCCGTGGCGAGGTCCTCTTGCACCCGTTTGACCTCCTGCTGGAGCCGGGTGGCCTCGGTGGTGTCGATGAGGGTGATCGCGACGCCGAGGTCCTCGCCGTCACTGGTGAGCAGTGGCTTCACGATGACGTCGAAATACCGTGCCTCACCGTCGTTCTTGTCCCATCGCACGGCGTTGACCCGGACACTCCGTCGCTCGCTGTGGGCTCTGTCGACCATGGACCCGAGGTCGATCGGCCGAGAGGAGATCTCCAGCTCCCCGAACAACGTGCCCACCTTGTCCGGGGAAAGCCCGAACTGCAGCCTCGCCGCGCCGTTGATCAACGCGACCGTGCCGTCACGGTCGATGACCAGCACCGAATCGGGTGAGGACGCCAAGGCCAGTTCGACCACCTGACGCCGATTGAATCTTCCCGCCTCGGAAGCGGGCAAGAGGTCGAATCGCGCCGACTTCGCCGACCCCACCCCGTTCTGGATCCGGAACACCCGGTTGCGCATGTCGGTGACCTCGAACCGGGAACCGTCGGCGAGCAGCATCTCGGCCTTGCCGAGGAAAAGGTGACCGCCTTCGTTGAGCGCGAAATGGAACCGCTCGATGATTTTCGTCTGCGCTTCGACGTTGAAATACATCAGGGTGTTGCGGCAGACGAGCAGATCGACCCGCGAGATCGGGGCGTCACGGGTGATGTCGTGCCTGCCGAAGATCACCCGGCGACGGAGGTCGCGGCGGAAGGCGAACAAGGCGCCGTTCGGTTCGAAGTACTTCGACTTCACCTCGTCGGGAAGTTTTTCCAGCGCTTTGAGGGAGTACACGCCGGCCCTGGCCTCGCGCAGGGCTTCCTCGTCGACGTCGGTGCCGTAGATCTTGACCCGTTTGGTGCAGGCCTCGATCCCGAGGTGTTCGGCGAAGATGATCGCGAGGGTGTAGGCCTCCTCGCCGCTCGAACACCCGGCGCTCCAGATCCGGATGTCCTGGTCCGGGTCGGCCTTGGCGATCAAGCCGGGGACGACGGCCGTCCGCAGGTACTCCCACGCCGCCGGGTCGCGGAAGAAACCGGTGACGTTGATCAGAATCGTGTTGAAGAGTTCCTGGAACTCGTCGGCGTTGCTTTCCAGGAAATCCCGGTAATCCGCGTACTTCTCGAAGTTCACCGTCTGCATCCGCTTACGGATCCGGCGGCCGAGCGACGTCCGCTTGTACCCGGTGAAATCGAATCCGCGGGAATCGTTGATGAACGTCAGCAGCGATTCCAGCTCTTGCTCGTCGTCGGACCCACCGGCATGCACGATCACAGCGATCTCGTTCCTTCGATCAGGGCCACCAGCGCGGCCGCGATCCCCTCCAGCGGCAGCGTCAGATCGACCGCCACGGCGTTCAGCACGGCCTGTGGCATGCCTTTGAATTCCGCGGTACTCGGATCTTCGGCGACCACGGTACCGCCACGCGACGAGACCGCCCTCGCGCCCGCCGAGCCGTCGGAACCGGTCCCGGTGAGCACGCAGACCAGTGCCGCGGCACCGCAGGCCACCGCGACGGATTCGAAGAGCAGATCGGCCGACGGGCGGACGAATCTCACCTTGTCCCGCGTCGACAGCCGGAGTGCCCCGCCGGACCCGACCAGGAGATGGCGGTCCGGCGGGGCGATGTAGGCGGTACCGGGCTCGGCCACGTCGCCGTCCTCGGCCAGCTTGACCCGCAACAGCGACCGCCGGTCGAGAAGCTCGGCGAGCACCGTGTCGTGGTGGGGATCGAGGTGCTGGACGATGACCACGGGCACCGGGAAGTCCACGGGCAAGGCCTTGAGCACCGTGAGGAGTGCCTTGACTCCGCCCGCCGAAGCCCCGATCGCGACGATCTCGTAGGGCACCGCCCGCGCGAACATCTTCCGAGCGTAATGCTCCGAGACTAAGCGGAACCGCCCACACGCCGGATGATCTTCGCGAGGATCCCGGTGACGACCATCCAGAAGATCGCGGCGATGCCGTAGTTGACCAGTACGCGCAGCTTGGCGTCTTCGGGCATGAAGAGATCCTTGAAGCCCAGCAGCAACCCGTCGGCCCAGCCGCGGACGAAGGACACGATGCCGTTGTCCGGGTTCGCCTCGCCGATCACGAAGACGACGTGCAGCACCAGGATGGCCGCGAAGATCAAGCCGACCCAGCGGACCACGCTCGCCAGAATCCCGGCCGCGCGGCTGCCGCCCGCTCGCCAGTCGACCTTGCGCCTGGTCGCCTGATCAGCGGTTTCCTTCTCTTCAGCGTGCTCGCCCATGCCGGGCAGTGTGGCACGCCGCCTGGTCCGATTGCTACCCGCGAGTAACCCGAATGGGCGCCACTGTGGTCACGGTTCGATCGCGGCCCGGGTTTCCCTTCGGGAGATCGCGCGGTTAAGGTGGCGTCGTGGCTCGAGCTCTCCTGCTTCGCTGCCGCGACGGGGCCTGATCGGACCGGCTCCCCGTCGCGGGGCTTCGTGGTGCCGGTCGTCGCACCCGATTCTTCAGGAGAACCGTCCCCTCATGAGCATTCGCAAGCCCACCCGTCCTGCGCCTTCCGAGCAGGCTTCGTGGAACACCCAGCGCGGCACTTCGATGCCCGTACACCGCTATCGCCCCTGGTACGACCTGGTCGAGGACATCTCGCTGCCCGACCGCACCTGGCCGGACAAGCGCATCGAGCGCGCGCCGCTGTGGTGCGCCGTCGACCTGCGTGACGGCAACCAGGCCCTGATCGACCCGATGTCGCCCGCGCGCAAGCGCAAGTTCTTCGACCTGCTGGTCCGCATGGGCTACAAGGAGATCGAGGTCGGCTTCCCGGCGGCGTCGCAGACGGACTTCGACTTCGTCCGCGAGATCATCGACGAGGGCGCCATCCCGGACGACGTCAGCATCCAGGTGCTGACCCAGTGCCGCCCGGAGCTGATCGAGCGCACCTTCAAGGCGCTCGAAGGCGCGCCGCGCGCGATCGTCCACATCTACAACTCGACCTCGATCCTGCAGCGTCGCGTCGTGTTCCGCGAAGAGCGCATCGGCATCACGAAGATCGCTTCGCAGGCCGCTGAGCTGGTCGTCGACTACGCGGCGAAGCAGCCGGACACCGACTTCCGCTTCCAGTACTCGCCGGAGTCCTACACCGGCACCGAGCTGTCGTACGCGCTCGAGGTCTGCAACACCATCACGGAGATCTGGCAGCCGACGCCGGAGAAGCCGGTGATCCTGAATCTGCCCGCGACCGTCGAGATGGCGTCGCCGAACGTCTACGCCGACTCGATCGAGTGGATGCACCGCAACCTGGACCGCCGCGACTCGGTGATCCTGTCGCTGCACCCGCACAACGACCGCGGCACCGGTATCGCCGCCGCCGAACTGGGCTTCCAGGCCGGCGCGGACCGGATCGAAGGCTGCCTGTTCGGCAACGGCGAGCGCACCGGCAACGTCGACCTGGTCGCGCTGGGCATGAACCTGTACAGCCAGGGCATCGACCCGCAGATCGACTTCTCCGACATGGACGAGATCAAGCGGACCGTCGAGTACTGCAACCAGCTGCCGGTGCACGAACGCAGCCCGTGGGCGGGCGACCTGGTGTTCACCGCGTTCTCCGGCAGCCACCAGGACGCGATCAACAAGGGCCTCGACGCGATGAAGGCCGCCGCCGACAAGGTCGGGACGCCGGTCGACGAGCACCCGTGGGAGGTCCCGTACCTGCCGATCGACCCGAAGGACATCGGCCGCAACTACGAGGCCGTGATCCGGGTGAACTCGCAGTCCGGCAAGGGCGGCGTCGCCTACATCATGAAGGCCGAGCACCAGCTCGACCTGCCGCGGCGCCTGCAGATCGAGTTCTCGAAGGTCGTCCAGCGCCACACCGACACCGAGGGCGGCGAGGTCGACCCGGCCACGATGTGGAACGCGTTCTCGGCCGAGTATCTGGAGCTGAAGACGCCGCTGGAGCTGGTGCGCCAGCACGTCCGGGACAACGGGGACGGTGAGTACGACATCACCGCGACCGTGCGGGTCGAGGGCGACGAGCACGAGGTCACCGGACGCGGGAACGGCCCGATCGCGGCGTTCTTCGACGCGCTGTCGACCGTCGGGTTCGACCTGCGGCTGCTGGACTACAGCGAGCACACGCTCTCGCCGGGCGACGACGCGCGCGCGGCGTCGTACATCGAGTGCGCGATCTCCGACCGGGTGTACTGGGGCATCGGGATCGACCCGTCGATCGTGACCGCTTCGCTGCGGGCCGTCGTCTCGGCCGTGAACCGGGCGAACCGGTAGTTCCTCAGTACATGAAGGCCCCCTTCCTTGCGCCTAGGCACAGGAAGGGGGCCTTCATGTACTTCTACAGGCCTTTCACGGCGGCCAGGACGTCGGCCGGGTCGGTGCGCGTGGTGTAGTCCGGGTGCACGTCGATGTACCGGATGACGCCTTCGCCGTCCACGACCAGGACGGTCGGATACGGCAGCTCCCATTCCGCCGCCCCGTTGATCTTCTCGACGTCGCCGATGAGCGTGTCGAACGCCGGTTTCGTCTCCGGGGCCAGCCGGAACGTGATGCCGAGCGCGCGCCCGAGCTCGTTGTCCACATCGGACAGGACGGCGAACTCCAGGTCCTTTGTGGACAGCGAGCCGTCCGGCAGCTGCGGGCTGACCGCGACCAGCTTCACGCCCAGTTTCTCCAGCTCCGGCACCAGCTCCTGCTGATACGTGCGCAGCGCCAGGTTGCAGTACGGACACCACGCGCCGCGATAGAACACCACGACCGCGGGCCCGTCCGCGACCCGCACCCGATCGCCACCGGCGTCCGGCAGCGCGAGGTCCGGCATCGGCGTCCCCGGTTTCGCGGCCGCCTCGGCGACCACCCCCACGAACGTCGCGCGGTCGGCCTTGAGCACCTCGGCGACCTCCGCCGGAACGTGGCTCGCGACGGACTCCCGCAGCTCGGCGAGTTCGGTGTTGAGATCCCCCATGGTCGGCTCCTTTGGTTGTACTGATCGGTACAGTGGAGCCGACTGTACTATTCGGTACATGAGTGGTCAACCGGCGAAGACCCCGCAGGGGCGGATGACGAGGGACGCGATCGTCGACGCGGCGGCGGAGCTGATGTACGTCCACGGCGTCGCCGGGACGAGCGTCGACAAGGTGCTCGCGGCCAGCGGGGCCGGGAAATCGCAGATGTACCACTACTTCAAGAACAAGGATCAGCTCGTCGAAGCGGTCATCACCCGCTTCCTCGAAAACATCCTCGGCAACCAGCCGACCATCTTCGAGCTGCACGACTGGGCCGATTTCGACCAGTGGGCCAGGGAGATCCTGGCCATCCAGACCACGCCCAAGGGGCCGATCGCCTGCCCGCTGGGCAACCTCACCGGCGAACTCGGCGACGACCCCAAGATGGCGCCGCTGCTGGACAAGGCCTACCGCGAATGGGAGTCACATCTCCAGCGCGGCCTGGAATCGTTGCGAGAACAGGGAAAACTGGTCGAAGGCGCCGACCCGGCGAGGCTCGCACAGGCCGCGCTGACCTGTGTGCAGGGCGGCCTGCTGATGGCCCACCTGCGCCACGACGTCACGCCGATCGCCGACGCGCTCAAGATCGCCCTGGACCACCTGAGGAGTCACGCTCGCCCGTGAGCGCGCCGACCTCGTCGGCGAGCGCGTCGAGCACCTTCGCCACCGCGGGCCGCGAAGACGCGCCGAGCCGGTAGACCGCCTCCACGTGCCGGGCCGCCTTGATCCCGGCGAGCGGACGGCAGACCAGACCGCTGCCGCGCCGAGTGTCCATTGTGTACCGGGGAAGAAGCGCGATCCCGTGCCCGGCGGCGACGAGCCGTTCGGTGATGCGGAAGTCGTTGATGCGCTGGACCACCTGCGGCCGCACCCCGGTGCGGATGATCAGCGACTGGAGGATGTCGTCCACCGGGAAGCCGGCGTTGACGCTGATCCAGCGTTCGTCGGCCAGTTCGGCGAGTTCGATACGGCGGCGCTTCGCGAGCCGGTGCCCCGCGGGGAGCGCGACGTCGAGCGGTTCCCGCAGCAGATGCCGGGTCTCCAGCCGGTCCGAGCCGAGCGACGGCGCGTGCTCGTCCCGGTGCGCCACCACGATGTCGTAATCCGCGACGAGGCCGGGGACCTCCGGCGGGGTCATGTCGACGTCGCGCACGATGACGTCCAGCCCGTCGAATTCCGCCGTCCGGTGCAGCAGGCCGGGCAGCAGCATCAGCCCGGCGGACTGGAAGATCGCCACCCGGACCCGGCCGCGCGGGGCACTGCGGTAAGTGTCCAATTCGGACTCCGCCCGCTCCAGTGCGGCGAGCACGTCGTCCGCGCGGGCGACCAGCGCGCGGCCCGCGTCGGTCAGCCGCAGGCCGCGTCCGGCCGGTTCCGTCAGCGCGAGACCGACGTCACTCTGCAAGGCGCGCAGCTGCTGGGAGACCGCGGACGGCGTGCAGTGCAACGCTTTCGCGGCCGCCGTCACGCTGCCGCGATCGGCGAACTCCCGCAGGGTCCGCAACCGGCCGATGTCCATACCGCCAGCATATGTGAAGCCGAACTGAACGATCGCTGCAAATATTCTCGCTGGTCCTAAATGGTCGTTCCACGTAAGAGTGAAGACATGCCCGCCCGCGATCGTCTGCTCGCCCTGTTCGTCGCCGTCCTCTGGGGTTGCAACTTCCTCGCCATCCACGCCACCCTCGGCCAGTTCCCGCCCGTCTTCGCCGGCGGGCTGCGTTTCGCGGTCATCGCGATCCCGACGATCCTGTTCGTCCCGTGGCCGAAGGTGAAGATCCGCCACCTGCTCGGCTACGGGCTGGGCTTCGGCACCGGGCAGTTCGTGTTCCTCTTCATCGCGATGGACACCGGCATGCCGACCGGTCTCGCGTCGCTCGTGCTGCAGGCGTCGGCCCCGTTCACCGTGCTGCTCGGCGCCGTCTTCCTCCGCGAACGCGTGTCCGGACGGCAGCTCGCCGGGATCCTGCTCGCCGTCGCCGGAATGGCGACGATCGCCTGGCAGCAGGCCGGGAACGCCGCCCTGCTGCCGGTGATCCTGACCCTGCTCGGCGCGCTGAGCTGGGCGTTCGGCAACCTGAGCACCCGGCAGGCGGCACCGGACAATCCGCTGAATTTCGTCCTCTGGATGTCCGTGGTGCCGCCGCTGCCGATGTTCGCGCTGTCGCTGGTGATGGAGGGCCCCGCCGAGATCGGGCACTCGCTGAGCACGCTCGGCACGACGACCGGGCTGATCGGGCTCGGCGGCCTCGCCTACGTCGTGGTGTTCGGCACGATCGTCGGCTCCGGGATCTGGACGTCGCTGATGCGCCGCAACCCGGCGGGCGTGGTCGCGCCGTTCTCCCTGCTGGTGCCGGTGGTCGGGCTGTCGATGGCGTTCCTGGTCCTCGACGAGCGGCCTTCGCCGGTGGAGATCGTCGCGGCGGCCGTGGTCATCGGCGGCGTCCTGTTCGGTTCGACGAAACGCCGCGTGCGCGAGCCGGATTTCCTCGCCGAAGCCGAAACGCCTCAGCCCACTGGCGTGCGGTGAGCCGTTTGGGCACGACGTCCCGGCCGGGCCTGGTGAACACCTGCCGCACGAAGTCCTGGTAGCCCTCACGATCCGCGTCGCCGACGAGCGGCCGCTCACGCCGGGCCATGGTGAGCAGACCGCCGTCGACGCCCGGCCTCGGGCGGAACGCCTCCGCGGGCACCCGGCCCGCCAGCCGGAAGTCGAACCACGGCCACCACTGCGCGGTCATCATGGTCGCGCCACCGACCCCGGCCCGGCGGCGCGCCACCTCCCACTGCATGAGCAGGACGGCGTCCGTCCACCCGGGAGCGGCGAGGACGTGGCGCAGGGTCGCGGTGGTCAGGTGGAACGGCAGGTTCCCGACCAGCACATGGGGTGTCTTCGGCAACGGGAACCGCAGGAAGTCCGCGGTGACGATCTTCGTCGGCGGCTGGACGCGGCCCGCCAGCCGGGCGGTGCGGCGGTCGTCGATTTCGACGCCGGTCAGTGGCCTGCCGAGCTGTTCCAACGGCAGGGTGAGGGCGCCATCGCCCGTGCCGAATTCGATGATCGGCCCGGTCGTGCCGTCGACGAGCTTCACGACGGTTTCGATGATGGTCCGGTCGATGAGGAAGTTCTGGCCGAGTTCATGACGGCCAGGACGCTGTGTGCGCAAGGGATCTCCGCGGCTTCGAGGTGAGCCGGGCAGCACGAGGCTCGCCCGGCGATGACTCGCTCGGGCGGCGGTTCCTTGCCGAAAGCCGGGAATCCGCCGCTAGGCGCGGCGGATCCGGGTGAACGCGGGGGCACACATGGCGGCGAAGCTACCTCGGAGCGGCGGCCTCCCGCCAACGGTTTTCTACGCGCCGATCCGGCTGGTGCCGAGATGCTCGACCGGACCGGACAGCGCGGCCTTGACCCGGCGGGTGAGGTCGTCGGTGAGCACCTCGGTCTCGCCCTTTTCGAGGCCGTCGACGACCTGGCGGGCGACGTCGCGAGGGTCGTTCTTGGGGATGTCGAGGCCCTGGGTCATGTCGGTGTCGGTGTAGCCGAGGTGAACGCCGACCACCTGAGTGCCCTGCTCGGCGAACTCGATGCGGAGCGAATTGGTGAGCGACCAGAACGCCGCCTTCGACGCGCCGTACGAGCCCGAGCCCGCCGCCCACGACAGGACCGAATGCACGTTGACCAGCGCCCCGCCATCCTTGAGCTGCGGCGCAAACGCTTGCGCGACGCGCAGCGCGCCGAAGACGTTCGTCTCGAAGACCGGCCGGTGCGCTTCGACGCCGTCGTTCAACAGCGAGCCGAGCCCGAGGACGCCGGCGTTGTTGAAGACGATCGTGGCGTCGCTCGCGTTCGCGGCCAGCGCGCGGACGGATTCCGGGTCGGTGACGTCGAGCGGGAGCGGGACGATCCGCGGATCGGTCTCCTCGCGCGGCGACCTGGCCGTCGCGTAGATCTTCGCGGCGCCGCGGTCGAGCAGTTCGGCGACGAACGCCTTGCCGAGCCCGCGCTGCCCGCCGGTGACCAGGACGACGGCGCCTTCGATGGAGGTCATGACTTGCTCCTTGACAGAAGTGTTCGGCTTTTGCCTCTGTCGTCAGCATGGCGACGCGACTCGACAGAGTCAAGTACGCTTGACCTATGTCATGGACCGCGACGGACCGATACCGGTTACGCACCGCCCCCTCGGGGCTGGCGCTCGTTCAGGACTTCCTCAACACCAAGGCGATCAAGACGTACGGCCTCGACCTGCTGAGCGACGCCGACCTGGCGCGACCTTGGGCCACCGAGGCACTGGCGGAATGGTCGCGAGCCCGGGACTCCGCGGCTCCCGAGATCTCGCTGGGTCCAGGCGACCTTCGCGCGCTACGCGACCTTCGAGCATCGTTCGTTTCGCTCGTGGACGGCGGCGAAACGGACCTCGGCAAGCCGATCAAGGCGGACCTCGACCTGCGCGACGGCGTCGTCCGGCTGTTCCCGTCCGGCACCGGACGACAGTGGCTCGCTTCGGCGCTGTGGACGGAAACACTGCTCGCGCAGCAGGCCGGGATCTGGTCGCGGCTGAAACTGTGCCGGCTCGACGGCTGCCGTTCGGCCTTCTACGACGTCTCGCGCAACAACAGCGGCGTCTGGCACGACGTGCGCACCTGCGGGAACGTCGCGAACCTGCGGGCGGCGCGGGAGCGGAAGAAGGCGCTCAGCCCAACGACGCCAGCGCCGACGGAATAGGGATCTCCCCGCCGATGACGTCGAAACCCTGATTCTCGGCGAGCGGTTCTTCCAGCGTGGCGACCAGGACGGCGGCGACGTCGGCGCGGGAGACGCGGCCCGGTTCGAGATGACCGGCGATCTTGACGTGGCCGGTGGGCTGGTCGTCGGTGAGCGTGCCGGGCCGGACGATCGTCCAGTTCAGGCTCGAACGGCGCAGGACACTGTCGGAGATCTGCTTCGCCATCAGGATCGACCGCACCAGGCGATCACCCTGATCCGGTGAATCCGCGAACTGCGCGGAAAGCTGCACGAACCGCGAGACCCCCGCCTTCTCCGCCGCGCGGATGGCGGTCATCACGCCGTCACGGTCGACGAGGTCGACCGAGGCCTGGTCGGGATCGGGCGCGCCGATCGCGCTGATCACCACTTCGGACCCGGCGAGCGCCTCGACGAGATCGTCCGCGTCGGCGGTGACGTCCGCGACCACGGTCTCGGCGCCGAGCCCGGCGACCTGCTCGGCGCGGCGGCGGCTGCGCAGGCCCGCCCGCACCTGATGTCCCCGCCCCCGCAGGAGCCGGACCACGTGGATCCCCGTCCGCCCCGACGCTCCCAGCACTGTGACCCGCATGACAGAGAGTCTGCCCGAAGGCCACGCTCCCCGCATTTAGTCCTCTGAATGCGGAAGTACATGAAGGCCCCCTTCCTGTACCTAGGCGCAAGGAAGGGGGCCTTCACGTACTTCACCAAAGCTGGGGCTAGAGGATCTCCGCCGCCGAGCCGACGTCCGGCAGTCCGCCGACGTCGGGGTTCAGCTCCCCGGCCTCGACGAGTTCCGCCTTGACCTCGTGCGGTTTGATCCGCCCGTCGCGGATGTCCTCCGCGTAGTGGCACGCGACCCGGTGCCCGGTGCCGATCTCCCGCAGCTGCGGGCGGTCGGTGTCGCACAGGCTCTGCTGCTTCCACGGGCACCGCGTGTGGAACCGGCAGCCGGACGGCGGCCGCGCCGGCGAGGGCAGGTCACCGGCGAGCAGGATCTGCTCGCGGCTGTCCTCCACCGTCGGATCCGGCACGGGGATCGCCGACAGCAGCGCCCGCGTGTACGGGTGCAGCGGGTTCTCGTACAGCGTGTCCGCGTCGGCCTCTTCGACCAGCGAGCCGAGGTACATCACGCCGATGCGGTCGGAGATGTGACGCACCACCGCGAGGTCGTGCGCGATCACCAGGTACGTCAGCCCGAGCTTCTCCTGCAGATCCTCCAGGAGGTTGACCACCTGCGCCTGCACCGAGACGTCCAGCGCGGACACCGGTTCGTCGGCGACGATCAGGTCCGGCTCGACCGCCAAAGCCCGCGCGATGCCGATGCGCTGACGCTGACCGCCCGAGAACTCGTGCGGGTACTTCCGCAGCGAGGACTCCGGAAGCCCCACGGCGGCAAGGAGTTCGCGCAGCCGCTTGGCCGTCGCCTCCTTGTCCTTGGCGAGGCCGTGCGCCTTCATCCCTTCGGTCAGAATGGATTCCACCGACTGCCGAGGGTCCAAAGAGGACATCGGGTCCTGGAACACCATCTGCATCCGGCGGCGGGCCTTGCGCAGTTCCTCGCCCTTGAGCCCGGCGACGTCGGTGCCGTCGAAGACGACCTTGCCGTCGGTCAGCTCGGTCAGCCGGAGGATCGCCCTGCCCAAAGTGGACTTCCCGCAGCCGGATTCCCCGACCAGACCGTAGGTTTCACCCCGGCGGATGGCCAGATCGACGCCGTCGACGGCGAACACGTGCCCGACCGTGCGGTCGACCACGATGCCGCGTTTGATCGGGAAGTGCACCTTGAGGTCGTCGACCTCCAGGAGCACGTCCTGCGGCGGTACCGTTTGGGTCATCGGGCCCCTCCTCGTGCGGCCACGGCCGGGATCACCGGGTTGTGGCAGCGCAGCAGCCCGTTGCGATCCGGGGTCAGCTGCGGTGAAACCTCCCGGCACACGCCGAGAGCGTTCGGGCAGCGGGGCGCGAACGCGCAGCCGCCGTCCCACGGGATGTTGTCGGCGACGGATCCCTTGATGGGGATCAGTTTCTCGCCGCGGCCCGCGTCGAGACGCGGGATCGAGGCGAGCAGGCCGTGCGTGTAGGGATGCCGCGGCTCGGCGAACAACGCGTGCCGCTCCGCGCGCTCGACGATCTTGCCGCCGTAGAGCACGTTGACCTGGTCGCAGAGACCGGCGACGACACCTAGGTCGTGCGTGATCATGATCAGCGCGGTCCCGGTGTCCTGCACCAGTTCCCGCAGCAGCGCGAGGATCTGCGCCTGGATCGTCACGTCGAGCGCGGTGGTCGGCTCGTCGGCGATGAGCAGCCGCGGACGGCACGCCAGCGCGATCGCGATCAGCGCGCGCTGCCGCATCCCGCCGGAAAGCTGGTGCGGGTACTCGGAAAGCCGCCGTGTCGGGTCGGGGATGCCGACCTTGTCCAGCAGTTCCGCCGCTTCCACCGACGCCGCCTTGCGCGCCATCCCGCGGTGCCGTTCCAGCACCTCGGTGATCTGCAGCCCGATCGGGATGACCGGGTTCAGCGAGGACAGCGGGTCCTGGAACACCATGCCGAGATCGCGACCCCGGCGGTCCCGCATTTCCTTGTCCGACAGGCGAAGCAGATCCGCGCCTTCGAACGACACGGAACCACTGACCTGGTTGCCGCGCTTCGCGAGCAGCCGCATGATCGCCAGCGAGGTCACGGACTTGCCGCAACCGGACTCGCCGACGAGACCGACCGTCTGGCCGGGTTCGACGTCGAAACTGACCTCGTCCACCGCGGTGAACGGCTTCTCGCCGCGCCGGGAGAAAACGACCTTGAGGTCGCGTACTTCAAGGAGAGCCATGAAAGATCACCGCCTGTTCTTCGGATCGAGGGCTTCCCGCAAGGACTCGCCGAGCAGCGTGAACCCGAGCGCGACGATGATGATCGCGATGGCCGGGTAGTACGCCAGCTCGGGACGGATGTCGAGGAACTGCCGAGCGCTGCGGCTCAGCATGATGCCCCATTCCGCCCGGTTCGGGTCCGGGTCGCCGAGACCGAGGAACGACAGTGCCGCCGCCTCGAGGATCGCGGTGGCCAGGGTCAGCGTGGCCTGCACGATGACCGGGCCGAGCGAGTTGGGCAGCATGTGCCGCAACACGATCGCGCCGCGTTTGACGCCGAGCGACGTCGCCGCGAGCACATGGTCGCTGTTTCTCTGCGCGAGCATCGAACCGCGCAGCAACCGCGCGAAGATCGGCACGCCGACCATCGACACGGCCACGATCACGGTCCACTGGCTCGGCTTCTGGAACAGCGCGGCGACCGAGATCGCCAGCAGCAGCGACGGCACGGACAGCATGACGTCGACGAGGCGCATCAGCACCGTGTCGACCCAGCCGCCGAAGGCACCGGCGAGACCGCCGATGATCATGCCGACCACGACGCCGATGATCGTCGCGAGCACACCGACCAGCAGCGTGTTCTGCGCGCCGACCAGCAGCCGCGAAAGGTAGTCGCGACCGAAGTCGTCGACACCGAGCGGGAAACCGGCCTGGGCGCCGGGGATGATGCCCTGGCCGAGGATGACCTCGCTCTGCAGGTACCGCTCGTACGGGTCCTTCGGCGCGATGAACGGCGCCAGGATCGCCAGCAGCAGGAACAGCAGGGTGATCACGCCACCGGTGATCGCGACCGGGCTCCGCAGCATGCGGCGGAGCGCCTCGCCACCGAGGCTGTGCCCCTTCGCCGACGTCGCGGCGAGCTTGTCGATCGGTTCCTTCTTCTTGTTCAGCAATGTGTTCATCGGACACGCACCCTCGGGTCGATGAGCCCGTACGAGATATCGACCAGCGTGTTCACCAGCACGTAGACGAGCGCGCCGAACAGCAGCAGCGCCTGCAGACGCGGGTAGTCACGCCGTTCGATGCCCTCGGCGAGCAGGAAGCCCAGGCCGCGGAAGTTGAACACGCGCTCGGTCAGCACGGCGCCACCGAGCAGCGCGCCGGTCTGCAGGCCGATGACGGTGACCACCGGCAGGAGCCCGTTGCGGAGCACGTGACGGCGCCGGACGATCGGCTGGGTCAGGCCCTTCGAGTTCGCCGTGCGGATGAAGTCCTCGTTCAGCACGTCCAGCACCGACGCGCGGGTGATCCGGACGATCACCGCGAGCGGGATGGTGGCGAGCGCGAACGCGGGAAGGATCAGGTGGGTGATCGCGTCCCAGGCGGCGTCCCATTCCTGGGTGATGATGCCGTCGAAGACCGCGAAGCCGGTGACGGTGGTGGCGTCGAGACCCGCCATCTGACGGCCCTGCGACGGAAGTCCGAGCGGAGCGGCCAGCGCGTCCTGCATCATGTAGCCGAGGAAGAACACCGGCACCGCGACCCCGACCAGCGAGAGCACGATGATGATGTTGTCGACGGCACCGCCGCGGAAGCGGGCGGACAGGTAGCCGAACGGGATGCCGAGCCCCACCGCGATGAGCATCGCGCAGAAGCCGAGCTCGAGGGTGGCGGGCAGGAAGTTCCCGATCTCCGACATGACCGGCTGGGCGGAGACCAGCGAGTTGCCGAAGTCGCCGGTGATCGCCCGGCCGAGGAACTTGAAGTACTGGACGAAGATCGGATCGTCGAGGCCGAGAAGCTTGTTCAGGTCGGCGATCTTCTCCGGGGTCGCCTTGTCACCCAGGAGGGCGCCGGCGGGGCCACCGGGCAGGGACCGGAGCCAGGCGAAGATCAAAATGGACAGGATCAAGAGCGTCGGTATCGCTTGTAGCAGCCGACGCACGAGAAAACGGAGCACGTGCGTTCCTTTGTTGCCAGCCCGGGATGGACTTCAGGGGGTGGGCGCGGTAGCACCCACCCCCTGAGCCACTAGTGGTGGAGGATCAGTTGACCGTGACGGTGTAGAAGCGCTCGTCGGTCAGCGGGCTGGCCACCAGACCCTTCACCTTCGGGCCGACGACGATCGCCGGGGGGCCGTAGGAGATCGGGATGGCGGGCAGGTACTCCATGATCTTCTGGTTCACTTCCTGGTACGCCTTGGTGTGCGCCTCGCCGGCGGGCGCGGCGTCCGCGGCCGAGATGGCCGAGAACAGCGCCGAGTCGTTGAAGCCGAACTCCGGCTTCTCGCGACCGAAGAAGGTGCCCACGAAGTTGCCGGCGTCGTTGTAGTCACCGGTCCAGCCGAGCAGGTGCACGTCGTGCTTGCCCGCCTTCTGGACGTCGTCCTTGTAGCCACCGTTCCACGGCTTGGCGATCGGCTCGACCTTGATGCCCATGGCCTTCATGTCCTCGGACAGCGAGGTGAAGATGTCCGCCGGGTTCGGCATGTACGGCCGGGTGACCTCGGTCGGGTAGTAGAACTTCAGGGTCATGCCCTCGGCGCCGGCTTCCTTCAGCAGGTCTTTCGCCTTCTGAAGGTTGTAGTCGTACTTGGTGACGTTCTCGTTGTAGCCGTCGATCGCCTTCGGCACGAACTGGGTCGCGGTCTCGGCGCCCTCGGGGAGCTTCGACTTCACGAACTGGGCGCGGTTGAGGCCATAGGCCAGCGCCTGACGGACCTTGAGGTCCTTCAGCTTCGGGTTGTTCTTCTGGTTGATGCCCAGGTACAGGATGTTGAACGACGGGCGGATGAGCACCTGCTCGCCGTCGTTGCGCAGCAGGCCGTAGTCCGCGGGCGACGGGTAGTCGTAGCCCTGGATGTCGCCGGCCTTGAGCGCCTGCTTGCGGGCGTTCTCGTCCGGGATGACCTTGAAGACCAGCTTGTCGAGCTTGGCCGTCTGGGTCGGCGAGTCGGTGGCCTTGGAGAGCGTGATCTCACCCTTGGCCTGGTCCCAGCTCTCGAACTTGAACGGGCCGGTGCCGGTCGGGTGCTTCAGCGCGTACTCCGGGTAGGAGAACGAGTCACCGCTCTGGGTGACCTGGTCCGCGTTGTACTTCTTCAGCGCGTCCGGGCTCTGGATCGAGAACGACGGCAGCGTGAAGGCGGCCGGGAAGGCACCCTTGGCCTTGTTCAGGTTCAGGACGGCGGTCGACTCGTCCTTGACCTGGCAGTCCTTGAACACCGGGGCGCCGGAGGCGTCACCCTCGTTCTTGGCGAAGCCCTCGAAGACGTCGCCGTAGTAGATCATCTGGCTCTGGGCGGCGGCGCCCTTCATGTTGAACATGCGGTTGAAGTTGAAGCAGACCGCTTCGGCGTTGAACGGGGTGCCGTCGTGGAACTTCACGCCCTTCTTCAGGCTGAAGGTCCAGGTCTTGCCTTCGTTGCTGCCTTCCCACTTCTCCGCCAGGCCGGGCTCGAGGTCCGCGGTCCCCGGCTTGTTCATGATCAGGGTGTCCATCATCTGGCGGATGATGCGGAAGGTCTCACCGTCGTCGTTGAAGAGCGGGTCGAAAGTCTTCGGGTTACCGGCGGCACCGAAGACCATGGTGCCTCCCGAGCCACCCCCTGCGCCTTCTTCACGCTTCGATTCGGCACAGGCGGAAATGGAGACCGCGAGTGCGCCGGCAAGCCCGATCAGGGCCACACGGCGTGCTCGGGTCACCCGCAGTTGCTGCATCTGGCACCCCTTGAGGAGATTTTCGGTGTTTAGGCACCGTCCGGTCGGTCGGTAACTCGAACTCCACGGACGATCGGTGTGCCCGCCGACACTAGCGGGAACTCAGCCCGCACTTAAGCACGCGAGGTTACGATCGCGCTACACGACGGCCAATACGACCGCAAAGTGTCCGCAATTCCGGACGGAGTGTAATCAATTCCCGACCACTAACGCGCAGAGTGCCGGGTCACTGACTCAAATGGGTGTCCACCACTACAACCAATGGGTGCCGGAGGAAACAGGACATCGGCAGGACATTGGGCCGCACTCACGTGATCGAAGGCGGAACTCGCGTGATCAGAGGCGGAACACCCGAGTGCGGCCTTCAATCACGCGAGTCACGTCCCTGATCACGCGAGTCACGCCTCCGCTCACGCTGCGCCTTGTGTGTCCAGTCCGTGAAGGCCTCCTTGAGGGACTCAGGGTCCCTCAAGGAGGCCTTCACGGACTTCGGACCCGCAGGTACATGGGCTACAGGATTGGCTCTGACCATCTGTGCCGAACGGCGGTTTCGCGTGATTGATCGGACGGCACGTGTGATCCGACGGACGACACACGTGACCAGATGGACGACTCGCGGCGGAGCTTGACCGGGCTCGTGTCGTCCGTCCAGACACGCGCGTCGTCCTCTGGATCACGCGTGTCGTCCGTCCAATCACGCGAAACCGCCGTCCTCACCACTCGCGGGGGGTGACCACACGATCGGCCGCGGCCCTGGTCCCGTCGACGGCGAACCACCCGCGCTCGAACAGCTGCCAGCGCCGCAGTTCCGCCCTCGATCCCTCGCCGTCCCGCTCGGCGGCACGGTCGAGACGTTCCGCTTCACTGCCGCCATCGAGCCAGGTCAGCAGGGACAACGAGGGCCGCATCCGCGCGCGGCCACTGGAAACGCCTTCCAGCACCAAAACCTCGGGGACCGGGATTTCGACCTCTTCACCCGGCAGCGGGACGCCGGTGGACCAGTCCACTCGCCGGTAGCGACCGGGCCTGCCCGCGCGCAGCGGTTCCAGCACGCCGGTCTCCAGCCGCGGCCACCACGAAACGGGTTCGTCCCAGGTGGCGAACTCGTCGGTGCTCACCAGCGCCACCCGGGCACCGCGACCGGCGAGTTCCGCCACGATCTTCCTGGCCAGCGTGGACTTCCCGGAGCCGGAAGGGCCGTCGACGGCGAGTACGCGGACGGCGCCCAACCTCGGCGGGGCGGCGAAAAGGGCGTCGATCAGCGTGCGCGTGCGGGGCTCACTTCGGGGAGCCCTTTGACGTTGTCGGGCGTGGCCGTCCGCGCTTCGAGCGCGGCGACGCGTTCTTCCAGGTCACGCTGGGCGTCGGCGAGTTCGCAGCGGAGCAGCGCGATCTCCTCGACGGAGGTCCGGACCTCTTCTTCGAGGTGACCGACCTCGGTCGACAGATGCAACGCGACCAGTGCCAGCACGACACCGGCCAAGAGGAATACGAAGTTCGACGGCGTCTGCACGCCGGTTATCCGCGCCAGGAAGTCGGCGGCCTGCGGAACGAGGGCGAGCACGACCACGCCGACGGCGAGGACGAGCCAAACACCCGCGTACTTTTCCCGCAGTTTCCGCCGCCGCATCATCTCGAGGACGACGAACAGCACCAGACAGGCGACGACGATGCTGAGAATGCGCCAGCCAGCCATAATCAGCTCCTTTTACGCCGAATCCGACGAGTCGACGGCGGGGCGGCGGCGCACGAGCGCCAGCAGCAGGGCGAGTCCGGCGCGGCCGAGGTAGACGGCCGATTTCACCGGAGAATGGCTCGGTGTGCCACCGGCCCGTTCCCGCATGATCACCGGGATTTCCTTGATCTTCAGTTCGGCGCGGATCGCCATCACCAGCGATTCGACCGTGTCGCCGAGGTATTCGGCCGGGTAGTACGCGGCGAACAGTTTGATCGCGCGCGGGCCCATCGCCTTGAACCCGGAGGTCACGTCGGTGAGCTTGGTCTTCCCGAGCCGGGAGAAAACGAGCGAGAGCACGACCATCGCGTATTTCCGCGGGCCGCTGGCCTTGTACGAACCCTTGCCGGCGAACCGCGAACCGATCGCGATGTCGGCGTCGTCGAGCGCGTCCAGCAGGGCGGCGACCTCGTCCGGATCGTGCTGGCCGTCCGCGTCCACCTGCACGACGACGTCGTAGCCGCGGGCGGCCGCGTACCGGAAGCCGGTGCGCATCGCCCCGCCGACGCCGAGGTTCACCGACAGGCGGGCCACCTCCGCGCCCGCGGCGCGGGCGAGCTTGGCCGTGTCGTCGGACGAACCGTCGTCGACCACCAGCACGTCCATGCCCGGCAAGGACTGCTTGACCTGGGAAATGACCGCGCCGACACTGGCCTGCTCGTTCAAGGCAGGCATCACGATGAGTACGCGGCGGGTGGTCACGGACGTACTGGACACTGGATCACTCTATCTTCTTACTGGCCGTGAGCGGTGTCGGACCCGGCGGGGACGCCGGAGGCGACCACACCTTGCTGACCTTCGATTTCGTAAACCGACGCGTCGAGGTTGTGGAAGACGCGCTTGAAACCCGGAGTGATGTCGAGCCGCTGGAGGCCCACCGCGGACTGCGCGTTGGGGGCCACCTTGCCCTTGCCGACCAGCACGTAGCGCACCTTGAGATCGGTGAGCGCCTCGCGCACGCGCGGCTCGCGGTTGATGTCGTTGAGGAACACGCTGAGCCAGCCCGCCTTGGTGGTGAACTCGGCGCCGTAGTTCGTCCACTCGACCGGCTGAACCCCGGCGAGCGCGTACATCCACACCGAGCCGTCGGCCTTGTCGTTCATCACGCGCTCGCCCGGCACGACGTGCTTCCCGAGCCAGGCGTAGGCCTCTTCCTCGCCCTTGCTGACCGAGGGGCCCTCCGTGCCGTAGTTCATCGCGAGCCGCGCGGAGTTGCGGCCGATGTACCCGCCTCGGCTCAGCACGGTGACCACGAGACCGACCACGAGCGCGCCCGCGATGGCCGCGGTGACCGGGTTCAGGTTCGGTTTCCGCTCGCCGATCTTCTCGGCGAACTTGCCCGACGCGGTGTGCACGAACTCGCCGAACGCGACGGCGCCTGCCAGCGGCACGAGCGCGCCGATCCGCCAGTGGTCGTTGTAGAACACGCCGGTCAGGGTGTGGATGAGCGGGGTCTCCAGCGAGATCGTCGCGGCGAACAGGCCGCCGAGGACCACGTACGCGCCGACCATCCAGAGCATCCGCCGGTGCTTGACCAGGAAGAACACGCCGATGATCGCCGGGATGCCGATCCACCACTGCGGGAACGACGCCATCGGCGAGAACGTGATCGTCTGCCCGAGCGCGCCGGACACGCTGGTCTCCGAGGCCCAGAACGCGCTCGTCACGCCGCCGGCGTTGTAGAGCGCGGGAAGGACCTGTGGCACGCCGAGCACGACCGCCATCACGATCGTCGCGATCAGCGAGGCGGCGCTGCGGCGCCAGCCGATCTTCTCGAAGCGGAACAGCACCGCGAGCAGGATCAGCAGGAAGTAGACCATGATCACGAAGATCAGGCTGGTGTGCAGGCCGGCCAGCCCGGCGACGCCGACGCCGATCGCGAGCGGTCCGGCGACGCCGTTCGGCTTGAGCAGCAGGCGGGCGAGCGCGAGCATCGCGGGCACGAGCGCCACGCCGGCGACGTACGGCCACAGCGGGCCGCGCCACAGCGAGTCGTACGGGAACGCGGTGAACCAGGTGGACACGGCCGCCGCGGCCGCGGTCGCGAGGACCGGCATCCGCCAGGCGCGGCACATCGCCGCGACCCCGACCGGGACGGTCAGCACGACCATGAGCGCCGCCAGGTTCAGCGTCGGCATCATCGTCAGGCCGCCCTTGCCGAAGACCAGGGCGAGCAGCGCGTGGTAGGTGTCCGGGTAGAAGTAGTCGGTCTGGTTCGGCAGGTTCGCGATGGTGCCGACGGTCGACGCGCGCGCGTCACCGTGTTCGGCGATCCAGCGCACGAGGTTGCCGTGGAACGGGGCGTCCCAGCCCTGCTGGACGTTCTCCAGGCTGTGGGAGCCGCGCAGGAAGGTCACCGTGCCGACGCCGAGACCGACCAGGACACCGGCACCGATCAGCAGGTGGTCGCGCAGGGAACGCTTCGATTCGTCGTCGTCTTCGTCCTCGGCCCAGTCCGGGTGACGCTTCGCGGTGAAGCGGAGCACGAGGAAAGAGAGCGCGAAACCGACGACGGACAGCAGGAGCACCCACAGGCCGACGTTCAGCATCGTCCAGCGGATGCCGAAGCGGCCGAGGATCGGGATGCCGATGGCGACGAGGCCGAAGGTCAGCAGCGGGGCCGCGGCGGCGAGGGTCCAGCCGCGCAACCGGATCGCGGCACCGAAGACGAGCCCCGGCAGCCAGAACGCCAGCAAGACCAAAAGAACGTTCATCGAATTCGCTGTCCAACCCTATTCGGCGTCAAGACGCCACCCGCTCGCGGCGCGCGATGGCGCGGCCACACTATCGAGACGTTTCGGACGGCTTCGCGTTGCCCGCCTCGGGCGTGCCTCTCACCACGAACGCCATCACGACCAGCAGGCCGACGGTGGGTCCGGCGGCGAGCCCGACGACGGCGCGCACGACCGTGTCGCCGGGGAAGAACAGCAGGACCAGCGCGGTCGCGACGACGACGGCGGCCCAGGTGATCAGCACCTTCGTGGCCTTGGCCTGCGCGACCAGGACGGCGGCGAGCAGCTGCATCGCGGCCAGCAGCACCGACGACCAGACCAGCCCGGCCATCCACCAGGCCTCGGGGTCGTTCTTGGCGCTGTAGACCAGGCGCACCACCCACGGGCCGATGAGGTACCCGATCAGCGCGCCGAGGGCCGCGAGCGCCAGCGCGCCCGCCGAACCGAGCGCGAGCAGCTTCCGCAGCCGGTGCTTGCCCTCCTCGGTGCTGGACAGGCGCACCACGGTCGGGACCGCGAGGGCCTGGACCGGCGCCATCAGCGTCAGCGGCGTCCTGGCCACGAACAGGGCGACGAAGAGCACGCCGAGCTTGTCCTTGTCGCCGCCGGGCGCGAGCAGGCTGACCAGCGCCGGGTAACCGGTGATGACGCTGGCGGTGAGCCCCGCGCCCGCCAGCAGCATCAGCATGTTCTTGACGATCGGTTTCGCGGGCTCGTCGGCGTCCAGCTTCGGGTCGACCAGCTTGGCGGCGCCGCGGGCGAACAGCAGCCAGGCGAACGAACCGGTCGCGGCGGCGATGGCGAACCAGTACAGCTGGGTGAGCCCGGCGACCACCAGCGCGCCGACCACGAGGATCCGCACGGCCGCTTCGACCAGGATCAGCCACGAGTAGGACCGGACGTGGTCCTGGCCGATCAGCAGACCGCGCGCGGCGAACTGGAAGGCGAACGAAAGCCCGCCCGCCAGCACGATCACGGCGAGCGCGAACTGACCACCGTAGACCTTGTCGGTCACCGCCGGGATCAGCGTGAACAGCGCCGCGACGGCGACCGCGACCAGGCTGGTCACGAAGGCGATCACCGCGGGCCGCCCTGCCTTGCGGCCTTCGAGCGCGGCGTGCGCGGACTGGCGCGAGATCTCCTGCTCGAGCGGGGACAGGGCGGCGCCCAGCCCCATCAACATGCCCCAGAAGGAGAGCAGGACCGCGTTGTCGGCAGGCGACAGAGTCCGGCCCCAGACCACGGTGAGGACGTAGCCGAGCGCGATGGCGATCAGCAGGTAGACACCGATGCGACCGGCGGATTTCCCGGTGTCCTTCGCCAGTTTTTCGCTGCTCACCGCGCTGCTCATTTACGGAGCCGCGCCCGCAGCGCCATGAAGAGGCCTCGGAGTGCCCCGGCGCCGAAGCCGGCGGCGAAGACCGGGGTGAGCTGGGCGACGGCCTTGGCCTCGGCCTTGGTCGCGCCGAACTTCGTCACCGCGAACCCGGCGGCCGTCGACCCCGCGGCGGCCAGCGCGACGGCGGTCTTCGGGCGCTTCGCGGCGACACCGAGGCCGAGTACGCCGACGGCCATCGCGGCGAACAGGCCGTTGCGCGCGGGCCCGGGCGACGCGAGATACGAATCGACGAACGTGGTGCCGCGGAAATACGACTGCCCGACGAACTTCTTGAACGAATCGCGGCCGTGGTAGGTCGCGGAGAAGTCCGGGGCGAGGAAGATGAGGTGACGTTCCGCGATCCAGCGCAGAACACCCGTGTCGTCACTGGCGAAACGGACGTCTTCGAAGAGCGACTCGAACGCGTTGGACGAATCCTCGAGAACGTCCTTCGGCGCGGAAAAGAATCCGGTGCCTTTCGGGAAGACGTCGAACTCGTCGATACCGAACGACATCAACCGCGGGTTCGCGCAATAACGGCGCCACGGGATCTTGACCAGCCCGGCCATGAATCCCGCGTACGGATTGTGTTCGGACGCGACGTTGATGTGACCGTTCCACACCGTGCGCTCGGGGTGGTCGACGAGCTGGTCGCGGAGGAAGGTGAGCGAACCGGGGTCGACGATCACGCGGCTGTCGAGCAGCAGGATCTGCCGCCCCGACGCCTTCGCGATGCCCGCGCGGCGTGCCTCGAACCGGCCGCTGTTCGGCTGGGTGAGCACGGTGATGCCGTACAGCTCCTGCAGCTTGGCGAGCTTGCCGCCGGTGCCGTCGGTGCTGCCGTCGTCGACCACGACGACCTCGACCGGCCAGTTCGCCACCTGTGCCGACGCGATCAGCGCGCCGACACTGCGGTCGATCCAGTCCTGCTCGTTGTAGACCGGGATCACGACGGACAGGGCCGGGAGGAGCGAATTCGCACTCACCCCGGCGAGGCTACCTTGCGCGGCCCACCAGTATCCTTCGGGCACCGCAGACCCCGACAGAATGGCTCTTCCGGTGATTTCCTTCATTCTCGGCACCACGGCGGAACTGATCAAAATCGCGCCGGTCTACCACGGCATCCTCGAACGCGGGGTCCGGCCGAAGATCTGGTTCACCGCCCAGCACGTCGACGAGGTCTCGGACGTTCTCGCCGACCTGGACCTCCCCGAGCCCGACGTCTGGCTCGTGCCGAAGGAGAAGGCGCACAACCTGGAGTCGCCCGCGCAGGTGCCGGGCTGGGCCGCGCAGGTGCTGCGGACCGCGTGGAGCCGCCGGGCCGAGCTGAAGGCCGCGCTGGTCGAGGACGGGCGTCCGCCGCTGGTGCTGGTGCACGGCGACACCTTCACCACGCCGTACGGCTCGCTCATCGGGAAGCGGATCCTCAAGTCGCGGGTCGGGCACGTCGAGGCGGGTGCGCGGTCGGGCAGCATCATGTCGCCGCTGCCGGAGGAGCTGAACCGGAAGATCGCCGCGAAGATCGTCGACATGCACTTCGCGCCCAGCGCGCGTGAGGTGAACAACCTCCGCAACGCCCGCGGCGTCGTCGTCGACACCGAGGCGAACACCGCGATCGACGCGATGCGGATGGCCATCAACGGGCCGCTGGACGTCGAGGGCCTGCCGGAGAAGTTCGGCCTCGCCACCCTGCACCGCTTCGAACTGGTCTCGCGCGCGGACAAGTACCGCGAGGCGCTGGAGATCCTGCGCGAGCAGAGCAAGCAGATGCCGATCCTCTACATGGCGGGCGCGCCCGAGCGCGAGAAGATCCGCGCGCTCGGCCTGGCGAACCTGTTCGACGAGAAGAACTTCATCATCCAGCCGAAGATGCGGTACCTGAAGTTCCTGCCGCTGGTCGCGCGGGCCGAGTACGTCGTCACCGACTCGGGCGGCCTTTCGGCCGAGTGCTACTACCTCGGCCTGCCGTGCGCCGTGCACCGCGAGCGCACCGAGACGCCGCAGCACCTCGGCGAGACCGTCGTGCTGACCGAGATGCGCGGGGACAAGCTGCAGAACTTCCTCGACACCTACCAGAACCGCCGCGGCGAGTCCTGGGTCGACAAGTTCCACCCGTCGGAGATCATCGTCGACACTCTCGCGCGGCTGGGTTACTGCTGACGCTTCGCGCTCGCTCACGAACGCCATGAAAGGTCCTTTCCTTGCAAATTTTGCAAGGAAAGGACCTTTCATGGCATCGGGGAGCTAAAGAGCCCGGCGGCCGGACAGCGCCCGGCCCAGCGTCAGCTCGTCCGCGAACTCCAGGTCACCGCCCATCGGCAGCCCCGACGCCAGCCGTGTCACGGTCAGGCCGGGGAAGTCGCGAAGCATCCGCACGAGATACGTCGCGGTCGCCTCGCCTTCGGTGTTCGGGTCGGTCGCGATGATGATCTCGCTGATCTCCGCGCCACCGATCCGGGCGAGCAGTTCACGCATGCGCAACTGCTCGGGTCCGATACCGGACAACGGGTCCAGCGCGCCGCCGAGCACGTGGTAGCGGCCCTTGAACTCGCGCGTCCGCTCGACCGCGAGGACGTCCTTCGGCTCCTCGACCACGCAGATGACCGTGAGGTCGCGGCGGGTGTCGCGGCAGATCCGGCAGGTCTCCTGCTCCGAGACGTTGCCGCAGACCTCGCAGAACTGCACGCCTTCCTTGACCTTGCCGAGCACTTCCTGCAAGCGCGCGATATCCGCGGGATCGGCCGCCAGCAGGTGGAAGGCGATCCGCTGCGCGCTCTTGGGACCGACGCCGGGCAGCCGCCCGAGCTCGTCGATCAGATCCTGGACGACACCCTCGTACAAGCTAGCCGCCGAGCCCGGGGAAGCCGCCGAGGTCCGGCATTCCGCCGCCGAGGCCGCCGGCGAGCGGGCCGAGCTTCTGCTCGGTGAGCTTCTGCGCGTTGGCCGAGGCATCGCGGACGGCCGCGACGACCAGGTCGGACAGGGTCTCGACGTCGTCGGGGTCGACCACCGTGGGGTCGATGGACAGCGACTTGAGCTGGCTGTCGCCGGACACGGTCGCGGTGACCAGGCCGCCGCCGGAAGTACCGGTCACCTCCGTGTTGGCCAGCTCTTCCTGGGCCTCGACCAGCTTCTGCTGCATCTGCTGTGCCTGCTGCATGATCTGCGACAGGTCGAAGCCGCCACCGGGTTGCACCATGATCCGATCGGTCCTCTCCTGGAAAATCCCGTGCCGCCTACCAGCCTAGCCGTCACCCGTGTGGCACCGTGGGCGCCGTGCGACGACGGATGGGCCTGGTGCTGGCGATCGGATTGACGCTGTTCACGGCGTGCGGGGTGGACAGCCCCGCGTCTTCGCCGTCGAGTCCGCCGCCGCCCGGCACCACCACGGTGTTCACCACCCTTCCGCAGCCGAGCCCCACGACGAGCGCTCCGCCATCGAGCGCGCCTCAGCCGCCGCCGAGCAGCCAGCAGCCGCCGAAAACCGGCAAGGTCGTCGTGCTGGATCCCGGGCACAACGGCGGCAACTCCGGCAAGCCGGGCGAGATCAACAAGCAGGTCCCGGCGGGGCGCGGCAAGACGAAACCGTGCAACACCACCGGAACCTCGACGAATTCCGGCTACACCGAGCACGCGTTCACCTGGGACGTCTCACAGCGGATCTCGCAGGCGTTGGCGGCCAAGGGAATCCGCGTCATCCTCACCCGGCAGAACGACACCGGCGTCGGACCGTGCGTCAACGAACGCGCCGCGATCGGGAACGACGCCGGGGCGGACGCGGTCGTGTCGATCCACGCGGACGGCTCGAATTCCGCCGGAGCGCATGGTTTCCACGTCGCCTACTCGGCACCGCCGCTGAACGCCCAGCAGGGTGAGCCCTCGGTGAAACTCGCGACCGCGTTGCGTGACGGCCTCCGCGCGGGCGGCTTCCCGACCTCGACGTACCTCGGTTCGAACGGGCTCGCCCCGCGCGCCGACCTCGGCGGGCTCAACCTCTCGACCCGCCCCGCCGCGCTCGTCGAATGCGGGAACATGCGCAACGCCGCCGAAGCCGCCGCGATGGCGAGCGAAGAGGGGCGGCAGCAGTACGCGGCCGTCATCGCGAAGGCGATCGAGGACTACCTCGCGGCGTAGGGCGCCGGACCGAACCGGACGACTCGCGTGATCAGGTGGCCGACTCGCGTGATCAGACGGACGTCGCGCGTGTCGTCCGTCTGATCACGCGTGTCGTCCGTCTGATCACACGTGTCGTCCGTCTGATCACGCGTGACGTCAGGGCTTGAGCAGCACCGGGCTGCCGGTGACCTCGACGGAGCCCGATTCGATCGCCGGCCGTGTCCCGTCGAGGCGTTCCGCGCTGCCCGGCGCCGACAGCCGCACGGTGCCCGAGGGAGCCCACGCGATCCGGAACTCCATGCCGTTGCGCGTGAACCGGCATCGCCACAGGTTCTCCGGCAGCCCGGCCCGCGTGCCCTCGCCGCAGGACCGGATCTTCGCGCCGTCGAGCCAGCGGCCGAGCCGTTCGACGTGGGCGGCGGCGCGGGTCGGCGGTCCGCCCGCCGGCTGGAGCACGATCGGCACGCGGTCGCTTCCCCAGTTGTAGAAGTACATCCGCTTGAAGCGCGCGTAAAGACCGGTCAGGAAGATGCGAGCGGCGTAGTCCGCGGCGACGGCGGGGTCGACCGGTGGCTGCAACGGGACGTCGAAATCGGGGCCGGTGCTCCACAGGTTCGCGTGTCCGTTGGCACGGTGGAAACTCCGCTGGATCTCGTCCGCGACGGCGAGCATCGTCTCCGGCGGGTCCGCCATCCTGCCCGGATGCAGTTTGACCGCGGCGGCGTCGCAGCTTTCGTAGCCGCGGAGTTCACCGAACCGCTCCATGATTCGCCGATACGCGGGATCGGCGAGGTGCCCCATCGACGGGCAGACCACGGTGGCGCCGGGATCACCAGCCTTGATGATCCGGCTCGCCCGCCGGACCATCTCCACCAGCCGTTCGACCGGACCGGTGAAGTACTTGGGATGGTTGGCCATGTCCCACAGCTCGTAGGACTCGATCCGGCCGCGGTACCGCTCGACCACCTTCCCGACGAAGGCGTCCCAGTCCGCGAGGTCTTCGGGCGGTGCCGCCCGGGAGCCGTCCGGGTAGGCCGACGGCGGTCCGCCCGGCGCCGCCCAGCCGGGGGTGCCGCCGAAGACGTACAGCACCGGGAGCCCCGCCTGGTTCGCGCCGTCGACCAGTCTGTCCAAAGTGGACCAAACCGGCCTGCCGCGTTCCGGTTCGAGGTTCTGCCAGCGGGTCTCCGAATCCCAGAGCCGGACCGCGCCGACGCCGAACGTCGGCATCAGCCCGGTCTCGCTGTTGGTCGTCACGCCGAAGAACGCACTGTCCACAGGGGACGGGAACTCGGTCCACATCGGGGCATGGATCGCCGGCGCGACCGGTTCCGCCGCGGGGACCGCGCTCGCCCCGACCACGGTGACCATGACGAGCGACGCCAGCAGCGGCCACCACCCGATCCGGTCACGCCCCCTCGGCTCGGGGACCGGATGCGGGGCGGGAGGCGCGGACGCGACCTCTCCCCGTGCCGCGTCCGCGCGTTCCCACAGCCGGAAGAGCTTCGACAGTTCGTCGCGCTCGGCCTCGCAGACCGTCGCGATCCGTTCCAGCGGGCCGAACGCGGCCGGCACGCTGGCACCGCTGCAGTAGCGGTGGACGGTCGATCGGCTCAGATGCGCCTTGGCGCCGATCCGTTCGTAGCTTTGCCCGCTACGCCGTTTCAGCCCTTCGAGCAGTTCCGCCAAGGCCCGGCCGTGTTCTCCTCCTGCCATGGGTCCCTCCCCCGGATGGTGCCCACGAAGCGTCACCGATGACCGGCGAACGGGACACACCTTTTCGTCCCAGCGAAAACATCACCGGGCCCCGGCCTCCCGGAAACGTCTCACGCGCCCGTGTCTCCGCAGGTCAGCAGGGGCTTGTCGTCCCACCCTCCCGGATTAGGCCGATCGGCTTGTCTCAGCGGGTCCGGCACGTTTGAGTTACCGCCGGAGAAGAAAATGCCGTCTTGAGGGGGACCAGGCATGACTCTGCGCATGATCTTCGATCGGAAGGATCTCCAGGGGATCCGCATAGCCGACGCACCGGACCCGCTGTGGGAGCTGGTCCTCGGCTCGCATCAGCTGAGAGAGGACCGCCCGTCGGCCTGGCGGCAGCGGGTCCAGCAGAACCTGCGTCAGAACGAGGAAGCGGCACGATCGCTGAAGACGCTGTTCACCCTCGTCCCACCGAAGGGGAACTTTCCCGATTTCCTGACCCCGCCCACGACGGCGGGCTCCTTCGAAAGCGGGCTCGAAGCGGTGGCGTGCACTCCTCGCGGACGGCTGTGCGCCGATCTCCGGACCGTGTTCACCGGCGCCGCCCCGACCTGGGTGAAACGGCTCGCCGACGGCGATCGCGACGAGGTCCACGGGGTCGTCGGCGCACTGCGCGACGCGTACGACCTGGTGATCGCGCCGGTCTGGCACAGCATGCGCGAGACCGTCGCCGCCGACCGGGCCCGGCGGGTCCGCACGCTGGCCACCGAGGGCGCGGGGGCGATGATGCGCGGCATCCCCGGCGTCCGCGGCTGGGACGGCGAGGTGCTGGAGATCGCGTACCCCCGGCAGCGGACCGTCCATCTCGGCGGCCGGGGACTGACCCTGATCCCGAGCCGGTTCTGCGCGAAAACGCCGGTCACCTTCATCGATCCGGCGCTGCCGCCGGTGCTGCTGTACCCCGCCGGCCCGACGAGCGCCCGCCCGGCGGACGTGTCCCCCGAACTGGTGGCGCTTCTCGGCCGGACCCGCGCCGAAAGCCTCGGCGCGCTGCATGTCCCGCGTACGACCAGCAAGCTGGCCTCATGCCTCGGCACCTCGATCGGCACGGCCAGCAAGCAGGCCACCGTGCTGCGCGAGGCCGGGCTCGTCACCAGCGTCCGGCAGGGCAGCGCCATCCTGCACCACCTCACCCGGCTCGGCACCGCGCTGCTCGCCGGGGAACTCGACGAGTCACCCTGACCCGTCGAGCCCCGCGTTTCGTCCTCTGGATGCGCTCCTTGCGCGTGCAAGGACCGCATCCAGAGGACTACTTGCGTTCGTCGAGCGGGCGGGCGTTGAGGTGGTCGGCGAGCAGCTTCCGGGCGATCTCTTCCGGATCCTTCTCGGGTGGGAGCGGCGGAGGCGGCGGCGCGGGGCTCGCGTCCTCGTTGTAGAGGTCCTCGTCCTCCTCGACCGGCTCGGGCGGGAGCGGGATGTCCGGCTCGCTGGTCGTCACCTTCGGCCGCTGGGGCTCCGGCTTCGGCGCGGGAGGCGCCGGAGGCGCGCTGGGCGCTTCGGCGGACCGGCGAGTGAAGGATCGTTCAGGCGCGGGGGGCGGCGGCGCGGCCTTCGGAGCGGCGGCCTGCCGGGCCTGTGCGGCGCCGTGGACGCAACGCACCTGCCAATCGCCGCCGAAGACCTCCTTGAACGCGGCCGCGACCCGCTCCGCGTTGTGCGGCTCGGAAAGCCGCCGGGCCAGCGGCTCCGCGCTGTGGGTGAGAGTGACGGCGTGGCCTTCGACGCTCACCACGCTCGCCTGCGTGAGCATCGCTTCGGTGCTGCGGCCGCCCGGCACCTTGCGGATCGCGGCGAGCACGTGCGGCCACTTGCCGCGGATGCCGTCCGCGTCCGATACGGGCGCCGCGTCGCCCGAAGCCGCAGCCGGGGCGGGCGTGGGTGCGGCGGGCGGCGGAGTCGGCGCGGAAGGACGTTGCGGGGCGGGCCGCTCGGCGACCGGCTCGGGTCGCGCGGCGGGCTGCGGAGCGGGTGCGGCCTGCTGCGGAGCGGGCGCGGCGGCCCGTTGCGACGGCCGCTGGAACTCGCGGACGGGCTCCCCTGAGGGCGGAGCGGCCGGGGCGGGCGCGGACTGCGCCACCGGAGCGGCCTGCGCCGGAGCAGCGGCGACGGGCGCCGGGGCCGAAGCGGCGCGGCGCTCAAGCCGTTCGAGACGGGCGAGCAACGCGTCGGTGCTCTCCGCGACCGACGGCAGCAGCATCCGCGCCGTCAGCAGCTCCAGCACGAGCCGCGGCGAGGTCGCGCCCCGCATCTCCAATAGTCCATTGTGGACGATGTCGGCGTAGCGCGAGAGCGTGGCGGGCTCCAGTTTGCCCGCCTGCTCCTTCATCTTCTTGAGCTCGTCGTCCGGCGCGGAGACGAGGCCGCGTTCCCCCGCGTCCGGCACCGAACGCAGCAGCACCAGGTCACGCAGGCGGTCGAGCAGGTCGGTGGCGAACCGGCGCGGGTCGTGCCCGGCCTCGGCGAGCCGCTCGACGGTGCCGAACACGGCGGCCGCGTCGTCCGCGGCCAGCGCGTCGACCATGCCGTCGATGAGCGCGACGTCGGTGACGCCCAGCAGCGACACCGCGCGCGAGTAGTCGACGCCGTCCGGCCCGGCCCCCGCCAGCAGCTGGTCGAGCACCGATTGCGTGTCCCGCGCCGAACCCCCGCCCGCGCGGATGACCAGCGGATACACCGCGGGCTCGACCGTCGCGCCCTCGGCGGCGACGTTGCGTTCCAGCAGTTCGCGCATGGAGCTGGGCGGGATCAGCCGGAAGGGGTAGTGGTGCGTCCGCGACCGGATGGTGGGGAGCACCTTGTCCGGTTCGGTGGTCGCGAAGATGAAGATCAGGTGCTCGGGCGGCTCTTCCACGATCTTCAGCAGGGCGTTGAAGCCCTGCGTGGTGACCATGTGCGCCTCGTCGATGATGAAGACGCGGTAGCGCGAGTCGGCCGGGGCGTAGAACGCCCTGTCCCGCAGCTCGCGGGCGTCGTCGACACCACCGTGGCTGGCCGCGTCGAGCTCGGTGACGTCGACGCTGCCGGGGCCCTCGGGCGCGAGGTTGCGGCACGAGTTGCACTCGCCGCACGGATCCGGCGTCGGGCCCTTCGCGCAGTTCAACGACCGCGCCATGATGCGGGCGCTGGACGTCTTGCCGCAGCCGCGCGGGCCGGAGAAGAGGTAGGCGTGGTTGATGCGACCGGCGGCCAGCGCGATGCGCAGCGGATCGGTCACATGCTCCTGCCCGACGACCTCGGCGAAGGTAGCCGGACGGTACTTTCGGTATAGAGCTAGAGCCACGCGGCGAGACTACCGGGAGGGCCCGACAGGTGAGACCGGCACCGACCCCCGGCAGGTATCCGGTGCGCTTCGGCACCGCCGAACTGCTCCAGGACGCCGACCGTCCCAACGCCTGGATGATCTCGGTCGACGGCGTCGCCCAGTCGCACGTCAACCTCGACGACCCCACCGATCTCGAGTTCGACTACATCCGCAGGATCGCCGACGTCGTCGACTGCCTCGGCGAAGGCCCGCTCGACGCGCTGCACGTCGGCGGGGCGGCCTGCACGCTCCCCCGCTACCTCGCCGCGGCGCGGCCGCGATCACGGCAGCTGGTCTTCGACGCCGACGGTGAGCTCGTCGCGCTCGTCCGCGAGCAGCTGGGCCTGAAGGGACTGAAGGTCCGTGTCGGCGACGGCCGCGAAGGGGTCTCCGGCAGGTACGACGCTTCGGCCGACCTGGTCATCGTGGACGCTTTCGAACGCGGGGTCCTGGCCGGCGGGCTCGCGACCGTCGAGTTCACGAACGAGATCGCGCGGGTCCTCCGCCCGGCCGGAACCTACGTCGCCAACGTGTCGGACGGGCCGAACCTGCCGTTCCTTCGCCGGTTCTTGGCGACGCTGGCGGATTCCTTCCCCCACCTGGCGATCTTGGCCGAGCCGGGCGTCCTGCGGGGCCGCCGGTTCGGGAACATCGTGGTAGCCGCTTCCCGCGTCGAGCTTCCCGTCGCGAACCTGACCCGGCGCGCCGCTTCGTCGGCGTATCCGGCGCGCTGCGTCGCGGGAGAAGACCTGCGGCAGCTCCAGGGCAAGGCGAAACCCATCACGGACGCGGAAGCCCTGCCGTCGCCCGTGCCGCCGAAGGATGTGTTCGGGATCTTCTAGCCCCAAAAAAGGGGATCCCGCGCACCCGTCAGAGCTTGCTTATCCTTGCTGCCTTCCGGCCCTGGGGAGGTTCACAAGATGGACGCCGCGCGGGATCCGAGGACCAGTGTAGTCACTCCCGTCCCGGCATGGAGGACAGTGGGGGGTATGAGTACTCCGACCTGGGAAGATGTCCTCAAGGCCACCGAGGCCGTTCATCCGTTCGTGCGGCGCACGCCGGTGTTGCGCGCCGAGGTCGACGGACGGCCGCTGGTCCTCAAGCTGGAGCATCTGCAGCGGAGCGGATCGTTCAAACTGCGGGGCGCGGTGAACGCGCTGGTGAGCGGCCCGTTGCCGGAGCGGGTGCTGACGGCGTCCGGCGGCAACCACGGGCTGGGCGTGGCGACGGCGGCTTCGCTGCTGAATCTGCCTGCGACGGTGTACGTGCCCGAGTCGGCTCCGCAGGCGAAGACGGTCCGGATCGAGGCCACGGGCGCGAAGCTCATCCGTCACGGAGCGACGTATGCCGAGGCAGCCGCGAAGGCGCTCGAAGCCGCCGCCGAGCCGGGTACGCGATACCTGCACGCGTACGACGATCCTGCCGTCGTCGCCGGTCAGGGCACCGTCGCGGCCGAAGTGGTCCAGGACGCGCCGGACGTCGACGCGTTCCTGGTCGCGGTCGGCGGTGGCGGGCTGGTCGCGGGGACGTCGCTGGCCGGCTTGCCGACGTTCGCCGTCGAGCCGGAGCGGTGCCGCGCGCTCGGCGCCGCGCTGGAGGCGGGCGAGCCGGTGGACGTGGAGATCGACTCGGTGGCCGCGTCCGCGCTGGGCGCGACCAGGGTCGGGGACGCCCCGTTCGCCGTGCTCCGGGACCGGGTGACGTCCGTGCTGGTCAGCGACGAGGAACTGCTCGCCGCGCGGGACCGGCTCTGGGAGGAGTTCCGCCTCGCCGTCGAACCGGCCGCCGCGGTCCCGTTCGCCGCGTGGCTGGCCGGGCGGACCGAAGGCGATCTGCCCTGCGTCATCCTCTGCGGCGCTAACAGTGAGTGGCGGCCCTGAGCACCACCCGGAACTCCGTGTGTCCCGGGCGGCTGGCGACGCCGACCTGCCCGCCGTGCGCGGCGACGACGGCCGCGACGATGGCCAGTCCGAGCCCGGTGCTGCCCGCCGCCCGTGACCGTGAGTCGTCGCCGCGGGCGAAACGTTCGAAGACCTCCGGGAGGATCTCCGGCGGGATCCCCGGCCCACCATCGACAATGGACAGCGTCACCGTCGAGTCCACTATGGACAGCGAGGTGGTGACCTCGGTGCCTGCCGGGGTGTGCGTGCGCGCGTTGCCGAGCAGATTGATCACCACCTGATGCAGCTGATCCGCGTCACCGAGGACGGTGATCGGCTCCGGCGGGACCTCCAGCAGCCATTTGTGCTCCGGCCCGGCGACATGTGCGTCGGCGACGGCGTCCGCGACCAGGCGGGAGAGGTCCACCGGCCGGCGCACCACCGGACGGCCGGAGTCGAGCCGCGCTAGCAGCAGCAGATCCTCGACCAGGCCGGTCATCCGCGTCGATTCCGACTCCACGCGGCCCATCGCGAACGCGATGTCCGGCGGCACCTCGGAGCCGGAGCGCCGGGTGAGTTCCGCGTAGCCGCGGATGGCCGCGAGCGGCGTCCGCAGTTCGTGGCTGGCGTCCGCGACGAACCGGCGCACCCGGCTTTCGCTGGCCTGCCGGGCGGAAAGCGCGTTCGAGATGTGGCCGAGCATGCGGTTGAGCGCGAACCCGACCTTCCCGACCTCGGTCCGCGGATCCGTGTCCACTTCGGACACTCGCTCGGACAACGCGACCTCGCCGCGATCCAGCGGGAGTTCGGCGACCCTGGTCGCGGTGGCGGCCAGGCGGTCCAGGGGTTTCATGGTGCGCCGCACGGTCACCGCGCCGAGCGCGCCCGCCAGCAGGATGCCGCCGACGGCGACCCCGCCGAAGATGAAACCGAGGCTCCACAACGTATCCGTGACATCCTTGGTGGGCAGCCCGGTGATCGCGACGCCACCGCCCGCCGTTTTCTTCGCCACCACCCGGTATTCCCCGAGCGACCCGAGGTTCACGTCGGTCGGCTTGTCACCCGTCGTCGACCGCAGCAGGGTGCCGATCTGGGTGGGGCTGATCTCGTCGTGCGGGAACGGATCGGTGACCTTCGCGTCGTAGCTGGACCGCAGCACCGCCGCGAGCACGCGTCCGTCCGGGAACACGTTCACGAACAACGAACCGGTGCTCTGCCCATACGCGCGAAGGCCCTCGGGAACCCTTTCCCCGCCGGGACGGCCCGGGGGCGGCGGGCGGCTGGCACGCTCGCTGGTCTCGGCGAGGCGGGCGTCGAGCTGGTCGATCAGGAAGTTCCGCAACGCCAGTTCGGTGACCACGCCGACCACCAGGCAGACGAGCGCGAGCAGGCCCGCGACCTGCGCGATCAGCCGTCGACGCAGGGACCACGGCCGCCTACCCCGCGGGTTTGAGGACATACCCGGCGCCGCGCATCGTGTGGATCATCGGTTCCCTGTCGGCGTCGATCTTCTTGCGGAGATAGGAGATGTAGAGCTCGACGATATTGGCCTGGCCGCCGAAGTCGTAGCTCCACACCCGGTCCAGGATCTGCGCCTTGGACAGCACACGCTTCGGATTGCGCATGAGATAACGCAGCAGTTCGAACTCGGTCGCGGTCAACGGCACCAGATCGCCACCCCGGTGAACCTCGCGACTGTCCTCGTCCAGGGTCAGGTCGCCGACGACGAGCGTCGACCCGCTCGGCCCGGCGACCCCGCCCGCGCGGCGGAGCAGCGCGCGCAACCGCAGCGCGACCTCCTCCAGGCTGAACGGTTTGGTGACGTAGTCGTCGCCACCCGCGGTGAGACCGGCGATCCTGTCCTCCACCGCGTCCTTCGCGGTCAGGAACAGCACCGGCAGGTTCGGCACCTCGGAACGCAGGCGGCGCAGGACTTCCAGGCCGCTCATATCCGGCAGCATGACGTCCAGCACCACCGCGTCCGGCCGGAATTCCCGCGCGACGCGGACGGCCTCGGTGCCGTCGGCGGCGGTGCGGATGTCCCAGCCCTCCATGCGCAGCGCCATCGACACGAGTTCGGACAAGGTCGCCTCGTCATCGACGACCAGCACCCGTACGGGGCTGCCGTCGGCACGGCGCAGGCCGGCCTTCGCGGAACCGGACGAAGGGACGTTCACACTGGTCATGGTGCCATCCTGGGCGGCGCCGATGAGGCTTCTCTGTGTGCCGCCTGTGCGTTTCCTGTGAACGATCACCCTGCCGGGGTGCGAATCACAGCGCGTGCCCACCGGCGGCACAGCTCCCGCACAGCGACGGCGCCGACCATGGCCGCAACCGAGTACAGGGAGGCGTCCAGATGACCGAACCGACCGAACCCGCCGAATGGGGTGCGCCCGCCCCGGAAGGCGAACCGAAGAAGACCTGGTCGGGTCGCAAGACCGCGATCGCGGCCGGGGCGGCGGTCGTGATCGCCGCCGGCGGTGGCGCCGCGATCTGGGCCGGGACCGCCGCGAACGGCGCCGAACGGGGCACGATGACGGGCGGCCCCGGCGGCGGCCGGGTGCTCATGGGCCCCGGCGGAGGTATGCCTCGCGACACGCTGCACGGCGACTTCGTCGTCTCCGACGGCAAAGGCGGCTACAGCACCGAGCGGACGCAGACCGGGGAGGTCACCGAGGTCAGCGCGACCTCCGTCAGCCTGACCAGCAAGGACGGCTACAAGCAGGTCTACACGATCGACGCGTCGACCATGAAGACCGGCGAACCCAAGGTCGGCGAGACGGTGATGGTGACCGCCAAGGTCACCGGGAACACCGCGACGGCGACGACCATCGGCAAACCAGGACAGAACCAGCGCGGTGGGCCGCCCGGACAGGGCCAGGACGGTCAGCGGCGCTACTGAGCCAGCTCGGCGAGCAGCGCGGCGGCCGTTTCGGCGGGTTCCTGCCCTGAGGTGTCGAGGACGACGCGATCGCCGCCGGAGCGCCGCATCCGCGCCGCTTCGGCGACCGCACGCGCGGCCACCCGGTCCCGTACGCCGGGTGGCGCGCCGCGAAGTTCGTCGCCCGCCAGCAAGGCGGACTCGCCTTCGGCCCGGCGCCGGACTCGCTCGGTGAGCGTGGCGTCGTCCGCGTCGAGGTGGACGACGGTGACCGCGTCGAAGACCCGCCGGTGCTCCGGGCGGAATTCCCGGGCCACGACGATCAGCCGCTTCGCTCCCGCGTCGCGATAGCCGCGCCAGACGGCCGAAAGGAGCGCCGCTTCCAGTGCCGGATCCGGGCCGGGGTGCGCGAAGCCGAGTTGCGCGAGATCGACGTAGGCCACGGGGATCCCGCGCTCCCAGAGATCGCGGAGCGCGCTGAACGCGGCTGTCGACTTGCCGACCGCCGTCGGGCCGGTAACCACGGTCACCGGTCCAGGCTGCGGCTGTCCCGCGTCCGGCGTGCGAACGGTTCCGGCGTCCAAGGTGCAGCTGCGGAACAGCGCTTCGACGGTCTGCTCGGGCCGCTGGCCGGTCGTGTCCATCGCCTCGCCGAAACCGGCGCGGTCGTAGACGTCCGCCACCGCGAAGAGGTCGGGCAAGGCCGCGGCGGGTGAGCCACGGCCGAGGAAGCGGCTCCGGAGTTCGTCGCGATCGCACGTCAGCCGGATGAGCGTGAGATCGAAGTCCGGGCTCTCGATGTACGGCTTCGCCGGGTCCACCACTCCGGACACGACGACCTGCGCGGTGCCTCGCAGGACTTCCAGTACGCGCAGCAGATTGGCCGCCTTGATCGCGTGCGCGGCGTCCCCGCCGCCGGGCGGCGGACCGATCAGCCCGAGCTGGTCGATGTCGACGTACGCGACGCTTCCGCCCGCTTGCGTCAGGCGGGTGTACAAACCCCAGGCGGTGGTCGATTTCCCGGTTCCCGGCGCCCCGGTCGTCCAGAGCACGGGTGTCTTCGCTGCCCCCATGGGTTTCGATCTTAGGAACCCCTGTCCAGCGAAATAGGGCAGAGTTGAGCCCGTGCGGGACATCAGCGGTTCGTTGGCGAGGCAGGCGTGCGCGGTCGCGGCCGTCTGCCTGATCGCCGACGCCGGGCTGTTCCTCATCGCCGGTCCGCCGCTCTCACTGGGCTGGCAGGCTTGGGTTCTCCTGATCGGCGGCATCCTCGCGAACGCCGCGCTCGCCGGGCCTTCGCGGTATTCCGGCTGGGTTTCCGCCGCGCACGGCGCGTTGCTGGCCGCCGCGCCGCTCCTGCTGTTCCCGTACGACCATTACCTGCAGGCCACCAACGCCGGCGTGCTGATCGCGGGTTACCGCGCGGGCGCCTGGCTCGCGACCAAACCCGCGGTGGCCGCCCTGGTGACGATGCTCGCCGGGCTCGTCGCCTGCAACCTCATCCCGGTCGACCGCGGCGACCGGGATTGGCGCCTGCTGGTCATCGACGTCGGCGTGAGCGGTTTGCTGCCGTGGATGGTCGGCCGCTACACGACCGCGCGGCGCGCGTACATCGCCGATCTCCAGCGCGCGGAGGAACAACGGCAGCAGCACGAAGCCGAGGCCGTCCGCCGAGCCGTCGTCGAAGAACGCACGACGATCGCCCGCGATCTGCACGACGTGATCTCCCACCACGTCAGCGCGATCGGCGTGCACGCCGGTGCCGCACGGCTCGGGCTGCCGGAGGGCGAACCCGCCGTCCGGCGTTCGCTCTCCGCCGTCGAATCGTCGAGCCGGGCCGCGATGGCCGACCTGCGGCGTCTGCTGGATCTGTTGCACGGCAAGGAGAACGGTGCCGTGCAGCGACAGCCGGGGCTGGACAACCTCGACGAACTGCTCGACAACCTCCGCACCGCCGGGCTGCCCGCGCGGCTGACCAGTCACGGCGGACCGCGCGAACTCCCGGGTTCGGTGGACATCGCGTTGTACCGCATCGCGCAGGAGGCGCTGACGAACGCGCTCCGGCACGGGGACGGTGGGATCGTCGAGATCGACCTCGCCTACCGGCAGACGGAAGTACTCCTCACGATCACCAACGAGATCGGCCGCCCGAACGCGTCGGCCGAGTCGACGAAACGCGGTCTCGCCGGGATCAGGCAGCGGGTCGCGTTGTTCGGCGGACAGGCCGAATGCGGACCGCTCGACGACGGGCGGCACTGGCGGGTTCGAGTCGGTTTTCCTTTGGAGGCACAGTGATCCGGGTTCTGCTGGCCGATGACCACGCGATGTTCCGGTCCGGGATGCGCGCGGTGCTCGACACCCAGGCGGACTTCGAATGCGTCGGCGAGGCGGCGGACGGGCGCGAAGCCGTCGCGCAGGCGGCCTCGCTGCGGCCGGACGTCGCCGTCCTCGACGTCCGGATGCCCAAATTGGACGGTCTGGCCGCGACCGAGGCGATCATGTCCGCGCCCGGCAACGACACCCGGGTCCTCGTGCTGACGACGTATGACTCCGACGAGTACGTGTATCGCGCGCTTCGCGCCGGTGCGAGCGGGTTCCTGCTGAAGAGCCTCGCGCCCGAAGAACTCGTCTCGGCCATGCGGGTGGCCGCGCGCGGCGACGCGCTGATCGACCCGACGGTGACCCGGCGGCTGGTGTCGACCTTCGCCACCAGCATCGAACCGGCGGCCGCCGAACCGGCCGAACTCGAACGGCTCACCTCACGCGAACGCGAAGTCCTCCTGCTCGTCGCCGACGCCTCCAGCAACGCGGAGATCGCCGTGCGCCTGCATGTGGGCGAGGAGACGGTGAAGACCCACGTCTCGCGGATCCTGGCGAAGCTCGGGCTGCGGGACAGGGTGCACGCCGTCGTCTACGCCTATCGCAACGGCTTGGTGGGGAACTGACCCCGCCGGGCTTGATCGGTTCGCCGGGCGGGGCGCCCGATGCCAGAATCGCCACAGGGCACGTCGACGCGGGGAGCTGTGGATGAAACGCTGGGTCACGCTCACGATCGGGCTGGTCTTCCTGCTGGTCGGCGGTGTCTGGGTGCTGCAGGGCGCCGGTGTGCTGACCGGCAGTTTCATGACCGGGCAGAAGCTGTGGTTCCTGATCGGGCTCGTCGCGTTCCTGGTCGGGGTGGTGCTGGTGGCGGCCACCGCCCGCCGCACACGGCAGACCTCCGGTGAGGACCGGGCCGACTAGCCGGGGCCGTCACCGCCGGACACGCGTGATCAGACGATCTTGAAGATCGGGTAGCCGGGCGCGATCTCCAGCAGCTTCTCGTCCGACGCCTTCGCGTCGACACCGTCGAAGAACACCCCGACCTCGAACTTCCAGCGCTTGAGGTACGCGCGCAGGATCTCGGGCTTCTCGTGGTCGGCGAGTTCGGTGTAGGTGAACGTCTCGGTGCGGCGTCCGACGCTGAGCTGCCCCTCACCGGCGACGCGCAGGTTCCGCACCCACTGCGTGACACCGCGCGGAGCGACCAGGTAGCGCTCGCCGTCCAGCTTCAGCAGGTTGACCGGGACGGAGCGCGGTTCGCCGCTCTTGCGACCGCGGACCGAGAGCACCCGGCTGCCCAGGACGCTGACGCCGAGCTTCGTCAGCTTGAGCACGAACTCGTTGAACGCGTTGGTCGCCTTGGCCGGCTTGACGTAGCGGATCGCGGCGGTCTCCGGGGCGGCTCCGGTGGTGGCGGCGGCGTTGGTGGTCATCTCGTCTCCTCGAAGTTTGCGAGAGCGGTGCTCTCTGTTAAGAGCAGTGAACACCAGAGCGGTGCGCCATGTCAAGAGCGCTGCTCTCGTTTAGGTGCAATGCTCTACAGTGAGAGCATGGCCGCCACTCAGACCGCGCGCGAACGTGCCCGCGCCGAACTCACCCGTGAGATCAAGGACGAAGCCCGCCGCCAGCTCGCCGAAGTCGGCGCGCTCGGCCTCTCCCTCCGCGCGGTCGCGCGCGAGCTGGGCATGGTGTCGTCCGCGCTCTACCGGTACTTCTCCAGCCGCGAGGAGCTGCTGACCGCCCTGATCGTCGACGCCTACAACGCCGTCGGAGAAGCCGCGGAGGCCGCAGACGACCCGAAGAAGGCCCCGCTGGAACGGTGGGTGTCGATCTGGCACGCGGTCCGCGCCTGGGCGAAGGCGCATCCACACGAGTACGCGCTGATCTACGGTTCGCCGATCCCCGGCTACCAGGCCCCGCAGGACACCGTCGCCCCCGCCGGCCGGGTGGCCTTCGCGCTGGTCGCGGTCCTGCGCGACGCGAACCTCCGGGTCGAGACCGAGGTCGGCGAGATGCCGGTCGAGCTGCTGCACCAGCTCGACGCGCTGACCGAAATCCTCAAGGTCAACCTGGGCCCCGAGACCGCCTCTCGGCTGATCATGGCCTGGACCCAGCTGTTCGGAATGATCAACTTCGAGCTGTTCGGCCAGTACGTCGGCTCCGTCGACCCGGCGGACGCCTTCTTCGCGCACGGGGTCCGTCAGATGGCCGAGTTCACCGGGATCAAGATGACCGGCTGAGCGCGGTCCACGAGCGCATCAGCAGCTGGACGGCGTCCACGACGTCCTCGTCGCCGGTTCCCTCCGGGCTGAGGAAGCGCTGCAGCAGGAGACCGTCCTCGAGCGCGTGCAGGATCAGCGCGAGGAAGGCCGGATCGGCGGGCGGTTCCGCGCCCCGCGCGGCGAGTTCGGTCCGGATCGAAGTCTCCAGCAGTGCCCTTGTCGACTTCTCGCCTTCGCCGACGAGCGGGCGGGCATCGGGATTCCGCAACGCGTAGAGGGCCAGCTCGGTGCGCAGCGTCAGCCAGCCGGCGAGGTGTTCGGCGCGCTCGACGTTCCAGGCGCGCAACCGGTCCATCATCTCGGCGAAGGACCCGACGCCGTCACGCAACGCGGCGACCTCCTCGGCCTCGCGCTGGGTGCGGCGGCGCAGCAACTCGACGACCAGCTCGTGTTTGCCGTCGAAGTTGCCGTAGAAGGCGCCGCGCGTGAAACCCGCCCGCTCGGCGATCTGCTCGACGGACGTGCCGTTGACCCCGCGTTCGGAGAACAGCTCGGCGGCCGCCGCGAGCAGGCGCTGCCTGGTCTGCTCGCGGCTCTCCTCCCGCGTCAAGCGTTTCGCCGTCACACGGCGATCTTAGAGTTCGGTCGCGGGCTTCCGTCCGGACAGCCAGACCCCGCCCGCGAGGACGGCGGCGGCGACCACGACGGCCAGTGCGGTGAGCGACCACAACGCCTGGCTCGCCAGGAACGCGGCGACCGCGCCGAAGAGAACGGCGACGAGGAGCAACGGCGTGGTCCGGACGGCTGCGGCGGCGGGGACGGTGGCCATGGGAGGTTTCCCTTCGGGGGGTGGTGCGCGGAACACTCGGTTTTCGCGGAGGAGACCTCGGCGGCTCGGTGGCCTTACGCCGAGTGGCGCACGGATCACCCGTCCGGGCGAGATACCGGCGTGGCGGCTAGCGTCACGACGGGACTACATCGACGGAAAGGCGGCTCGCGGTGGAGAAGTGGGCGGAGCAGGTCGGCAGGATCCGGGTCATCGGAACCGGGGTGATGGGCCGGGGCATCGTCCAGCTCGCCGTGACGGCGGGGCTCGAGGTCGAGCTCGCCGACGCCCGGCCCGAGGCGGTCGGCGAGGCCATCGACCACGTCGGCGCGATGCTGGGCAAGCTCGCCTCGAAGGGCAAGATCACCGAGGAGGCCGCCGAGTCGGCGAAGGGCAGGCTGATCGCGGCCGAGGGCCCGCTGGCCCCCGCCGACGGCGTCGATCTCGTCGTCGAAGCGGTCCGCGAGGATCTGGAGATCAAACGCGCGCTGTTCGCCGAGCTGGAACGCGTGTGCGGCCCGGACACCGTGTTCGCCACCAACACCAGCTCGCTCTCGGTCACCGAGATCGGTGCCGCGCTGACCGATCCCGGCCGGTTGCTCGGCCTCCACTTCTTCAACCCGGTCCCGCTGATGCGGCTGGTCGAGGTCGTGCCCGGCGCGCGGACCGCCGCGTGGCTGCCGCCCGCCATGACCGAACTCGTCCGCGGCTGGGGACACGAACCGGTCCTCGCCCGCGACGCACCGGGGTTCCTGGTCAACCACGCCGGCCGCGGGCTCGGCACCGAGGCGCTGCAGATCCTCTCCGAAGGGATCGCGAGCCCGGCCGAAGTGGACCGTGTCGCCCGTGACGTGCTCGGCCTGAAACTCGGCCCGTTCGAACTGCTCGACCTCACCGGTCTCGACGTCTCGCACGCCGTGCTCGAAAGCATCTGGAGCGGCTTCCACGGCGAACCGCGGTTGCGGCCGTCGTGGCTGACGCGCCCCCGCGTCGCCGCCGGGCTCTTCGGCCGCAAGAACGGTGAAGGCTTCTACAGCTATGTCGACGGGCAACAACAGGTCGAGCCGGAACCGGCCGCGCCGGAGGCCCCGAGCACTCCGGTATGGGTCGACGACGAACGCCTCGGCACGCTGCTCTCGGCGGCGGGTATCCAGGTGGTGCACTCCGCCTACCCGGACACGGTCCTGATCGTCAGCCCGATCGGTGCGTCCACTGTGGACACCGCGCTCGCGGCGGGTCTCCCGCCGGAACGGGTCGTCGGCGTCGATCCCCTCGGCGGCTACGGGAAACGTCTGACACTCTCGGTCCACCCCGCGCTCGACCCGGCCGCCGGCCGCACCGCTTGGGGCGCGCTCGCCGCGACCGGACTGCCGGTGACCGTGGTCCGCGACGGCCCCGCTCCGATCGCGCAGCGGCTGCTCGCGTCGATCGTCAACACCGCCTGTTTCATCGCCGGGCAACGCCTCGCGACGCCGGAGGACATCGACACCGCCGTCCGCCTCGGCCTCGGCTACCCGCGCGGGCCGTTGACCTGGGGCGACGAAGCGGGCGCGGATCTCGTGCTGCGAGTGCTACGCGGTCTCGTCGCGAGCACGGGCGACCAGCGCTACCGGCCGAGCGCCTGGCTCACCGAACGCGTCGCGCTCGGCCTGCCGCTGACGTCGACGGGCACGTCACCGGCGGACCTCCTGCGCTGAAGTACATGAAAGCCAACGACACGAGCTCCTTGGAGGTGCGCCGGGCCTGTGCGGCTTCAAGCTGAACCACCCTGTCTACCTGCGGAGACTATGAGCGTTTGGCGCGCCACCCGAGGGAAAGGACGGCCTGGACGAGTTCCTGGTAGCTCGGCTTGACCTCTTCCAGGTACTTCTCCAGGTACCCGGCCCGCGCGGTCGGCACCGGACGTGGTTCCTCGTCCTCCGGCAGCCACGAGAGACCTTCGACGTTGTGCTGCGCCATCTTCCACCAGCGCGTGCACCGGTCGACGGCGCGCTGCTCGCGTTCGGCGGCGTCCGCGACGGCCTGGTGCGCCTCGGCGAGCCGGGCCTCCAGTTCGTCCGCGCGGCCGATCTCCCAGTTCCGGAGGTTCTCCGCCGAAGCGCGCGCGAGGCCGACGATCTCCTTGTACCGCATGGCCGCGGTGATGCCGTCATCCATCGAGAAGCCCTTCCGGACGCTGGAACGGGATGATCACCTCAGGGGCGCCGTGCGTGGTGCGGTCGAAGAACAGCGCGCGGCCCGGCCGCGGTGACCAGTGCACCACCTGCCCGGCGGCGAACGGCGACAGTTCGTTGCCCTGGACGTCCAACGCCGCCCAGGATCCGATGTCGTCGGTGCCCGCGAAACCGAGCGTGTCCTTCAGCCGGGCGATGCTGCGCCACCAGCCGATGGTGTGGACTCCGTGCGTCGGGCCCTGCTTCAGCAGCACCCGCAACTGATCCAGACCGCTCTTGAGCTGTCCGGGCGCCTTCGCCTCCAGGGCGGGGATCGACGCGTCGACGCCGTACAGCAGCAACACCCGCACTTTGTCCAAAGAGGACAGATTCTCCGCGATATCGATTACCCGGGCGGGAAGATCGTCGACCAGGGTCGCCTGGTGTCCCTCCGCGCGCAGGCGCTCGGCCAGTTCGGCCACGGCGGGGACGGACGCCTCGATGGGGCACGAGAGCACGAACTCCACTGTCTCGCGGTGATACTGGCGGGCCAGCGAACGTGCGGCGGAGTCCATGATGGACAGTGCTTCCGCCGTGGCCGCGCCGAGGACGGCGACGTTCCGCCCTGGTGCCTTCGGCAGTTCGACCCCGCAGGCGGCCTCGTCGACGTCGATGGACTGGCCGAGCAACGCCCGCGGTTTGTCCGTCGGCTTCAGATCGGTGAACGCCGGGAACTGTTCCAGCACCGGGGAATGCGCGCCGTCGAACAACCGGGGCCGCTTGAACGACTCCGAGTACTGCTCCCAGAGCCGGTGCTGCAGCTTGTTGAAGACGTCCTTGCTGCTCGCGTCCGGGACGTGCGCGAGCTGGTTCCCGTGCGCCACACCGGAATCGTGGTTGATCACCGCGTGCCACTTCGGCGCGGAGACGGCCGCGTTGTTGGTCTCGGACAACACCCGCCGCGCCTTCGGCATGGCGATCCGCAGCGTGCACTGCTCGAACACCGCAGGTTTGCCCCAGAAGGCCTCGATCCCGGCGACGTCCTGGCTCGCCAGCACCAGGTGGATGCCCTGAGACCGGCCTCGCCGCGCGATGTCCTCCAGCAGTTGTGTCGCGGTCGCCGTCACGCCGTCGCGGCCGGCGAACAGGTACTGGAATTCGTCGATCACCGCGACGATCCGCGGCCAGTGCCCGCCGGGGTCCTGCTCGCGCAGGTCCGCGAGATTGGTGACCTCGTGCAGTTTCGCGGCGGCCGACCGGCGGCGCAGCTCGTCGGCGAGGTATCGCAGCAGCGCCAGGCCGAACTCGCGGTCGGTGTTGACGTTGACCCCGATGAGTTTGGCGTGTGGCAGCCAGCTGGCGTCCCGCCGCCCCGGCGCGAGCCCGGCGAACGACACGCCTTCCTTGAAGTCCAGCAGGTACAGCGCGAGTTCGTCCGGCGAGTACCGCGCCGCGAGGCTGCCGAGCAGCGAATACAGAAAGTTCGTCTTCCCCGAACCGCTCGGCCCGCCGATGAGCACGTGCGGGCTGGCGTCGCCGATGACGACCTCCACCGCCTCGCCCTCGAAGAACCCGACCGGAGCCCGCAGTTCCCGCGCCGAGCTCTCCTTGCCCAGTTCGGTGGGCAGGAGGTCGGCGAACGCGCGCGGCCCGCCCTGTTTGGCGATCAGCGCCTCGGCGATCCGCCCGGCGGCGCGGATGACCTGCCCGGACGGCATCGGCGGATCGAGGTCGACCATCAGGTCGGGGCCGGTCATGCTGCTCGTCGCGTGCCGTTCGTCGTGCAGGCTCAGCGATTCGACCGACGTCGACAGCATGGTCGGCACGTCGATCAGGATCAAGCAGATCCCCGCCGCCAGCGCCCCGGTGGCGACCCGTTTCAGTTCGCGGGCGCGCTCCGGTTCGAGGGTTTCGCCGTTGCCGTAGAGCACCGCGACACGGAACGGTTCGACGCGCTGGCCGCTCGCCCGCCGGATCTCCCGCAGCGACGTGTGCCCCGCCTGCATCCCGGTCGCGTGGATGCGGCGGATGTGCCCGGCCAGTTCGTCGAGGAGGTCCTCGAGCCGTCCTGGGTCGTACAGAGTGAGCGCGCTGGTGCGGCTCAGCGGATACAGGTCGGGGAGGATCGCGGTCAGCTGCCCGACGTCCCACAGATGGATGCGCACCGCGCCGGGTTCGAACGTGCTCAGGATCCGCATCAGCAGGTTCTGCACGATGCCGTCCACCGCGGCCCTGGTCTTCGGTGCCGACGTGATGGACAGATGCGACTCGTCGAGCAAGGGGACCGCGACGTCGAAGGTGCGCGGGACGTCCTGGCCCGGCACGGTCGCCGAGCCGACGCGCCACAGCCCGGGCGCGGTGATGCCGGGATTCCCGCCGACGCGGCCGAGCCAGTTGCCCGGTTGCTGGCTCGCGGGCCCCGGCGCGTTGTTCGCGACGAGTTCGCGCAACGCGTTCGGGCCCGCTTCCCAGTCGGCGTAGAACTGGCCGCGCACGCTGCCCAGCAGGCCGAACACCTCGTTCGCGGCGGGATGCCGCGACCATTCGGTGTACTGCTCCGAGGTGGAGTTGTTCATCCCCACCCGGACGATGTGCTGTTCCAGCTGCAGTTTGGCCAGTTCCGCCTCGGCGGCCTGACGGGCGCCGGCGGCGGCGCCGAGGACGAGCCCGATCTGGTGCCGGACCCGCTCGAGCGCCGTGGCGACGCGATTGCGCTGTTCACTCGCTTTGCTGCCCATACCGGCTCGCCGATCTCAGAGGCGGGATTGGTAACCGCTGACCAGGTCGTCAGCGGCGGAAAGGCGCGTCAGGAGGTTTTCCATTCCCTCGTCGGCCTGCGCCAGCTGCGGCGGAACCCATGGCACGGCTTGGGCCTGGGGTTCCACGATGGCGCGTCTGGACTCTTCGAGCAGGCTCCTGGCCCGCTCGGCATGGGCGCGTCCGTCGGCGAGGCCGGTTTGGACGGCCGTCAGCAGCTGGTGCAGTTCCTCGAGGTACATGTCAGAGACGGGTCGAGTACGACTCGGCCGACGAGATGCCCGCCTGGATGGTGCTCTGCATGCCGGTGATGCCTTGCAGGGCCTCGGCGAGAAGCCCGTGCGCCTGGCTCACCTCGTGCTGGGTGCTGCCCTGAGTGGCCTGGGAAAGCGAAAGCTGGGCTTCTTCGAGAGACTGCGCTGCCTGCTGAAGTGCGGCGATGCTCGCGGATGCCTTCTCGTTCGCGAGCGCGATACCAGCGCGGATCTCTTCGACTCCGGCCATTTTGGCGGACTCCTTGGGACGTCGGGGGCTGGAACGACCACTATTAAACTTAGCGTGATCAACTGACTCTGTTAAGTGAAGGTCCTGCTAAGTAATCAACAAGGCCCCGGACGTCGGAACGTCCGGGGCCTTGCTGACGGCGGAGGATACAGGATTCGAACCTGCGAGGGCGTGAACCCAACACGCTTTCCAAGCGTGCGCCTTAGGCCGCTCGGCCAATCCTCCGTGGGGAACGATACCGGATGCCGTTTCGCCCCCTCGAAGGCGGGTCTGACCTGCGTTTGCGGCTTCGGTGACTCAGGCGGCCGCGGGGGCGAGGACGTCGGCCACGACGCAGGTGATGTTGTCCGGTCCGCCGCCTTCGTTGGCCAGGTCGATCAGCCTCGGGACGGTGTCGGCGGGATCTTGGAAGGTGCCGAGGACGTCCTTGATAACGGTTTCGACAACCGTTGCCGTTAACCCGTCCGAGCACAGCAGGAGACGGTCGCCGGGGACGGCGTCGAAGGTCCAGATGTCCGCTTCGCCGCTGCCGGTGCTCAGGAGTGCCTTCATCAACAGCGAGCCGCGGGGGTGTCCTTCGACCTCTGACGGGTCGATGCGGCCGTCGTCGGCGAGGGCTTGGGCGAGCGTGTGGTCGCGGGTGAAGCGCTGAAGCGTCCCGCCGCGGAGGAGGTAGCCCTTCGAGTCGCCGATGTGGGCGGCCGTGAAATGCGAGCCGTCGAACAGCAGGGCGGTCAGTGTGGTGCCCATGCCCCGCGTCTCGGGCTCCTGCTCGGCCGTCGCGGCGAGCCGGTCGTCGATGGTGCGGAGGCCGCCGGTGAGCACCTCGACCAGGTCGACGTCCGCGAGGTCGAAGCCGCGGAGGTCCGTGTCGAGCCGGGACAGGACGCCGACCGCCGCGGCGCTGGCCACTTCGCCGTGCGGCTGCCCGCCGATGCCGTCGGCGACCGCCAGCATCCTGGCGCTGGCGTAGACCGAGTCCTGGTTGACCTGGCGGCGCCGTCCGACGTCCGAGCCGGCGGCGTACCGAAGGGTGTACCTCATGGACCCCAGTAAAGCAGCTGTGTACTGAGTTCACAAACAAAGGGTTGGAATAGCCAGCTGTCGGTTACGATGCGGCGATGGAGGAGCAAGCCACCGTCACCGCGGCGGACATCGCGCGCATCGCCGGAGTCGGCCGCGCCGCCGTCAGCAACTGGCGTCGACGTTACGGCGATTTTCCGCCGCCTGTCGGCGGGACGGCGTTGAGCCCCCTCTTTTCCCTGTTCGCCGTCGAAAGCTGGCTGCGTGAGCGGGGAAAACCGGTCGAGATCTCGCTCGGCGACCGGGTCTGGCAGCGGCTGCGGAACCTCGGCGACGACCTGGCGCTCGGCGACCGCGTCGGCCGGGTGGGGTCGTATCTCTCGCGTCGAGGCGTGTGGAGCGTCTCGCCGCGCTACGACGACGCGGAACTGCTCGGACTGCTGGACCGCTTCGCCGAGGAGCGAGGAGCCCGCGAGGCCTACGAGTTCCTGTGCGAACGCTACGTCGAGGCGCACTCGCGCCAGCTGTCCGTCACGCCGGAACCGGTGGCGACGTTGATGTCCCGGCTCATCGGCCCCGAACCCGGTGTCGTGCTCGATCCCGCGTGCGGGCTCGGGACGCTGCTGCTGGCCTCCGGCGGGACCCGGCTGCTCGGCCAGGTCGACGATCCGGCGACCTCGTGCATCGCCGCGCATCGGCTCCTGCTCGCGGGGGCGGACATGGAGATGTACGGCGCGGACGCCCTGTCGATGGACTCCTACGAAGGGGTTCTCGCGGACGCTGTCGTCTGCGATCCGCCTTTCAACGAAAGGGAATGGGGGTACGACGAACTCATCGGCGACCCGCGCTGGGTGTACGGCCAGCCGCCGCGCGGCGAGCCGGAACTGGCCTGGGTGCAGCACTGTCTCGCGCATGTGAAACCCGGCGGGCTCGTCGCGATCCGCATGCCCCCCGCCGCGGCCGGCCGTCGCACGGGGCGGAGGATTCGCGGGAACCTGTTGCGTGCCGGTGCTTTGCGCGCCGTGGTCACGGTCGGCGGCGCCGATCTCTGGTTGCTGCGGCGGCCGGAATCCGGGGAACGGCCACCGTCCCGGCTTCTTCTGACGACTGATCCGTCCACTGTGGAGGGATATCTGCGCGGTGCCGACGTACCTGGCACGGTCCGGATCATCGATCTGCTCGACGAGGAGATCGACCTTTCCCCGGTTCGCCATCAGGCGCGCGGTGAACACGCGGGCGAAGCCTTCCTTGAAGCCCTCAAGCGTTTCGAGGGTGTTCGGCCGGAACCGCCATCGCTGGTCGTGTCCGACGAGAAGCCCTCGTACGTCACGCTCGGGGAACTGCTGAAGTCCGGGGTGCTCACCGTGCCGGAATCGGTGGAAGAAGGCGACGTCGTCGCGTCGCCCGCCGTGCCCGCATATGTCCACAATGGAGAGACGTTCACAGCTGAGCCGACGATGTCGAAGTACCGCACCGATCCCGAACGGCTCGACGCCGCGTTCCTCGCCGGCTGTCTGCGCGCGGCCGGGCAGATCGCGCCGACCTCATCGACCAGGATCGACCTCAAACGCACCCGGATCCCGCGCCTGCCGATCGAGACGCAACGTGCGCACGGGGCGGCGTTCACCCGGCTCGCCGCCTTCGAGGACGCCCTGCGCGAGGCGGCGGAATCGGGCCTGGAGCTGGTGAGGCTAGGCTTGGCCGGGCTCACCGAAGGACAGCTCAAGCCGGAGAACTAGTGCTTATCGCCGATCGCTACGAACTCGACGAGCTGCCGCTCGGGCGGGGTGGGATGGGCGCGGTGTACGCGGGCCACGACCGGCATCTCGGCCGCCGCGTGGCGGTGAAGTTCCTCGGGCTTCCCGGCGGCCCGGACGCCGAACTCGAACAGCGTTTCATCCGCGAGGCGCGGATCCTCGCCACCCTGGAACACGCGGGCGCGCCGACGTTGTACGACTTCGGCACCTATGACGAGCGGTTGTACCAGGTCATGCAGTTCATCGAGGGCGTGACCGTCGCCGACCTCGCCGCCGAACACGGGCCGCTGCCGGTGCCGTGGGCGGCCGCGATCGCCGCGCAGGCCTGCGCCGTGCTGTCCGCCGCGCACGCGCTGTCCATCTGTCATCGCGATCTCAAACCCACCAACCTGATGCTGTGCCCCGACGGCAGCGTGAAGGTGCTCGACTTCGGGCTCGCGATGCTGCGCGAAACCGACGTCGCCCAGTTCACCCGCGCCGGGCAGATCCTCGGCACCCCCGCGTACATGGCGCCCGAGCAGATCCAGCGCGGGATCGCCGGGCCGCGCAGCGATCTGTACGCGCTGGGCTGCGTCCTGCACGAAATGCTGACCGGCAGGCAGCTGTTCACCGGCCCGACGGCGTACGCGGTGTTCGAGAAGCAGGTGAAGGAGAGTCCGGCCGAAGTGGACGGTGTCCCGGGTGGACTGAACGTGCTGCTCGCGGATCTGCTGGAGAAGGACCCGGAACGGCGGCCCCGCGACGCGGACGAACTGTTCGGGCGGCTGGCCGTGTTCGCGCGGGACCTGCCGCCGCTGCCCGGATATCTGGACGAGGGCGCCAACCCGGGCCGGATGTACGCGAGGGTCGTAGGCCGCGTGCCCTGAGCTGAAAGGGACTTTCTCGCATGCGATGCGGGGAAAGCTCCCTTCGCCGCATCGGATGAGGTGAAGGGCCCCTTCAGCCCCTGAGACGCGATCGTGACCTGCCGATCAACAACCCCGACCGGGTGAGCTCCGTCTTTACCCATGTCAGACGGACTACGGACAAACGGGGGTAAGGGTCGTGAAGAAGTTCCTGGTGGGGGTGACCGCACTGGCCACAGCGCTGGTGCTGACCGCGTGTTCGGGCAACGCCGGCGGCAGCGCGCCCGGTGGTGGAGCCGTCGCGCAGGGCGACCCGGCAGGCGGGCCCACGACCACGTCGGCGCCGTCTTCGACCCCGGCCACGTCGTCCCCGACGCCGACGCCGAGCAGCAGCAGTTCCACGCCGAAGCCGACGTCTTCGAAGCCCAAGCCGAAGCCCACGCCGAAACCGGCGCCCAAGCCCGCCGCGAACGCCGCCGACGTGCCTTGCAAGGCCGCACTGGCCTCGCCGGGCGTGAGCGCCTGCGTGGATCTCTCCGCGCTCAAGACGTGGCTCCTGCAGGACGGCAAGGTCATCTACGGGCCGGTCAAGCAACTGCCCGGCAAGAAGGGGCACGCCACGCCGACCGGCGTGTTCCAGGTTTCGGCCAAGGTCAAGAACTACCACTCGAAGGCCTTCGACGCGCCGATGCCGAACTCGGTGTTCTTCCTGCCGGGTATCGCGTTCCACACCGGCAGCCTCTCGGTGTACTCGCACGGCTGCATCCACCTGTCGGCGGCGGCTTCGCAGAAGTACTTCACGACCTTGCAGAACGGCGATGTGGTGCAGGTCGTGGCCTGATCGCTCCACCGCGTGACGATCGATTGCGGTTCGGTTGCTTTGAGATAAATGAAAGCTCCCGGCGGCAATGACTTCCCCGCTCCCGGCGACGTGCCCAGGACACGCCGGAAATGGGGAAGTGCCGATGATCTGGAGCCGGGTACTCGTCGCACTGTCGGTTTCCATCCTGCTTCTCCCGGGATGGGTGGGCGCTCCGGAAGCGACCGGAGCGCCCACTCTGCCGTCCGGCTTCGTCCTGCGCGACCAGCCGAGCGGGCAGGCCGCCTTCGATCTGACCGATTTCGCTTATCTGCCGGACGGTTCCGTGCTCAGCATCGGCAAGAGCGGCAAGATCGCCTGGGTGCCGGTCTCCGGTGCGGCCAGGACGATCGCGAACCTTCCCGTCCACGACGGCGGCGACCTCGGACTGGTCGGTCTCGCCATCGCGCCGGATTACGCCACGTCGCACCGGATCTACCTCGCGTGGTCGTTCGACACGGGCGGCGGCGCGTTCACCATGCGGGTGGCGCGCTGGACGGTGACCGGCACGGACGTCCCCACCGGGCTCGCGAACGAACGGGTGCTCGTCGATCTTCCCGGGTTCTACGACGTCCACGGCATCACGGGGCTCGTCACGGCGCCCGACGGAACGTTGTGGATCTCCATCGGCGACGCCGCCGACTTCACCAGGATGGATCCGGGCGCGTTGCGCTCGCTCGACCTCGATCAGCTCTACGGCAAGATCCTGCACGTCACCTCGGACGGCGCCGGCGTTCCCGGCAATCCGTACTACTCCGCCGCGGCCCCGGATGCCAATCGCTCCAAGGTCTTCTCCAGTGGCTACCGCAGTCCCTTCCGGTTCTCCCTCGACCCGCGGCTCGGCCTGCCGGTCGTGGGCGACGTCGGCTGGAACACCTGGGAAGAGGTGGACGTCGTGCGGCCTGGGGCGAACCACGCCTGGCCCTGTTGGGAAGGAAACGCCCCCACGCCGGGGTATTCCGGGCTGGCGGGCTGTGCCGGAGTGGTCAACACGCCGCCGATCACCGCGTACCACCACGGTTCCGGCGTCGACGAAGGTAACAGCGTCACCGCCGGGATCGTCTACAGTGGATCGTCCTATCCGGACGAATACAAAGGCGCCTTCTTCTTCGGTGATTACGTCACGCAGAAGATCTGGACGATGACGTACGACAGCCAGGGCAGGCTCGTGCGCGCGCCGGAGCGGCCACCGAAGTTCACCGGAGTCGGCGGTCCGGTCAAGTTCGCGGCCGCGGCCAACGGCGACATCGTGTACGCCGACATCCACACCGGCAACCTGCGGCGCCTCAGCTATCCGGGGACGAACGCGGAACCGGTCGCGGTCGCCACTTCCGAAACGAACCCCGAAACCCGCACGGTCACCTTCGACGGCGGCGGTTCCTACGACTTCGACGGCGATCCGCTGACCTACCACTGGGATTTCGGTGACGGCACGAGCCAGACCGGCGTCCGCGTGACCCACGCCTACGGCACCGGGCTCACGAGAGCGACGGCGCGGCTCACCGTCACGGACCGGCTCGGCGCGTCCGGCGGTACGGACGTCGTCGTGGTGCCGGGAAACCATTCGCCGCAACCGGTGATGACGGACCCCGGCGCCCGGACGTTCGCGGTCGGGGAACCGGTCGTCGTCGAGGTGACGGCGACCGACGCGGAGGACGGCGTGCTGCCGGTCTCGTGGACCACCCTCATCCGGCACTGCCCGGAGGAAGCGACCTGCCACGCGCATCCCGGCTCGCCGGGCGGCGGACCGGCGTTCACCGTGCCCTTCACCGACCACCAGGACTCCCACGTCGAGATCACCGCGTCGGTGACCGACAGTGCGGGGGTGACGGCGAGCAAGACGTACGTCGCCATGCCGCGTGAGCACCGGCTGACGCTGACCGCCAACGTGGCGGCGGCGTTGAGCATCCCGGCCGAGGGCGGGGTCAGCACCGCGATGGTGACCGAAGGCGCGACGTTCGAGGTCGTGGCGGAGGAGATCGCCGCGGACGGCGTCTCGACGTTCTCGAACTGGTCCGACGGGCGGGCGTCGCGCACGGTGACCGTGACCGTTCCGGCGAACGACCTGACCCTGATCGCGAACTACCTCACCCCGATCGACAAGCGCTACCAGGCGGAACCCGCGCTGCGGCAACGACTCGGCGCACCCGTCGGGCCCGAGGTCGCCGACGGGACCGTGCGCTACCGGCCGTACGCGAACGGCAGGCTCTACTGGAGCGCCGAGACCGGCGTGAAGCAGATCGAGGGCGAGATCCTCAAGAAGTACCTCGCGCTGGGCGGGCACCGGAAGTTCGGGCCGCCCGCGACCGACGAGACCGCCACCCCGGACGGCGTCGGCCGCTACAACCACTTCCCGAACCGGCCCGGCACCATGCAGTCGTCGATCTACTGGACGCCGTCGACCGGCGCGCATCCGGTGTACGGGCGGATCCGGGTCAAATGGGCGGCGCTGGGCTGGGAGGCGGGCCCGCTCGGCTACCCCACGACCGACGAGCTCCCGACCCCCGACGGCGCAGGCCGGTTCAACCACTTCAGCAAGAAGGCGTCCATCTACTACACGGTGCAGACCGACGCGCACGCGATCTGGGGCCGCATCCGGGTCCGGTGGGAGGCGCTCGGCTGGGAGACAGGCCCGCTCGGCTACCCCACCACGGACGAGTCCGCCACTCCGGACGGCGTCGGCCGCTACAACCACTTCACCAAGGCGGGCTCGATCTACTGGACGATGGCCACCGATGCGCACGCGGTCTACGGTGCGATCCGGCAGCGGTGGGCCGCGCTCGGCTGGGAGCGGTCGTACCTGCGCTACCCGGCGACGGACGAGTTCGGCATCCCCATCGGACGGCAGAGCAGCTTCCAGAGCGGCTACATCACCTGGAACCGGACCACGGGGCAGGTGATCGACCGACGGTGGTGATCACAGTTCGATAAAGGCACTCGAAAGTGTGAAATGTCCACCTAGGCCCCTTCGATGAGACGTTCGACTGGGGAAAGGGGCCCTTGCATGCCTTCGAGATTCCGTGCGCTCTGTCACGCCCTCGTGACGTTGCTGATAGTGACCTTGCTGGTGCCGCTGACGTCCACATCGGCGTCCGCGGCGCCGGTGCTTCCGCCCGGCTTCGTCCTGCGTGACCAGCAGAGCGGGCAGGCTCCGTACGACCTGACCGACTTCGCCTACCTGCCCGACGGCTCGATGCTGACCACGGGGAAGCAGGGCAACGTCGCCTGGGTGTCCACCACCGGGCAGACCCAGAGCATCGCCACCCTGCCGGTGCGCAGCACAGGCGACCTGGGGCTCGTCGGAATCGCGATCGCGCCCGACTACGCAACCTCCCGCACGATCTACACGGCACGCGCGGTCGACGTCGCCGGCGGCGGGATCGCGCTGCGCGCTTCGCGCTGGACGGTCACCGGTACCGCCCAGCCGACCGGGCTGACCGCCGAGAAGGTGCTCATCGAGGGCGCCGCCAACACCGACATCCACGGCATCACCGGCGTCGTGGCCGCGCCCGACGGCACGGTATGGGTCTCGACCGGCGACAGCTCCCGGTTCCAGGGCGCGGCCGACCCGTTCGCGCTCAACGTGTACGACCTCGACAAGATCTTCGGCAAGATCTTCCACATCACCGCGGACGGTGCGGGCGTTCCCGACAACCCGTACTACACCGCGGCCAACCCGAACTCCTTGCGCTCCAAGGTGTTCGCGAGCGGCTTCCGCAGCCCGTTCCGGTTCAGCCTCGACGCCAGCACCGGTCTGCCGGTGGTCGGCGACGTCGGCTGGGGCACCTGGGAGGAGATCAACTTCGTCCAGAAGGGCGCGAATCTCGGCTGGCCCTGCTTCGAGGGCAACCAGCCCGCGGACGGTTTCTCCGCGATGCCGCAGTGCGCTTCGGCCGTGAACACCCCGCCGATGCTGGCGATCAGCCACGGGCAGGGCGTCGACAACGGCAACAGCATCACCGCCGGGATCGTCTACAATGGAGAGTCGTACCCGGAGGAATACCGGGGCGCGTACTTCTTCGGCGACTACGCCACCCAGAAGCTCTGGACGGCCAAGTACGACACGCAGGGCCGCGTCGTCCGCCCGCAGGAGACGCCGCCGAAGTTCACCGGCATCGGTGGCCCGGTCAAGTTCCTGGCCGCGTCCAACGGCGACATCGTCTACGCCGACATCTACAGCGGTCTGCTGCGGCGGCTCAGCTACACCACCGGGAACAAGGCGCCCGTCGCGGTCGCCACTTCCGAAACGAATCCCGAAACCCGCACGGTCACGTTCGACGGCAGCGGTTCCTACGACTTCGACGGCGACCAGCTGACCTACGAGTGGGACTTCGGTGACGGCACCACCGGCGCCGGCGCGAAGATCAGCCACGCCTACCCGGCGGGCACCGAAAAGTTCACCGCCAAGCTGACGGTGAAGGACGGCCTGCAGGCGTCCGGGAGCACGGACATCGCCGTGGCGCCCGGGAACCACTCGCCGAAGCTGACCATGACCGACCCCGGCGAGCGGCTGTTCGCCGTCGGTGAGGAGGTCAAGGTAGGTGCGACCGTGACCGACACCGAGGACGGCGCGCTCCCGGTAACCTGGACCACCCTGGTCCGGCACTGCCCTGAGAACGCGGTCTGCCACGCGCATCCGGACCACAGCGGCACCGGACCCGAGTTCGCCATGCCGTTCACCGATCACACGGACTCCAACCTGGAGTTCACCGCGACGGCGACCGACAGCGCGGGCGTCAAGGTCTCGAAGACCTACATCGCGAAGCCTCGCGAGCACCGGCTCACGCTGACCAGCAACGTCGCCGCGGCACTGGGCATCACGCCGGAAGGCGGGGCCTCGTCGGCGATGGTGGTCGAAGGCGCGAAGGTGGAGATCCAGGCGGCCGAGGTCGCTTCGGACGGCGCGTCGACCTTCACCGGCTGGTCGAACGGTGCCACCGGGCGGCTGACCGAGATCACCATGGGCACCACGGATCTGACGATCACGGCGAACTACATCACCCCGATCGACAAGCGCTACCGCGACGAACCCGCGCTGGCGCAACGACTCGGCGCGCCGACCGCGCCCGAGGCCGTCGACGGCACGGTCCGCTTCCGCACCTACGAGCGCGGGCGGCTGTACTGGTCGAAGGACACGGGCGTGAAGCAGATCGAGGGCGAAATCCTCAAGAAGTACCTCGCCCTGGGCGGCCACAAGGAATTCGGCCCGCCCGCGACCGACGAGATGACCACGCCGGACACCATCGGCCGCTACAACGACTTCCCGGTGTGGCCCGGCAAGATGCAGTCGTCGATTTACTACACGGTGAACACGGGCGCGCATCCGGTGTTCGGCCGGATCCGCGTGCGGTGGAAGGCGCTGGGCGCCGAGGCCGGTGAACTCGGCTACCCGACCACGGACGAGGGCATCACGCCCGACCGGATCGGCCGCTACAACCACTTCAGCAAGAACGCGTCCATCTACTACACGGTGCAGACCGACGCCAAGGCGATCTGGGGCCGGATCCGTGTCCGGTGGGAAGCGCTCGGCTGGGAGGCAGGCCCCATGGGGTATCCGACCATGGAAGAGGCGAAGACGCCGGACGGTATCGGCCGCTACGTCCACTTCACCAAGGCCGGCTCGATCTACTGGACGATGCAGACCGACGCGCACGGGGTCTACGGGGCCATCCGGCAGCGTTGGGAAGCGCTCGGCTGGGAGAACTCCTACCTGAGGTACCCGACCACCGACGAGATGGCCGTCACCGGCGGACGGCAGAACAACTTCCAGGGCGGTTACGTGTTCTGGAACGCCTCCAACGGTGCGGTGACCGACCGCCGCTGGTAAGCGGTCAACGCGCGTGAAGGCCCCCTTCCCTCGGCTCAGCCGAGGGAAGGGGGCCTTCACGCGTTTCAGAGTTGCAGCACTATCTGCCGTCGAGCACCACATGGACGACTGCCTGAACGAGTGAATTTCGGCGGTCAAGTGTCCGGCCCGGCGGGTCGGTCCATGGTGGTCTATTGCCAGACCACCACAATCATCGCTCGTGAACGAGAAGACAAATGAGAGCTCAGTGGGGAGCTCTGGAGCCGAACAGCACGGAGGCGTCGTCGCGGTAACGCCCGCAATGGCGCAGGCTTGGCTCACGAACATGGCAACAAATCGACGCATCAGCTCAAAACGTGTCAAGCACTATGCAAGCATTATGGCCGCCGACAACTTTCACCTCAACGGCGAAACGATCAAAATCGACGAGCACGGTCAGTTGATCGATGGCCAACATCGATGTGCGGCGGTCGTACAATACGGGAAGCCAGTCAAGATCTATGTCGTGTACAACGTGCCACGCTCCGCGATCGTGACAATCGACATGGGCCGAGCACGCTCACTCGCCGATCAGCTGCGCGTTGCATACGACTACACCAATACAGGCGACCTGGGGACAATCATTCGTCTCATTCTGGAGTGGAACGAGACCGGCTGGATATCTCATGCCACATTCCGCCAGGTGGACCCCCTCGAGGTACATGAATATGTTGTCGCCAATCCTGGTGCCACCGATCTGACGAAGAGCGCAGGGGCCCTGGATCACGGCGCAGTGAACGCCATTATGAAGCGAAATCATTGCGCATTTCTTATGTGGCTGTTCTCTCGAATCGATCCGGATGACGCCAAGAGGTTCATGCACAACCTTGTAAACAGTATCGCCGAGTATGAAAATGACCCTTGCGTCGTGCTTCGAAAGCAGCTACTGCGCATGCGGAACGATCGATTCGGGCACACTAAAAGGAATATCGTCATCGGCATGACCATCCAGGCATGGAACAAGTGGCGTGAGCGCAAGCCCGCGAAACTCTTCCGCATGCCGATTTCCACTCAGCCCTGGGATGCCGACAGCTACCCTCAGCCCATCTAGAGGATTTCAATCGCGGCGAAGGTACGTTCGCATGCGCATCTCTAATAGAACTTAGTTCTCGAAACTTCTACATCAACGGCGATGGATTGTCCATACAGGAGAGTGTCGCCCGGGCAATCGTCGAGAATCGGCGTATCTCGGGCGAACAAAACCCTGCTCCAAGCAGGCTGGAAAGTGCCGTCAAAAGGCACCCATCAACACAGAGGGATCTTCGCAAGGCAATAGTCACACTAACACCCCAGCAATTCACCAGCCACCATATACTGGACCGCATTCCCTGGTTATTCGAGTCCAGGAGTCAGTATGTGGACTGGAAGACCCACCTTGCCCATGAATTAGACGTAGATCCACTTCCGATCTACATCGTAGGAAGTGCCTGCCTGGGTTTCAGCCTGTCTCCACGCAAAAGATTCGTGGAGTTTCACAGCGATTCGGATATCGACGTGGCGATCGTCAGCAGCCGACATTTCGAGGAAGCTTGGCAAAAACTTCGCAGTCTCGGCCCGGTGGATCTATTGGGACCTGAAACTAGAGCCGCAGACTTTTTGAACTGGCACAGAGGAAATCTCGTCTTCGATGGCACTATCGCCACCGACAAGATCCTCGACATGCTCCCCTTCGGTCCCGCCTGGACCAGAGCCTTCGGCCTGGCTTCAACTCGCCAGCCGACCCTGGGACGCGACATCCGAGGGCGCATATATAAAGACTGCCAGTCTCTGCGCGCCTACCAGGAAAACAACGTGAGAAGACTCAGAGCAAGCCTCTTGGCCGACGACGAATAAGCAGGGTGAATAATTTGAGCAGAATAGACATGACCGATTATCCTCAACAATTCCTTGAAGTTGCCCACCAAACCGTCTCATGGTTCTGGGGAAGACTGCAGAATAAAGAACTCAACATACGCCCCCCTTTTCAGAGGAACCCAGTCTGGCAAGACCGGCAGAAGGCATACCTGATCGACTCGATCCTACGAGGATTCCCTGTCCCCGAGCTCTACCTGCAATCCACCGTCACCAGTGGAGGCGATGAGGTTCATACCATCGTGGACGGACAGCAACGGGTGCGTGCATGTCTTGAGTTCATATCCAACAAGTTTGCATTGGGCGAAGAATCCGATGAGCTTGCAGGCCTGAAGTTCGACCAGTTGCCCGATGCACAACGCCGGAAATTCTTCGAATACAAGTTCGTCGTCCGATCCCTCCCCGCGCTGTCGACAGATCTAGTTCGCGACATTTTCGCACGGTTGAACAGGAATAATATCGCCCTGAACAAACAGGAGCTGCGGCACGCAACCTACTGGGGAGAATTCATCACATGCATGGAGAGCCTGAGTCAAATGCACTTCTGGGTGAACTCGGGAATCTTCAGTTCGAACGACTTCCGTCGAATGATCGACGTCGAGTACGTCAGCGAGCTCGCCACCGGAATGCTGTTCGGACCACAGAACAAGAAGTCGAACCTGGACAAGTTCTACGCTTCATTCGAAGAAGAGTTTCCTGATCAAGACAAGGTCGAGGACACATTCAACGCCGTACTCGGCGAGCTCGAACAGTTGGTGACCTGGCCTAACAAGTTGCGCTGGTCGCGAAAGGTCGACTTCTACTCGTTGTTCATAGTGTTGGCCGCCAGGGCTTCGGAAATGCCATTCGACCGTGACGAGCGTGAACGTATCTCAAGGAGACTCGTCGAATTCTCGGCACAGGTCAACAGTCTGGTATCCCTCGTCGACAAGAAGTCGCACAAGAATTTCGAAGTCGATACCTCTGTTCTTTCCTACTCGCGCGCCATCCGAAACTCAAGCGACCTCAGCAGTCGGCGAACCCGACAGGTCGCCCTGGATGCCTACCTGCGCGGACGGCCTATATCTTTTGAGCCGGCGCCTGCCAAACACCGCGATCCCCTACGGTCATTGCCGGCCACCGAGGTTCTCATGGCCAGTATCGGCGACTCGAATACTGGTTCAAGCTTGTTAGATGGGTAACAGCAACGGCTGATCGGCATCAACCCGACGAGTGCACGGCGCAGTCGGAGGGCCTCAGAGCGATGCTTGAGGCCCTCCGAAGAGGAGCTACGGCTTCGGCGGGTAAGCCCCGAAGATCTTCTCCAGGTAGTCGGCCAGGTCCCAGAACGCGTCCTGGACCGGGTTGCCCGCGCTCGGCCGGAAACGCAGCACCTGCGGGTCGTGGTCGCTCGCCTGCTTCGCGAACTCGGCGTTCAGGTGCACGACGTCGTAGTCGAGACCGCGCGGCGCGTTCGACGCCAGGATGTGGTCGAGCACCTGCGACTGGCCCTCGAAAACGTAGCTGTACCGCTCGTTTTCGGGCAGCGACGCGATGAGGTCCTTCAGTGCGCCACCGGCGGTCAGCGTCTTCACGGCGGGCGAGAACGGGTAGTCGTTCAGGTCGCCGGCGACGACGATGTTCGCGTTCTTGTCCGAAGCGAGCAGCTTGTCGACGAAGCCGCGGAGCAGGGTCGCCTGCTTGGCCCGCTGCACTTCGGAACTCCGGACCGGCGGCTGGTTGCGGCCGTGCGTCGGCTGGTCGCCGCCCTTGGAGTTGAAGTGGTTCGCGATGACGAACACGGTGCGCCCGTGGAAGACGAACTCGCCGACCAGCGGTTTCCGGCTGGCTTCCCACGCCTCGTTCCCGGGCTCGACGCGGCCGGGCGAGACGGTCAGATGGGTCTTGCCGCGCTCCTTCACCACGCCGACCGGGGTGGTCGCGTCGCCGCCGGTTCGATCCACAAAGGACACACGCGCCGGGTTGAACAGGAAGCCCACGCGGATGTTCCCGCCGGGCTGGCCGCCGTCCTTGCCGTTCTCCGGGTCGATCTGACGCCATTCGTAGCGCGGGCCACCGGCGGCGACGATCGCGTCGGTGAACTTCTTCAGCGTCTGGTCTGCGGCGACGGTGCCGTCGTTCGTCGGCCCGTTGTTGTCCTGGATCTCTTCCAGGTTCAGGATGTCCGGCTTCGCGAGGTTGGTGGCGATGGCCTTCGCCAGCTCACCGAACTTCTCGTCACTGTCCAAAGCGGACAGATTCTCGACGTTGTAGGTCGCCACGGAGAGCTCACCACTGCGCTGCGCGCGGGTGCTCTCGCGCTGCAAGCCGTTGTCCTTGGCGGCGCCGAGCTTCGTCGCGAACAGCGTGTAGCCGCCGAAGTTGCTGTACTCGACCGGGCCGGACGTCTCGCCGGTGAGCATGTCACCGGTGTTGACCTTCGGGAACGGCTGCTGGGCGAACGGGATCAGCGACGCGACCTTGAGCACGCCGGTGTTGAGCCGGTCGTAGTCCAGGTACACCGCGCCACCGCGGACGCTCGGGTTCTGCTTCGGCTTGGTGGTCACGTAAAGCTCGTTGAACGACGACGTCGGGCCGACGACGCGGGCGTCCGAGACGCTGACGATCTCGCTCTCGTGCGTCTCCCAGAAGTCCAGCGAGTACTTCGCGGGCTCCAGCGGCAACGGCTCGATGCTGCCGCCCGGCGCGGGGGCGACGGTGTCCGGGACCGTGTCCGGCGTGACGACGGTCGGTGCGGGCAAGGCGTTCCCGTTGGAGCCGACCGTCCACTGTGCACTCGTCAGCTCGGTGAGCGACTGGTACGGCGAGCTCGCGGGCGCGTCCGGGTAGAACTCGCGGACGGTGCCGGTGGCGGTCACCGCGTCACCGACGGCCACGGCGGGCGTGGTCGAGCCGGTGAAGACGAACAGCCCCTCGCTGGTGCGCGGGTCGGCGTCGGGCGCGGGGTCGGTGATCCAGAACCCGCGCGCCGAGCCGAAGCTCCGGATCGCGGTGACGACGCCGGTGACCCCGGCGACCTTCCGGTCCTTGAGCGGCGAGATCCGCGTGGTGCCCTGGATGTCGTGGATCTTGGCGTCGACCGGCGGCGGACCGGTCTCGCCCGGCGTCTCACCCTTGCCGTTGGTCGGCGTGGGCGCGCCGGAGGTGAAGTCGGCGGCGTTGTCGTCGGTGTCCGCGAGCGTCGTACCCCTGGCGACGGACGCGGTGTTGGACGGCGCGGGCGCCGCGGCACCCTCACGGATGACGGCGGTGGAACCGAAGCCCACCAGATCCTTGATGCGGCTGTCGGCGGCGCAGTCGGCGGCCGTCTTGCAGGTCAGGGCCATGGTGCCCTGGACGAGCGCGATGGTGCCGGCGGTCGCGGACAGGGCCAGCGAACCGGTGGCGTCCGGCGTCGGCAGCGCGACCGTGCCGCCCGAGCCCTTCGCCTGCGCGATGAGGTACCGCGCGCCCGGCGCGACGCTGCCGGTCAGCGGCGTGACCTGCCAGCTGTTCCCCGACGCGGGCGCGTACTGGACGCTGAAGCCGTCGAGGCTCACGGCGGCCGCGCCGCGGTTCGCGAGTTCGACGAAGTCGTTGGTCAGCGTGGCGCCCGAGTTGCCGCCACCGCCGTAGACCTCGGCGATCACGGCGTCGGCGCTGGGCGCGGCGAGCGCGGCCGGAGCGGTCATGCCGCTCACGACCAGGCCCGAGGCGACGGCCACGGTCAGGGCCCGCCTCCGGGCAGCACGTCGGGATGTGGTCACGCTGAGTCCCCTTTTCGCAAGATCGGTCGAGGCATACTCCCCCGAACAAGTGAAATGAGGAAGACGTCAAGACAACGATTCGTCACCACTAGCCCGTTCGGATCCTCGCGTGAGAAGATCGAGCTCCGCCGCCTGCCACACTCCAGGAGGCGTTTTTCATGCGCGGACTGCTTTGCGCGCTCGTCGCGGCCGGTCTCGTGATCCCGGTTCCCGCGGCGACCGCCGCACCACCACCCGGCAAGGTCGCGTTCGACGTGATGACCCCGGCGAGCACCGTCGCGTCCCGCACCGACCGGCGGCCGAACGCGGGCGGGCTCTTCGACCCGGTCGCGCGCAAGACCTTCATCTCGTGGTCCGGCAAGGCCGCGGACACCTACGTCCAGGCCTACGACCACCGGACCGGCGTCTGGACGGCGCCGAAGAAGATCGCCGACGGCGAGTCCGATCCGCACAACTACCCGACGATGCTGCTGGCGGGCGACGGGCATCTGCTGATCTTCCGCGGCATGCACAACACGCGGACCGTGATCAGCCGGGCGCCGCGCGCCCATTCCCTCGACGGCACCTGGACCGACACCGAGGTGCCCGAGGGTGATTCGGCGAGCTACCCGATGCCGGTGAAGACCGTCGACGGCACGCTTTTCCTGTTCTACCGTGAGACCACCAACGAACTGGACCCGGCGGCGAACTCCGACTTCCGCCCGATGAAGTACCTCGTCTCCCGCGATCACGGGAAGACGTGGAGGAACTCCGTGCAGCTGACCGGGAAGCGGTGGGCGTTCGGCTCGCTGGGCCGGGCCGACCACATGGACGAGATCTACGTCGGGCAGCTGCGGTACGTGCCGTCGTCCGGGCGGATCCACTTCGCCTACACGCTCGCCGGCGGCGGGCCGTCGCAGCACAAACACGACGTCTACCACCGAAACGTCTATCACCTGTCGTTCGACGTGCGGAGCCTGCACTTCTTCTCCGCGGCAGGCCGCGACCTCGGCACGCAGGTCGACGACGCCGAGCAGGAGCGGTATCTCAAGGTCGTCGAAACGCCGCTCGAACTCCCCGGCGGGCTCAAGTCGCCGGACTACATCCTGCAGGTCGGCACCCAGCGCGACGGCAAACCGTTCGTCACCTGGTTCCAGTTCGACGCCGCGGGCTCGCCGCGCGATTTCGCGGGCGCGTGGAACGGCCGCAACTGGGAAGTGCGCGAAGTCGCAAACGGACTCCGATTGCGTGAGATCGAGCAGCTCAATGGCGGCACTTGGCGCGTTTACGGAACACGCGACGGACAACCGGGCATCGAAACGTTCTTGCTCGAGAACGGTCGCGTCTGGACGCCGGAAACCTTGATCACCACGCCGAAACCGGTCCAGCGCGTCGAAGTGATCACCGGTTTCCGGGACCCCGCCCGCATTCTGGCGACCGGCGCGTCCAGTGCCCGTGACGTCTCCGTGGCCGACGGTGACATTTATGTCGCGGGAGCCCCACGGAAATAGCCCATTGGTGTTCCGCTGCCTTAAATGAACCTCAAGTCCGGGTCCAACCCGGCATTTCCAGAGCTACCTTGGCGACGTGAGCGAGGACACAAATCCTCCCTCACGTCGCCGGAGGAGGTGTCCGATGAACTGGCTCATCGTCGGTACGGCACTGGTTCTGCTGCTGACCACCGCCTTGGCCGTCGACCTGCGCGACCGGAAACGCGGCGGACGCCCGGTGGCCCCGTTCGGCGGGGCACGGCTCGACGCCGTCCTGCGCGAGGCCGACCTGGGCGAACGACTTCTGGACGCTCACCGGGGAGGGTGAGCCGGGGGAACTGGGGGCGCACCGCCGGTGCACGGGAACCGTCGGGGGAGGACGGAGCCCGTACACCGGCGGTGCGTCATTTCCGCCTCGCGGCACACGCGTGCCCTGTGTTCCCAAGGAGGTACAGAAGACACGGTTGGCCCTAACCGTCCTTGCCACTCACGAGTTTCTTCAAGCCGGCGACCGCCGCCTTGCCCACGCCCTTCGCGCTCGCCGCGAGGAACGTCGTCCAGTCGAAGTAGTCGCGCCACAGCACGATCCGGCCGTCGCGCACTTCGAACGTGCCGCACACCCAGAACTCGGCTTCCCACGCACCACGCCGCAGGACGTCGGTGCGCTCGGTGAGCACGATCGGGCCGTCGGCGGCGATGTGGTGGGTGCGCGCCTCGAACCCGCTTCCGTAGCGGGTCATGGCGCGCAACTGCTTCTCCACCGCCGAAAGGCCGCGCGCAGGGGGAAGCGGGACGTTCTGGTAGACGATGTCGATCGCGACGAAGCCCAGCGCGCGGTCGATGTCGAACTCTTCGAGGGCCTGAAGGAAACCGGTCACCACGGTCTTCGGATCCGTCATGTCAGCCAAGGCTGATCCGGTTTTGAACCGGCGGAAGGTCACAGCCGTATCACAGGGCGGAGGGGCCGGTTTTCCCTGACTACGGAGGTATCGATGCGACGGCGACTGCCGATGGCCCTGTTCGCGCTGGTCGTCTGGGTACTCGCGGGCTGCTCGACGGCCACGGGCGCCGCCCCGGCGACACCGGGCGCCAACCAGGCCGACATCACCTTCTCCCAGCAGATGGTGCCGCACCACCAGCAGTCGATCCAGGTCGCGAACCTGGCCTCGGAACGGTCGGCGTCCGAGTACGTGAAGGCCACCGCGGCCAAGATCGTCAAGGCCGAGTCGGCCGAAGTCCAGACGATGACCGCGTGGCTCCAGTCGTGGAACGCGGCCGTGCTCCCCGCGGCGGGCCACGCCGGGCACGCGATGCCGGGGATGATCACCGAAGGGCAGGTCGCGTCGCTGCAGAACCTGACCGGCGCCGAATTCGACAAGATGTGGCTCCCGCTGATGGCCGAGCATCTGCGCAACGGCGTCGCGATGGCCAAGACCGTGCTCTCCTCCGGCGAGCACGCCGAGACGAAAGCGCTGGCACAGGAGATCGTCGAGAACCAGACGGCGGCGATCGACGAGATCACGTCGCAGCTTTCCTGACCCCCTGAAGACACCGGAAGGCCCTCCGGTATTGTTCTCGGCGGTGGCGTGTCCGAGCGGCCGAAGGAGCACGACTCGAAATCGTGTGACGGTTAATACCCGTCCGTGGGTTCAAATCCCACCGCCACCGCCATATGTGCGACGTTCAAACCCCGGGTCGGGACCACCTGACCCGGGGTTTGTTCGTTCCCACGGACGTCTGACCGACCAGGAACGCCCTGCGAGAACACCGTTGTGTAGTCCTCGTCACAGACCAGCCTGGTTGATTGGTCGCTCCCTGACGAGTCGTTCCCTGAGCTCCTGGGTCAGTCGCTGCATCTGTTGTCTGAGCAGCTCCTCGGGAATGGCATCTTTCGTAGAACGCCGAAGAGCTTCTGGCGCCGCTGTTCGGCCTCTTGAATCCGCCAGCACACGTCCTCGACCGCTGTTCTCCAGCAGTACGTCATTGCCCGGGTGCACCCGTCGCCCGCGGAGTGCCCCGCATATGCGCCTCCGCCGACAGGTGACACCCCGTCTTCAGCGTCAGCATCGTGCTGGTGCCGGTCGTCGTGCCGGTCGAGGTCGAAAGCGTCAGATCCGCTCCGAAGTCATCGAGCAGGTGGAACTCTCGGAACGCAGGCTGGTTGACTTCGAAGCCCTTCTTCGTGAAGCCGTGCTTACCCGCGGCTTCGGTGAGCGCCTGCGTTGTCTTCACCCAGCTGGCTTCAGGAATTGCGTCCGGCAGGCCCCAAGTGGTGTAGGCGGTGTACACGTCGTGTACGTCGACCGCACGGAAAGCGTTACAGCCGGGCGATACTTCGGCCACCGTGCCTTGCTGCCACGCGGAGAAACCAGTGGCCTCGGTGAGCTTGGCGCGCAGGTCGGTGAGCGCTTCGTCGTACTTCGCCTGGGCCTGCTTGGCGTCCGGCCGCTTGAGGAGTTCGGTGAACTGCTGCTGGGTCGACATGCCGTCCTTGCCGTGGTCGTTGTCGAGGTAGTCCGGGCTGCTGTCGCACGCCGTGCTGGTGAGCAGGACGGCGACCGCCATCCCGGCAATCCAGCTGGTGGTTCGAGCAGCGTGCTTCATGGGTTTCACCTGGGCTTACCTCGAGATGGTCAGGTCAGGGCGGCCAGCAACGACCGCCGCCATGTTGTACTTGCTGGTGCTGTCGGTGCCATCCGGCGTGGTCAGGGTGTACTCGCTGTGCCCCGAAGAAGCAGCCAGCGGCCGGCCGTCGAGCAGCGATGCCGCTCCGTGGGTCGACAGCTGCTTCATGCCCTCCATGCTGCCGGGGTCTTCGCCGAACCGCCCATGGGTGATGTTGCCGACGTCGGCCACGGGATCGCCATCCGCCTCGAGTGTGTAGGCGCGGCCCTCCGGAACGTGCAGTCTGTCGATCGAACGGCCTCCGATGCCGTCTCCGTACGGTTGGTCAGAGATGCCGGGCGAGCCGAAGAACACGGCGTCGTCAACGCCGGTGTCACTTTGCAGCGCGATGCCGGTAGTCAGCGAGCCGTAGGAGTGCCCGAGCGCCGTGAGGTGTGGGTCATCCGGCCGGGACATGTTGATCCCTTGGTCGAAGCGGGCTAGCTTCTCGGCCCCATCCTGCGCCGCGCCGCCGCCGATGACGTCGACGTAGTCACCCAGCTTGTCGGTCGCGGGCGGCTCGTAGCCGAGCCAGGTCACCGTCGCGACCGACTTGCCGCTGAGGTCACCCACCATGCGATTGGCGCTCTCGCGCACGCTCTGCATGTCATTCACGTAGCCGTCGAGGTTCGTCTCGACCGAGGAGTTCATTCCCGGTGTGAAGACAGCTACGTGCTTCGCCGTGTCGACGTCCCCGTTGGCCACCGCGGCCTTCACCTTGTCGCCAGTGACATCGAGCGACATGAGCTGCCGGTTCGGCAGCGGCTTGCCGTCCGGGCCCACCATGATGCCTTCGACCTTGTTCAGGGCAGCGAGTCGTTCGTCGAGCTTGGCGAGCTGTTCCTGGTACCTGTGCACGCTCGGCACATCCCGGCTCGGATCCGCCGGGGCGTGGCGCATGAGCTCGGTGCGCTCGTCGAGCAGCTTCTGCTTCTCGTCCCCCAGGAGCGCGATGTTCGCCTTACTCCTGGCCCACGCCGCCACGCCATCTCGGTTGCCCACCAACCCCGGGTGATCCTTGATCAGGCGCTCTTGCTGCTGCTTTGAGAGGGAGTCCCACCAGGCGGCGTTGGCCGCCGGGCCCGCGTCGACGGCAGGCGGAGCGGGGATCGACAAGGAGCCGAGGGCTTCGCCGGCGTTTCCGGCCGCGGCCAGGCTGGTGCCTTCGCCGCTGGCGTCGATGGTGTGTCCGTTGATCGCCGGGTCGAGTACGGCGCAGAAGTCGTTGTCGACGTCTTCGGCGGAGAGCAGCGTCTGCTTCACGCGCTCGCCCAGCTCCGAAGCCACGACCTTGCGTTCGCGCTCGACGTCCTCACGCTGCTCTTCCGGGATGTCCGGCGGCAAACCGTGGTCGGTGATCGCGCCGTCGTCCCCGATTGAGAAGTTATGCGCCTTGGCCAGGCCCTCGGCTTCCTTGAGGCCGGCCAGCACGCCAGCGGCCGCATCCGCTGCATCACCACTGGCTCGGCGGATGGCCGCGATCTCGGCCGCCCACTCCTTGCCCTCTTCGATGAGGCGCTTCGATGCACCGGCCGCCGCGGTGGCCGCGGTGCCTGACCAACCGCTCGGCATCGCGGCGTTCTCAAAGTCTTCGGCGCAGGCCAGCAGCTGCAGATACTTGCCGTTGAGCGCGGCCGACATGTCAGAAAGGGCGCTCGGGTTCCAGCGTCGAAGATCTCCCCACGACACCATCAGCCGGCCTTCGGCCCGCCGTGAGAGACCGTGACGTGCAGATCTTGTTGGGCGGCCGCTTCGTTGGCGCGGTAGTTCGCCGCAGCCTTGCCGAGGTCGCCGGAGTACGCCGCCCAGGCTCCGGCCCACCGCTGGCCTTTGCCCGACCAGGCAGACTTCAACGCAGCCAGCTTGCCTGCCGAACGAGTACCGGGAAGGCCGGCATCACCCGCCGGAACCACGCCGGCGGTATCGAGCCCGCGGGCGTCATCGACCAATCGCCCGGCGGCCTTACTCGCTTCGTCGATCTCTCCGAGTACAGCTTCATAGCCAGCCATCTGCCACACCCTCCCAAGGTGACGCGTGTGCTGTCCCCGTGACCATACGACGACAGTCGGTCACCTGTGAACCACATCCGCCTAGGTCGGGGAGGGCTACTCAAGATCGGCTGAGTGGATCTACTTATGCGCGGAGCACCAGGCCTTCGTGGTGCCGAGCGACGTTTCATCGCACCGCTACAGCCGAAAGCGTTGCCGCCAAACAGCGTCTTCAACGCCCTGAAGTTCCAGACTCAGCGTGGTCTGCGAAACCCGAGACTCGCCCGACCTCCGGAGCTCGAACTCATCACGTCCGCAGCGAAGAGCCGGTCTCCACGGAGACCGGCTCTTCTGCGTTCGCGGCTACTTGTTGAACTTGTCCTTGAGGTCCTGCACGCCGCCTTCCGCGCGGTCGCGGAGGTCGTGTCCGGCCTCCTTGACCTCGCCCTTGGTCTGGTCGGCCCGGCCGGAGTTCGCGAGGTCCTGGTTGTCGGTCTTCTCGCCGAGCTTCTCCTTGGCGGCGCCGATGGCCTGCTCGGCCTTGTCCTTCGCCTTGTCGAAAACGCTCATGGCGGATATTCCTCCTTCGACTGCGGCCACCGTCTGCGGCCACCTCTCCGGAGGGTTACCCGTGCCCCGGGGTCCGACACATCCTTCACCCGGTGCGGTTACCCCGCTGCCGGTGGAAGAAGTCTTCGAGCAGGGCCGCGCATTCGGCCTCCAGGACCCCGCCGACGACCTCCGCGCGGTGGCTGAGCCGCCGGTCGCGGACGACGTCCCACAGCGACCCCACGGCCCCGGTCTTGGGCTCCCAGGCGCCGAAGACGACCTTCGCGACCCTCGCCATCACGAGGGCGCCGGCGCACATCGTGCACGGCTCCAGCGTCACCGCGAGCGTGCAGCCTTCGAGCCGCCAGCCGTCGCCGTAGATCTTCGACGCGGCCCGCAGCGCGAGGATCTCCGCGTGCGCCGTCGGATCGCCGAGTTCTTCGCGGGCGTTGCGCGCGGAAGCGAGCGGGGTCCCGTCCGGAGCAAGGACGACGGCACCGATCGGCACGTCTTCGCCCGCACCTCGCGCCGCGACGATCGCCGCCCGGACGGCGGCGATGTCGGCGACGGAGGCGGCGGGGCTCAGATCTCGTCCAGGATCTTGGTGAACTCGGCGGCGAAGCCGCATCTCTGCGCGACCATCTGGAGTTGTTCGTCCGGATAGAGGTCGACCTCGCCGACGATCACCTGCAGCTCCGCCCCGGGCAGTCCGAGGTCGGACAGGATCTCCAGGTCGCCTTCCGGCCAGACCGCGTCGTCGTCCTCGTCCGGCGGGTCGACTCTCAGCACGTCGAGGACGTCGGCGGCGATGTCGTAGTCGAGCGCCGCGGCGGCGTCGGACAACAGCAGCGACGGGCCCCTGGGGCTCGGCCGGACGATCACGAAGAACTCGTCGTCCACCGCCAGCAGCCCGAACGCGGCCCCTGTCGAACGCAGTTTGCCGAGCTCGGTGATCGCAGCGTCGAGCTCGCCGAGCGCCCCCGGATCAAGGGAACTGCACCGCCACCGACCGTCCTCCCGCACCACGGCCACCGCGAACCCCGTGATCGGCTCTTGCACCGCCATGCGCACACCGTATTCCGCCCGCATTCGGAACGCACGCACGGTGCGCCCGAAGCGCCGCATGCGCCACTATCGAGACATGACCGGACCCACCGACCTGCCCACCCTCCCCGACGCGCGCTTCGCCGGTTTGCTGGACGAAGCCCGCGCTCTCCAGACGAAAACCGTAGAGCTCCGCCGGGAGATCCACCGGAATCCGGAGATCGGCCTCGACCTGCCGAAGACCCAGGCCTCTATCAAAGCCGCCCTCGATGGCCTGCCGCTGGAGATCACCGAGGGCAAATCGACCACCTCGCTGACCGCCGTCCTCCGCGGCGGGAAGCCGGGCCCGGCGATCCTGCTCCGTGGCGACATGGACGCGTTGCCGCTGCACGAGGACACCGGGCTCGACTTCTCCTCCGAAGACGACGGCGCGATGCACGCCTGCGGGCACGACACCCACGTCGCGATGCTGGCGTCGGCCGCGCGGCTGCTCTGCGAGCACGTCGACGAGCTGGCCGGGTCGGTGGTGTTCATGTTCCAGCCCGGCGAGGAGGGCGAGCACGGCGCGCGCCACATGATCCACGAGGGCGTGCTCGACGCCGCGGGCGAGCGCGTCGAGAAGGCGTTCGGCCTGCACATCTTCACCTCGGCCGCGTCCGGCGTCGTGCAGACGCGACCGGGCCCGATCATGGCGTCGGCCAACAGCTTCCACGTCACCGTCACCGGCAGGGGCGGGCACGGCTCGGCGCCCCACCAGGCGATCGACCCGGTGCCGGCGGCGGCCGCGATGGTGAGCGCGCTGCAGACGATGGTGACTCGCAAGGTCAGCGTTTTCGAACCCGCGGTGGTGTCGGTGACCCGCATCGAGACGGGCACGACGACGAACATCATCCCGGAGACGGCGTTCCTGGAGGGCACGATCCGCACGCTGTCCGAGCGGACGCAGGCGTTCGTGCGCGAGGAACTGCCGCGGGTGTGCGAGGCGGTCGGCGCGGCGCACGGCGTCAAGGTGAGCGCCGAGGTCCTCCCCGGCTACCCGGTCACGGTGAACGATCCCCAGGTCGCGGCCCGGGTGCTGGAACTGGCGGGCGAGGTCCTCGGCGCCGGGAACTCCGAGGTCATGGAGAACCCGGTGATGGGCGCGGAGGACTTCTCGTACGTCCTGCAGCGGGTGCCGGGGGCGTTCGCGTTCCTGGGGGCCTGCCCGCCCGGCGCCGATCTGGCCACGGTGGAGGCGAACCACTCGAACCGGGTGGTCTTCGACGAGGACGCGATGGCCAACGGCGTGGCGATGTACGCCGCGTTCGCCCTGGACGCCCTTCGCTAGTCATTACACAACAGTGTTGATTTAATGGGTGCCATGAGCGATGACACCCTGGCCGCCCTGGCCGCACAGGAGGAGCGTCTGGTCTTCAGCCGGTTCGACAACGAGACCGCGCTGGAGCTGGGCGCCCACCTGCTCGCGGCGGCGCGGGACCGCGCCCTCCCGGTGACGGTCTCCGTGCGCCGCGGCGGGCAACGGCTGTTCCACGCGGCGTTGCCGGGCACCTCGGCCGACAACGACGCGTGGATCGACCGCAAGAGCCGCGTCGTCGACCGTTACGGGCACAGCTCGTTCTTCGTCGGCGAACAGTTCCGCGCGAAGGGCACGACGTTCGAGGCCGGCTCCCGCCTCGACCCGGATCTGTACGCCGCGCACGGTGGCGTGTTCCCGGTGATCGTCGAGGGAGTCGGTCCGGTCGGCACCGTCGGCGTCTCGGGCCTACCGCAGGCCGACGATCACGCGTTCGTCGTCGAGCAGCTGGAGATCTTCCTCGCCGCTACGTCCTAAGTGGACCGTGCGGCTCCGTACGTGAGTTCCGCTTCGATCACGTGGATCCGGGCCACTCACGACCCACTTGAGTCAAGCGTCCCAAGATTCAGGACAAGCGTCCCGTCGTGCTACCGTGAGACGTCACATCATATATCAGATCGGACATGCCAGTGACCTCACGGTTCGACGAGCGGAAACGGCGGCTGTCCGGGGTCGTGGCCATCCCGGTGACCCCGTTCGACGCCGGCGGCGCCGTGGATTCCGAGGCCTACGGGCACCTCGTCGACCGCGTGATCAGCGCCGGCGTCGACGTCGTGACGCCGAACGGGAACACCGGCGAGTTCTACGCGCTGGACGAGACCGAGGCGCGGCACTGCCTCGAAGTGACGGTCAAGGCCGCGGCGGGGCGGGCGAGTGTGGTCGCCGGGGTCGGGCACGACGTCCGGACGGCGATCGGCGCGGCCCGGCACGCCGGGGACGCGGGCGCCGGCCTGGTCATGATCCATCAGCCGGTGCATCCGTACGTCTCGGCGGAGGGCTGGGTCGAGTACCACCGCGCCATCGCGGCGGCGGTCCCGGAGCTGGGCGTCGTGCTGTACGTGCGCGACGCGCGCATCGAAGGCGAGCAGCTGGCCAGGCTCGCCGATGCCGCGGAGAACGTCATCGGCGTGAAGTACGCGGTGCCGGATCCGGTGCGCTTCGCCTCGGTGGCGCGGGGCGCGGGGATCGACCGTTTCGCGTGGATCGCCGGGCTGGCGGAGCTGTCGGCGCCGGGCTACTTCGCCGTCGGCGCGACCGGGTTCACCTCCGGGCTGGTGAACGTCGCGCCGTCGCTTTCGCTGGAGATGTTCCATGCGCTGCGAAACGGCGACTTCGCCGGGGCGATGGTGGTTTGGGAGCGGATCCGGCCTTTCGAGGAGCTGCGCGCCGCGGACGGCAACGCCAACAACGTGAGCGTGGTCAAGGAAGCGTTGGCACAGCTGGGTTTGTGCCGTCCCGACGTCCGGCCGCCGAGCCGCGCGCTGACCAGCGCGGAGCGAGAGCGGGTCTCCTCGGCGCTGGACGGCTGGGGCGTTTTCTGACCGTGTCCGCGCCCACTGGGGCGGGCGCGGACACGGTGACAGGTCAGAGGTCGTGGCCATCGACGATCGCGGCGTGGCCCTGATGGGCGCCTCGGGGCGCGCCGTGCGGCGCGGCGGGCGGCTGCTCACCGGCGAAGCCGGTGGGACCATGAGCGCGAAGAACGATGTCTGGCCGGTGCTCCTGTCTCCGATCGATTCTCGCGACCGGACGGAACCGGGGGAAATTTCCCTCGATGTCTTCGACTGTACGCCAGATCGTGCTGCTTTGGTGAATTGCTTCCGCTCCGCCGTCGTGGGACGCTGGAAGAAGACCACGGAGCGTCCGTGGCGTGTTGCGGTACCAGTGCCTCTTCTCGGCCGAACCAGACCCTTTCGGTGTCTTGAAACCCGTTGCTGGATTGCCCACCTTCACGAACCAGAACGGTGTGATCTCCCATGACCTCCACACAGACGAGGCAGGGCAGCGACTTCGCCGAACTGTCCAAATTGGTCAAGGAAGCAGGCCTCCTCGATCGGCGGCGCAAGTACTACGCGGTGAAGATCGCCTTGAACCTGCTCGCTTTCGCGGGCGGCTGGGTCGCCTTCGCACATCTCGGGGACTCCTGGTGGCAGCTGTTCATCGCCGCCTTCTTCGCGATGATGTTCACCCAGCTCTCCTTCATCGGCCACGACGCCGGGCACAAACAGATCTTCCGTGGCCGCAAGGCCAACGACATCACCGGTTTCGTCCACGGTGGACTGACCGGGCTGAGCTACGGCTGGTGGATCGGCACGCACAACCGCCATCACGCCAATCCCAACCACGAGGACGAGGATCCGGACGTCAACCTCGCCGCGCTCGTCTTCACCAAGGCGCAGGGCGCCGAGCGACGTGGTTTCCTGCGCTGGATGGCGAAATACCAGGCGTTCCTGTTCTTCCCGCTGCTGTTGCTGGAAGGCCTGAACCTGCACGTCTCGAGCGTGACGGCGATCTTCCAGCGCGGCTTCAAGCGGCGGAAGATCGAATCGGCGCTGATGCTGGCCCATGTCGCCGCGTACCTGACCGCGGTGTTCGTGGTCCTCTCGCCCGGTGTCGGCTTCGTCTTCATCGCCGTGCACCAGTGCCTTTGGGGCGTGTACATGGGCTGCTCGTTCGCCCCGAACCACAAGGGCATGCCGACGCTGTCGGCCGGTCACAAGCTCGACTTCCTGCGCAAGCAGGTGCTCACCTCGCGCAACGTGCGCGGCGGTCCGGTCGTGGATTTCGCGCTCGGCGGGCTCAACTACCAGATCGAGCACCACCTGTTCCCGAACATGGCGCGGCCGAACCTCAAGCACGCGCAGGTGATCGTGCGCGAGTTCTGCGCGAAGCACGGCATCGACTACGCCCAATGCGGCTGGGCGGCGTCCTACGGCTACGTGCTCCGGCATCTGCACGCGGTCGGGGCGCCGTTGCGCGGTCACCCGGTGGCGGCACGATGACCTCCGTCCAGTCCCTCGGCGACGTCGCCGAGCCGGCCGCCGACGACCGCTGCCCGGTCTGCCCGCATCCGCTGTCCTCGCACGACACGATCGCCCGCCGCTTCTGCACCGCGACCGCGGCAGGAGGGTTCAGCCGCGGCTGCACCTGCGCCACGAACCCCGAAACAACCGAATAGAGGATCACCATGAACGCCGACACCGTCCCCGTCTCCCGCTACGAGATCCGGGTCGACACCGTGAAGAAGATCGTCAACGAACACACCGACCTCGACAACGAGGCGGCGTTCGCGCTGGCCGTGCACATGGTGCGGGCGCTCGACACCGTCCCGGAACCCGTGCGCTGACCCTGTGGCCGGGGTTACTCGCGCGTTAACAAGGCGTCAGCGAGGCCTCGCGAAGCGTCAGGGAGACGTTGCCGCGGCGGCCGGGCCGGGTCGATCGGAGTTGTGCTGAGGAGGCACTGACCGATCGACGCGGAGGTAACCGTGACGCTCAGCGAGCTCCTGCCCAGCCTCGGCTGCGAGGCCGCCGACCACCTCGAACCCGGGATCTGGCCACGGAGCACCCGGCTCGGGCCCGGCGGGGAACTGCTGTTCGCGGGCGCGCCGGTGTCCCACCTCGCCGCGAGGTTCGGGACACCGGCGTACCTGCTCGACGAGGACGAGGTCCGGCAGAACGCCCGCGCGTACCGGAAGGCACTGCCCGACGCCGAGGTGGCGTACGCGAGCAAGGCCCTGTGCACCCGCGCGGTCCTGCGCTGGGTCGCCGAGGAAGGCCTTTCCCTCGACACCTGCTCGGCGGGTGAGATCGCGGTGGCACGATCGATCGGCTTCCCCGCCGAGCGGATCCTGCTGCACGGCAACGCGAAAACCCCCGAAGACCTCAAAGCCGCGTTGTCCTACGGCGTCCGCCGGATCGTGGTGGACTCGCTCGACGAGATCGAGCAGCTCGGCGCGCTGGCCACCGGCGCGCAGCAGGTGCTGATCCGCGTGACCCCCGACGTCGCCGCCGGCACGCACGCGGCGATCACCACCGGCACCGAAGGGCAGAAGTTCGGCTTCTCGCTGCGCGAGGAGGTCCGCGACAACCTCGGGCGTGCCGTGTCCGCCGTGCTCGCGCAGCCCGGGCTCCGCCTGGCCGGGCTGCATTGCCACATCGGTTCGCAGGTGTCACGGGTGGACTTCTACGAACTGGCCGCCCGCAAGATGATCGGGGTGCTCGTCGCACTCCGCGAGAGCAACGGTGTCACCCTGCGCGAACTGGATCTCGGCGGCGGGCACGCCGTGCGCTATCTGCCCGGCGACACGGGTTTCGACATCGACGGTTATGTGCGCCGTCTGCGTGTCGCGCTCGCGTACGAATGCACCTCGCACGGCTTCCCCCTGCCGAAGCTGACGATCGAACCCGGCCGCGCGATCGTCGGTCCGGCCGGGATCACCGTGTACCGGGTCTGCGCGGTGAAACGCGGCTCGCGCACTTTCGTCGCCGTCGACGGCGGGATGAGCGACAACGCGCGGCCGGCGCTCTACGGGGCGGCGTACACCGCGCGTCTGATCGGCAGGCGCAGCCGTTCCGCCCGTCGGCCGATGACGGTGGTCGGACGGCACTGCGAATCGGGCGACGTCCTCGCCGACGGGCTCTCGCTCCCCGACGACGTCCGCCCCGGCGATCTGCTCGCCGTCCCGTGCACCGGGGCATACCACCACTCGCTCGCGTCGAATTACAACCTCGTCGGCAGGCCGCCGGTGGTCGGCGTCTCCCGCGGCACCGCGACGCTGCTCGTCCGCCGCGAAACCGAGGAAGACCTGCTGAAACGCGACCTCGGCTGACGCGTCATCCGAAAACCTCGGCACCCGCCCTATCGCACGACAGAATCCTTCGCGCGAAGGCGCCGAGAAAGAGAATCACGACAAACAACTTAACGGCGGTAGCATTCTGGACACTTATCGATACGCTGCGCGACAAGAATCGCATGCCGAAACAAAGGGAGGGACGGCATGGGTGACGAACCACGCGCGCAGATGGAGCAGCGCACACCTAGAGGTTTGGACAATACCGATCGCACTCTGATCGCTCTACTGCAAGTCGACGGGCGGGCCTCGTTCACGGCCTTGGCCAAGGCCGTCGGGCTGTCGGAGGGCGCCGTGCGGCAGCGCGTCCAGCGGCTGCTGCGGGACGAGACGATGCAGATCGTCGCGGTCACGGATCCGGCGAACGTCGGGCTCGGCCGTCAGGCGATGGTCGGGATCAAGGTGCAAGGCGATCCGCGGGCGGTCTCCGACCAGCTCTCCGGAATGCCGGACGTCCACTACGTCGTACTGACCGCGGGAGGCTACGACCTGCTCGCCGAGGTCGCCTGCCGGGACGACGAACACCTCTTGAGTGTGCTGAACGACGACATCCGGCCCATCCCGGGTGTCGTCAGCACGGAGACCTTGGTCTACTTGAAACTCGCAAAACAGACATATGCCTGGGGCAACCTGACCCGATGACAGCACGCCCCGCGCCATGAAAGGTCCCTTCCTCGCAAATTTCGCAAGGAAGGGACCTTTCATGGCACTCGCGGGAGGGGTCAGACGCAGTGCAGGTAAGCGTCGGGAGTCCGCCGCCCGGAATCAAGACCGCGGAGGACTTTCGGCAGCACCCCGCTGTACAGGACCCCGAGCCGCTGCGTCGCCCGCGTCAGCGCGACGTACAGCTCCGCCTCGCCGCTCGGGCCTTCCGCGAGGATCCGCTCCGGCTCGACCACCAGGACGGCGTCGTACTCCAGCCCCTTCGTCGCGGACGGCGCGATCGCGCCGGGCACTCCCGGCGGCCCGATGACGACCGACGTCCCCTCTCGTCCCGCCTCTTCGCGGACGAACTCGGCGACGGCGTCCTCGATGTCCACTTCGGACAGTCGACGCGCCCACGGGCGAATTCCGCACGAGCGCACCGATTCCGGCGGCACGACATCCGGCGCGAAACTCGCCAGCAATGACGCCGCCACCGCCATGATCTCCGACGGCGTCCGGTAGTTGACGGTCAGTTTCCGGTACACCCATCGATCGGCGACGTACCGGGACAGCATCGCGTCCCACGACCGCGCGCCGGACGGCGACCGGCGCTGCGCCAGATCCCCGACGACGGTGAAAGACCGGCTGGGACAGCGCCGCATCAGGACTCGCCAGTCCATTTCGGACAGTTCCTGTGCCTCGTCGACGACCACGTGCCCATAGGTCCATTCCCGGTCGGCGGCGGCGCGTTCCGCGAGATCCCGCTCGTCGCGTTCGGCGAACCGGTCCGCCAGTTCCTCCGCCATCAGCACGTCCGTCGGCCGCAGTGCGAACTCGTAGTCGTCGTGGTCGTCTTCGACCTCCACGATTTCCAGCACCCGCTCGGCGTATTCCTTGCGCGCCAGCCGCCGCCGTTCCTCCGCCCGGCGCTCGGCGGTGCGGTCCCGGCCGAGCAGTTCGACGGCTTCGTCCAGCAACGGCACGTCGGACACCGTCCACGCGTCCGCGTCCTCACGGAACAGCGCCGGATCGGCCCCGGCGGCCTGCAACCGCTCCGGCGACGCGTAGAGGTCGGCGAGCAGCCGCTGCGGCGTCAGCGACGGCCAGAGCCGATCGAGCACCGCGCCGAGCTCCTCGCTCGCTTCCAGGTCCCGGCGGGCGTGCTCGAGCATCTCCGGACGGGTGTGCCGATCGTCCTCCGGGAGCCAGCCCGCGCCGATCCGGTCGACCGCGCGCACGGCGAGCGCGGCGATCACCGTGCGTTCGAAGACGGCCTTGGCCTCGTTGTGCAGCAGGCCGCTCTCCCTGGCCACCTCGCGCGCGGCGGCCGCGATCCCGGCGTCCAACGGCACGGTGACGTCGTCGAGCTCGATCGACTCCGGTTCGGCGGGCAGTTCCTGCCGGTCCGCCACCGCGGCCGCGAGCACGTCCAGGATCGCCAGCGAACCCTTGATCCGCTGGACCGCCGGCGGGTCCTCACGTTCGGCGCGCAGACCGGCGACGAGGTCGCCGGGTGTCGCGAAGACGGCGCTGGTCTCGCCGAGCGACGGCAGGACCCGGCCGATGTGGTCGAGGAAGCCGCTGCTGGGCCCGACCACGAGCACGCCGCGGCGTTCCATGCGCTCCCGTTTCGTGTACAGCAGGTACGCCACGCGATGCAGCGCCACCGCCGTCTTGCCGGTGCCGGGACCGCCTTCCACGACGACGACCCCCGGGTGATCGAGCCGGATGATCTCGTCCTGCTCGGCTTGGATCGTCGCGACAATGTCCCGCATCCCCTCGCCGCGTGGCGCGTTGACCGCGGCCAGCAGCGCGACGTCACCCCGTTCCCCCGCCGTTCCCGGACGGCCGAAGACCTCGTCGGTGAAGTCGAGGACCTCGCGCCCGAGGGTGCGGAATTGACGGCGCCTCGCCATTCCTTCCGGCGACGCGCCGGTCGCGCAGTAAAACGCGCGCGACGCCGGCGCACGCCAATCCAGCACCAAGGGTTCGTAGTCGTTCTCTTCGTCGAAAAGGCCGATCCGGCCGACGTACGAACGTTCTCCCGAAAGGGCGTCCAAACGGCCGAAACAAAGACCCTCGTCGGCGACCTTCAGCCTGGCCATCTCGCGAGCCTTCGCACCGACGGACACCTCGCGGTCGGACAGCGCGAAGCCTTCTCCGCGCAGTGCACCGGCATACGCCTCGCTCACGCGCACGCGTTCGGTGTCCAGCCGCCCGTAGAGCGACGCCACGTACTGCCGCTCGGATCGCAATTCCTCGTCGTACCCCTGATTTGACAAGTTCCCCTCACAGCGGTTAGACTGACAACACATTCGGCGTACTGATCAGTGAATCTGAATCAGGCGCCGATTTTTTATTGTCCCCCGCTTGTCAAGAGACCCCCCGCATTCCCCCGGAAACGACCGTGCGCGATAATGGGGACGGTCGTCCACCATTACCGCGCACGATCCGCGCGAAACTCAGCCGAGCATGAACTCACGGGGGTCCAGCGCCCTGCCCACCACGCGCACGTCGCCGAGCCAGCCGTGGAACGCCTGCTCGACGATCGAGTCATAGGCGTAGGCGCCGATCAGCCACGAGCCGCCGGGGTTCGCGATCCCCGCCGCCGGCGTCTTCGGGTTCCTCAGCACCGGGCAACCGTCGACGTAGAGCGTCGTCCGCCTGCCGTCGTTGACGGCCGCGACGTGGATCCATTCCCGCAACGCCAGTTCGTGCCCCCAGCAGGTGGAGATCCCGTTCTGGTTCACCGGGAACACCGCCCACTGGAACGCGGCACCGTCCGAAAGGGACAGTGTGGCCGACGGCTCGCCGGGATCGTCGCCGGTCTTGCCCGCCTTGCCGCCCGAGCCTTGCCTGCCGAAGATCGCGGCCCAGGAGTGCTTGCCGTCCTTGAAATCCTCGGGCAGTTTCACGAACGCCTCGACGGTGTAGCCGCGGGCGAACGTCTCCGCGTTCATCGGCGCGGAGTCCGCCGTGCGCAGATACCCGCCGCGAGCCGGTTTCTTGCCGCCGTCGAACCGGAGACTCGACCTCGACGGCTGCCGCGTGGAGAACTCGCCGGAGAACCGCAACGCCTCGGGCGCGCTCCCGGGCAGGGTCACGCGGACCAGGTCGTTGCCCCGGCCCGAAAGGTCACGGACTCTGTCGACAGGCGCGCCGTCACGGCCCTCGAACCGCCAGTACGCCACGGTCCCGCGGATCAGCTGGCGTTCCGCCGGCCGCGCGGGCGGGACCGGGACCGGCGCGAAACCGGCGAACCTCGACTCGAAGTCGATCTCCAGGCTGAAGTAGTCCGCCGGACCGGTGCGTTCGATCTCCTGCCGCTGCAGTTCGTTCAGCCGCGGCGCCTGGTCGGCGAGCCACGGCGAGACCGTGCGGACGTCGATCACGTTGCGCGCGAGGTCGAACCGGTAGAGCCGGATCATCGCGCTGCCGCCGTAGTACCGGTCCTGGTAGTTGGTGATGTGCAGATGGACGTCGTGGCCCGCCTTGTTCTGCTTCACCGTGCGGCCCGGCGGCCAGTAGTGCCCGTTGAGCGTCAGGAAGATCTGGTCGTTCCCGGCGACCAGTTCGTCCCACACCTTCTGCCCGAACTCGGAAAGCCGCGCCTGCCCGGCCTCGTCGGCCCATACCAATTCATGGATGGTCAGGATCGCCGGAAGCCGCGGATTCCGCGCCAGCACCGACCGCGCCCACTCCAGCCCGCCCGCCGACGGCCGCCAGTCGAGCGCGAGCAGCAGCCACTCACGCCCACCGGCACGGAACACGTGGTGGCTGTTGTAGCCGTCCGGGCTCGCGCCGCGGAAGGTCCGCGAACCGCGCTGCCGCTGCGGCCCGAAGGCGTCGAGGTACGGCGTGCGGCCGCGCTGGTCGTCGGTCGAGGATTTGATGTCGTGGTTGCCTGCCAGCGTGCTGTACGGGAACCGGCGCCGGTCCAGGTGCTGGAAGGACCGGCTGATCTGGTCGAACTCGCCCGGCTGCCCGTTCTCGGTGAGGTCGCCGAGATGCGCCAGGAAGACGATGTTCTCGTCGCCGCCGGTGACGTACCGCAGCGTGGCGTCCAACGGCGCGGGGTCGCCGCGATCGGCGTCGAAGAGGTACTGGGTGTCGGGCAGGACCGCGAGGGTGAAGCGGCCGTCTTCGGTGTCCGGGCCGCGACCGAAGGCCGCCGAGGCGGCGGGGGCACCGAGCGCGGGTAACGCGGAGACCGCCGCACCGGCGCCGAGCAGGCCCGCGCCGCGCAGGAAGGTCCGTCTGGATGAGTCGTTCACGGCCGCAACCTACGGTCGCGGAGGCAACGCGTCCCGAACCGCGGATGAACACTTGCCCCGCTCGGTAGCTTCGTCCCATGGGGAACGTCAAACGCTGGCCCGTGCTCGCCGGGGTCGGTGTGGTGGTGGCCGCGGCAGGCTGGTGGATCGTGGACGAGATGCCGACGGTGGACGACGCCGTCGCCCGGGAGGCGCTGCCGCCGATCGACGAGCATCTGCGCGCGTGGACGACGGCGGCCGCCCACTCCGACGACCCGGACGTCCGCTGGGTGTGCACGCAGAAGGTGATCGAGACCAGGCCGGACGGCGACCGGGTCAAGATCGGCCTGGTCGCGAGCTGCGACGAGGTCGCGAAAGAGGGCGGCGGGCTCGTCACGCGCAGCGGATTCCGGCGGCAGGCGATGGTCTACCGCGTGGAACGGACCCCCGGCGGGTTCCGCGTGCTCGACCGGAAGTTCGCGGAGGACGGCGCCGGCTACTCACGTTCGGTCAAGGAGATGTTCTCCTGGGTCGGCGCCCGCCGGGTACTCGACGGCGCGAGCCCGGACGATCCGAAGTCCGTGTCGGCCGCCGCTTTCGGCCTGCCCGAAAGCACGCCGGTGCGCACCGGGCGGTGATCAGTCGCCGTTGCGGTCGATCTTCTTCGGCACGACGAACCACATGACGACGAACAGCACCGCCGACACCACGCCGAGGATCGTCATCGCGATCGGGCCGTAGACGACCTTGGCGATGAGCGCGACGGTCGTGGTGATGGCGGCCGCCAGGCAGGCGAGGCCCGCCAGCACGGAACGGTTGCCGACGGTGAGGATCCGCTCACGGTTCCCGGTGCGGAACAGCAGCCGGTGCCACGCGGCGGGCGCCGTCAGCAGGACCGTCGAACAGACCGTGAGCAGGACCGCCGTCAGGTGGACGGCCTTCTCGAACCCGCTCGCCTCGTGGAACTCGTCGGTGAACACCACCGTGAGCAGGAAACCGAAGAGGATCTGGACACCGGCCTGCGCGACCCGCAGCTCCTGCAGGAGCTCACTGACGTTGCGGGTCAGGCGTTCGTTCTTCGTCTCGCCGGTGTGCTCGACCATGCGGCGGCTCCAAGACCATCGGTTGACGCCTGACCTTTTCATGCCAGCCGAGCGACGTGACCGACACGACCACCACGGCGAGGCCCAGCCACTGAGTACCCGACAAATCGGCGTTCAAGCACAATACGCCGATCACGGCCGCGGTGACCGGGAACGCGAGCTCGGCCAGCGTCGCCCTGGCGGCCGGAGTCGACCGCAGGCCCAGGTAGTACAGGCTCAGCGCCAGCAGGCCGGGGACGAAGGCGAGCAGGCCGAGCCCGAGCGCGTTGTCCCAACCGACCGCGAACTCGCCGCCCTGGTAGGCCACGATGCCCGCCGCGACCGGGAGTCCGACGGTGAAGCGCAGGGTGGTGACCTCCTTCGGCGCCAGTTCGGTGGAGAGCAGCCGTCCGAGCACCGTGCCCGCCGCCCACAACGCGGCCGCGCCGATCGCCAGCAGCGCCGCCTTGGCCGCGGCGAGCTGGATGTTCAGCGGATCCTTGAACGCCAGCAGCCAGGCGCCGAGCAGCGCCGGGATCGCGAAGAAGGCGTAACCGGGGCGGACCCGCTCACGGAGGACGAAATACGCCGCCAGCACGGCGAACACCGGCTGGAGCTTCTGCAGGACCAGCGGCGTCACCGGGTCGCCCAGTTTGAAGGCCGCGGTGAACATCGCGGTCGCGAGCGCGGAGGATCCGCCGCCGATGGCGAGCACCGCCAGCCATTCCCGCGGCCCGGTCCGGCGCAGCGCGCGGAAAGCGCCGGGAATGAAGGGACTCAGCACGAGCACCACCAGCAGGTGCTCCCAGAAGACCACCGTGGCCGCCGGAAGCGCCTCGGCCAGCGGAAGCCGAAGAAGCCCGTCGGTACCCCAAAGCGCGGCGGCGACCGCGACCAGCCAGGTGCGATCCGGAGGGTTGCTACTCACTTTTCCTGCCCATAGTTTGAGAATGATCGCCCGACGGAGTGACCGCTCTGGCGTGTCCGATTCGTGCCGACTAGGCAAGGGGCATGCGCCCCGTCCCCGCACTCGCCCTCGTCCTGTCCGCGGCCGCCTTGGCCCTGACCGCCGGCGCCGGGCCGGCCACCGCCGTCCCCGGCTCCCGGGTCCACGTGATCACCGCCAAGAGCGGCTTGACCATCTACAAGCCCGACCTGGTGCCACCCGGTGCCCGCGCGCACGTCTTCGGGTTGACGTCCAAGGCCCATGGCACGTCGACCGCGGTCCTCGTGACCGGCCTGCTGCCCAACCGCGAATACGGCGCCCACGCGCACACGAAGCCGTGCGGCGCCACCGGTGATCTCGCCGGCCCGCACTACCAGAACGTCGAAGACCCGGTGAAGCCGTCGGTGGACCCGGCCTATGCCAACCCCCGCAACGAGATCTGGCTCGACCTCACCTCCGACGCCACCGGCCGCGGCGTCGCCGTGTCCAAAGTGGACTGGACGTTCACCGACCGGCGCGCGAACTCGATCGTGATCCACGAAACGCATACGCACACCGACCCGGGCCACGCCGGGACCGCGGGGGCCCGGCTGGCCTGTGTGACGGTCGGTTTCTAAAAACCCCAGGTACGTTCGGGCCGGATCCTGATCCGGACGCTGTACTCCCGGTCGAACTTCGGGACGTCGTAGTCGATCGCCGGGTAGTGCTTCTCGTACTTGGCGAGGAAGCCCGGCTGCTCCGACGCGAGACCGTCCGGCAGGATCTCGGCCTTGCCGCCGATCACCAGGATCGAGCCCCCGTGCTCGTCGCTGTTGAAGTGGAGGCTGACCTCGGAGTTGGCTTCGATGTGGCGGGTCTTCGCCGTGTCCGGCTGGCTGAAGACGATGAAATCGTCACCGTCGAGCACGAACCACACCGGGCGGGGCGAAGGGCGTCCCTTCGGGCTGATCGTGGTCAGCCAGGCGACGTTCTCCTTCGCCCGCTCGGCGAGCCGCGGATCGGGTTGGTAGGTCATGAACCGACCAACCACGATCCCGCGGCTTTTCTTCCACGTCCGCTCAGCGAGACGCGACGAGCTTCGCGTACCGCGTCCCCGCGCCGAGCAGCACCAGACCGGCGATGAGGAACGCGGCGACCCTGGCCAGACCGTCGAGCGCGGAGAGGTCGAACAGGACCAGCTTCAGCACCGCGGCGCCGACCAGCACGAACCCGATCACCCGCAGGTTGACCGCCGAGATGCCGCGGATGAGCAGGACCAGCGCGGCGACCGTCCACGACACCGTGATCACCACGTGGCCGACGAGGAAACCCGACCGGCCGGGAACGGACAGGAGCGCGCCGCACAACACCAGCGCGCCCGCGCCGTAGAGCCCGCAGACCCCGGCGAGGAGCCACGGCACCACGTTCTCGGCCGCGGCCTTGAACAGCCCCAGGCGGTGTGAGACCCACGGAAGCGTGATCGAGGCGGCCAAGATCGCCAGGGCCACCAGGAACGCGGCGGCGAGGTCGGCGTCCGGACGGTTGCGGACCAGGAAGAACAGCGTCGGCGGGACGTCGAGGACCAGCGCGATCATGCCTCCGATGACGGCGAAGCCGAGGCCTCCGAAGAGCGCGACGTGCTTCTTCGTCCACAGCGCGACCAGGGCCAGCAGAACCGCTTCGCCGATGAGGATCCCCGAACGGGCACTGCCGTCGAAGAGCGTCATCGTCGTCTGCAGGGCCGCGACGAGCCCGGCGGCGCCCGCGAGCTCACCCGTCCAACCGTCGAGCCACTGCCCGACGGCCCACACCGCGAGCAGCACCAGCGCGACCGAGGCGGTGACGAGCACGGCCTGGGTCTTCGGCAGGAACAGCGCGGCGAGCAACGACGGGGCGGGGGCGACGGCGAGCAGGGCGAGCCCGGCGGCGTCTCCCGGCCGCTTGAGGGTGACGATCAAGGCCAGCGCGAGAGCGGTGCCGCCCGCGGCCAGCGCGGCGGCGGTGTTGGCCGTGCTGCCGCCGAAGCCGACGAAGGCCGTGCTGCAGACCGAGGCGAGCAGCGGCGGGATCCCGGCCGCGACCGCGACCGACGGCCAGGACTGGCGCAGCTGCACCGGCGTCGAAGCGATCTGGACGACAAGAAGGAACGCGACCAGCTGCGGGGTGAACCCCTGCGTGATGATGGGCGCGCAGATCACGCAGCCGAGCACGACGGCCGTCGCGAGCAGCGACGACTCCCACCGCACGGCCAGCAGCAACCCGCAGACCGCGATCACGAGCCCGATCGCTAGACCGGCGTAGGCCGGGAGGTACTCGTACATCGTCGTCGCGGCGATGGCGTCGAGGTACAGCGCGCCGATCCCGGTCGCGGCGAGCGCGAACGCACCCGTGCGGCCCGCCGGCGTGCGGTGAAGGCGGAGGCCGATCCCGACCAGCGCCGCGCCGAGCACGGCGCCGCCGATCACCCGCGGCACCGGGCCGAACCAGCCACGCTGGATCGCGAGCACGAGGAACAGCACGATGCCGAGCAACGTGACCGCGCCGCCGATCCAGGCCAGCAGCCTGCTGCCGGCGCCCTCCTTGCCCAGCTTCTCGGCGAGTGACACCTTCGGGGCGGGCTGGTAGGGGCGGTAGGGCTGCTGCGGCTGCTGGTACTGCTGACGGTATTGCTGCTGCCATTGGTGCTGCCACTGCGCGTACTGGGCCTGCTGATGCTGCTGGTGGTACTGGGCCTGGTACTGAGGGTGCTGCGGGTGGGTGAAGTAGCGCGGGTACGGCTGCTGGGGCACGTGGGGCTGCTGCGGCTGGCCCTGATGCGGCACCTGGGGCTGTTGCGGCTGTTCGGCCTGCGGCTGCTGCGGCTGGTCAGCCTGCTGCGGCTGCTCTGTCTGCTCGGCCTGCGGTGCCGTGGCCTGCTCTTCCTGCTGCTCGGCGGGCTTCTCCGCCTGCTCAGGCGCCTCTTCGGGCTTCGGCTCAGCCTCGGACCGGACGGTCCGCAGCTCGGTGCCGACCCGCGCGAGGCGGGCCCCAAGGTCGTCGATCTCCCCGGCGAGCCTGAGGAGCACATCCCCATCGGTGGTCATGGCGATCAGCATGCGGCCTGACGCCCGCCGAGGGATCCGTAGCACTACTCAATCGTGATGACGATGTGGTCGCGACCTGCAAGATCATCGCGATCCGGCCCACACCCGGAGTGCCCGCAAGAGGTCGATGTACCGGTCCGTGGATCAGCCGCGATGCGCGACCGCAACGAAATGTCCTTTTCCATCCCATCTCGGGAGATGTCTACCCCGGCCTTGACACTTGCGTCTACCCCTCCCTAGACATACGCTGTGAGAAGACGAGAGGTCATCAAGAGGATCGCCGTCGCCGCCAGGCGGCAACGCGCGACGTGGATCCTGGAACGGGAAGGCGCCAACCACACCATCTACTCCTTGAACGGTGTGGTGGTGCCCATTCCGCGCCATACCGAACTGGGCGAGATCTTCGCCGTCGACATCTTCAAGGAATGCGAGGGTGTCCTCGGGAAAGGATGGTGGAAGAAGTGAAGACCTATCACGCCGAAGTCACTCGCGATGGCAGGTTCTGGCTCATCCGTGTCCGCGAGATCGACCGCTCGACCCAGGCTCTCCGCTACAAGGACGTCGTGACGATGGCCAACGAGCTCATCGAGATCATGGACGGCGTCAAGGAGGACGAGTACGACCTACATCTCGAAGTACACCTGCCGAGTTCGGTGAAGGACCATCAAGCCCGCGCCGAGGTCCTGCGCGAAGAGGCTCAGCGCAAACAGGCCGAAGCGGCCGCAGAACACCGTGCGGCGGTTCAAGAACTGCTTGCTCTTGGCGTTTCACAACGCGAAGCGGGTGAAGTGCTCGGCATGTCCTTCCAGCGAGTCAGCCAGTTGGCGAAGTCGTCCTGACAGGACGCCGTCCCCTACGCCACGCGGCGTGCCGCTGATCTGCCGATGGTCGCGCACGGATCACTCACGCCCGGCGACGATGTCACGGAGCACTGTGTGGATTTTGGGACATCTGACGTCCCAAAATCCACACGGTCACCGCAGGGAGCAAACGTCAGACCCGGGCGCCGGAAGTTTCTCCATACTGGGTGGATGAACCCCGGCGAAACGCTCCTCAGCACGTCGCGCACCTTCCAACTGTGGCGATACGGCGCAGGGCACTCACAGTTGATCCTCCGGTCCGGGTTCAGGCCGCAGGCCGATCCTGTCGAACTTCTCTTCGAAGGCGTCCGGTCGGTGCGCTTCGAGAACCTTCACTTCCCCGAACTGACCGTATGGAGAGACGAAGACGAAGTCATCGAGACCGAGAAGTACCGCATGTACAACCTGCGGATCGAATTGAGATCCCCGAAGCACACAGGCGTGATCACCGCCGGTCGCATGACCTACATCGACGGGACCTACACCGACGGCACGATCAAATGGTGGGTGACCTCCCCGCGCGGCGAGGAAATCGGCGGCGGAGCCCGGCCCACCTGCGAGTGACAGACACCACAGGCGACAATGGAGGACGTGACAGCCACCTTGAGCAAGCCCAGCCTGAAGATCGGCCCCTACGAGGTCGATCCGCCGGTCGTGCTCGCTCCCATGGCGGGTATCACCAACGTCGCGTTCCGGCAGCTGTGCCAGGAGTACGGCGCCGGCATCTACGTCTGCGAGATGATCACCGCCCGCGCGGTGGTCGAACGGCATCCCGGCACCATGCACATGATGACCTTCGGCGAGAACGAAAAGCCCAGGTCCATGCAGCTTTACGGGGTCGACCCGAAGACCATGGCCGAGGCCGTCCGCATCATCACCGGTGAGGGGCTCGCCGACCACATCGACAGCAACTTCGGCTGCCCGGTGGCAAAGGTGACGCGCAAGGGCGGCGGCGCGGCGTTGCCGTTCAAGCGCAAGCTGTTCGCCGACATCGTGCGCGAGTCGGCGAAGGCCGCGGCCGAGGCGGGGGTGCCGTTCACGGTCAAGTTCCGGGTGGGCATCGACGACGACCACCTGACCTACCTCGACGCCGGGCGCATCGCCGAGGCGGAGGGCGCGGCGGCGGTCAGCCTGCACGCGCGCACCGCCGCGCAGCGTTACTCCGGCCAGGCCGACTGGACGAAGATCGCGGCGCTCAAGGAGGCCGTCACCAGCATCCCGGTGCTCGGCAACGGCGACATCTTCTCCGCCGAGGACGCGCTTCGCATGGTCGACGAGACCGGCTGCGACGGCGTCGTCGTCGGCCGCGGCTGCTTGGGCAGGCCGTGGCTGTTCGGTGAACTGGAGGCCGCCTTCGGCGGTCGCCCGCAGCCGACGCCGCCGAATCTCGGCGAGGTCGCGAAGGTGCTGCGCCGCCACACGGAACTGCTCGTCGAGCACGACGGCCACGACAAGGCCATGCGCGACATCCGCAAGCACATGGCTTGGTACTTCATGGGTTTCCCGGTCGGTTCGGAGCTGCGACGCGGTTTCGCGATGCTCTCCAGCATGGACCAGCTCGACGACCTGATCGCCAAGCTCGACCACGACGCGCCGTTCCCCACGGCGGCCACCGGTCCGCGCGGGCGGCAGGGTTCGCCCGGCAAGGTCACGCTGCCGCACGGCTGGCTCGACGACCCGGACGACGACTGCGTCCCCGAAGCCGAGGACATGCACTCGGGCGGCTGAAACGAAAAACGCTCCCGCCGGGCGGCGGGAGCGTTTCGTTCACGACTCAGGTTCCCCTGGTCTTGTAGGCGAACTTCCACTGGTCGTGGTCGACCTCGAAGCACCGCATGGTGATCGTGTAATACCGGGCCATGTTGCTCTGCTCGATGAGACACGCCTCGTAGGTCGGGTACGGCCCGAGATGACACCCCGGGTTGCCGTCACAGACCCCGAGCACCGAAACCGGTGCCTCCTGCGCGACCGCGACATTCGCCGCGGTGACACCGATTCCGCCCGCGAGCGCGACGGAAGCGGCGCCGACGGCGAGCCGGCGCCTCCAACTGTTCGACATGTGATACCCCAGTTTCCCCAGTGCGGCCGAAGATCGGCAGCGCGCTCATTAGACGATCAACGAACACTCGTCGTCAATCCCTTGCCGCTTGCCGGAAACCGGAGACCCGTAAAGTCGGCGTCGTGATCGAGCAGCTGAGCATCCCCACCGCGGCCGGTTCCTTCGACGCCATCACGGCGGGCCCCGAAGACGGCCGTCCCGTCCTGCTGCTGCACGGGTTTCCCGAGGCCGCGGTGGAGTGGGAGCACCAGGTCGCGACGCTCGGCGTGCTCGGTTATCGCGCGGTCGCCCCGGATCAGCGCGGATACTCGCCGGACGTCCGGCCGGAACAGGCCTCCGAGTACGGGATCGACGACCTCGTCGGTGACGTCATCGCGATCGCGGATCGCTTGGGGTGGAACGAATTCGATCTCGTCGGACACGACTGGGGCGGCGCGGTCGCGTGGTGGACGGCCGACGCGCATCCCGCCAGGCTCCGCAGTCTCGCCGTGATTTCGACGCCGCATCCGGCAGCACTGGCGGAGGCCATGAAGACCGACGAGGACCAGCATCTCCGTTCGGCGTACATGACCGAATGGCGGCAGACCCGCGTCACCGAACGGCGGATGCTCGAGAACAACGCCGACGCGCTGCGCCGCATGTTCGACTGGAAAGTGCCGCCGAGCAAGATCGACGAGTACATCCAGCGTCTGTCCGAGCCGGGCGCGCTGACCGCCGCGCTCAACTGGTACCGCGCCGGCCGTCCCGGCGGGAAGATCGGGCCGATCGAGGTTCCGACGCTCTACATCTGGAGCACCGAGGACGCCGCCTTCGGTTCGACGGCCGCGCTCGACACCGCGAACCGGGTCACCGGCCCGTACCGCTTCGAGATGATCGAGGACGTCTCTCACTGGGTCGTGGAGGAGGCTCCCGAGGCCGTCACATCTTTGCTCGTGGAGCACCTTTCATCCCACTAACAGGGGTAACTCTGGTCGCGGTACCGGTTACAGCGAGCCTGCTGGTTCAGTGGGTCCGATGAACAACATGACCGAAGTGGACACCGAACGCATCGTCTACGTCACCGAGGACGGCGAGCCGACCGGCGAAACCGCGCCCAAGCTGGCCGCGCACCACGAGCACACCCGGCTGCACCTGGCGTTCTCCTGCTATCTGTTGCGCGGGAGCGACCAGTCCCTGCTGATCACCAGCCGCGCCGCCACCAAGAAGGTGTGGCCTCGTGTGTGGACCAACAGTGTCTGCGGGCACCCCGCGCCGGGTGAACCGATCGAGGAGGCCGTCCGGCGCCGCGCCGCCTTCGAGCTCGGGCTGCCGCGGCTGAACGGGCTCCGGTGCGTCCTTCCGGCCTACCGTTATTCCACTCCGCCGTTCGAAGGCGTGGTCGAGAACGAGTTCTGCCCGGTCTTCGTCGCCTGGGTCGACGACGATCCGGAACCGCATCCCGACGAGGTCGGCGAGTGGCGCTGGCTGAGCTGGAACGATTACGCACTGTTGCTGAATGACGATGTGACTGACGTGAGTTACTGGGCGAAGGATCAGTTTTCGCAGCTCAAGGACACCGAGCCGTTTTCGTCCTTATGAAAAGACACTTCGGTGCGTGACAATGGCGCCGAACCGTCGTCCTCTTGAGCGATATTCACTTTGGCCCGTACTCATACCTCAAGAGATCCCTCCTATACGACGAAAACCAATTCGTGGCGGAGGTGAGCGTGGCAGCCGACGACGAGGCCGCGCTCCCACCGGGCGCGCCGACCACCGATCTGCTCAGTCTCCACGAGTCGATCGCCGGGGTATTGGCCACGCAGGGCGACTGGCGGCGCGCGTATCACCACCTCAAATCCGCCTTCGACCTCGCCAGGGCCGGCAGCCTGCGGGACACACTGACGTCCAGTTACAACCGCCGCTACCTCGACCAGTGGCTGCACGGCCCGGCCGTCGACCACCGCGGCCCGCCGGGCGTCGCGATCGCGCTGGTCGACCTCGACCTGTTCAAGGACGTCAACGACACTTTCGGGCATCTGGTGGGTGATCGGGTGCTCCGCGAGGTGGCCGACCTGCTGCAACAGGGACTTCCGCCGGAGGCGTTCTGCGCCCGCTACGGCGGCGAGGAGTTCGCGCTCGTCATCCCGGACGTCGACGCCGCCCGCGCCGTGCGCATCGCCGACACCGCCCGTATCCGGGTGGCCCGCCATCCGTGGCGCCGCATCCGCCCGGGCCTGTCGGTGACGATCAGCGTGGGGCTCGCGCACGAAAGCCGGATGGAGCCGGATCTCGCGGCCGAACCGGAACGGCAGTTGCGCAGTGCCGACACTTTGTTGTATATGGCGAAACGGGCGGGACGAAACAAAGTGGCCTATCAGGATAGGGAATCGTCGCGCACGATTCCGCATCCGATGAACACGGCGGAGTCCGCGGGCGCTTAGCCCACTCGCCGCCACTCACACAGTCAACCGTCGCACTCTGCGTAGCGGTTTCGCACCTTTTAACGCAGCTTTAACCACGACCGCTCACCCGATCGCATGGACCGTTCGGCGCTTCTCGGTACCTTGGGTGAAGAAAATTCCGGGATGGTTGTCGTCACGAACCTGAGGTGTCCGTACGATAACGAAAGAGCTTCGACGCCAGGCCTGAAAGGAGACCGAGTGCCCGACGAGCACCACACCCCGGGGACCGGTCGCCACAGCAACACCGACAGGAATGCCGGTGAGCGCGGCCGCCGGGCCCGACGCCGCTCGATGGACACCCACGGCGGGATCAGCGTTTCCGACGTCGTCGCACGTCATACCGGTGAACGCCCGATCTTCGACCCCTCCGCCGAGGCGCCCGCTCCGCGTCGTCTCCGGCAGAGCGAGCCGTCGCCGGAGCCTCCGAGACCCGGTGCGCGAGCCGCCCGGACGGAGCCGCCCGCACCTCGCCGTCCTCGGCCCGCCGCGCCCGCCGAGAGCCCGGCACCCCCTCCCCGCGCGGCCAAACCCGCCGCCCCGCGTGCCCAGATGCCGCCGCGTGGCCCGCAGCCCGACGAGACCCAGCGTCCGCCTCGAGCGCGCCAGCCGCGCCGCGCCACGCAGGCCGCGCCCAGCCCCGAAGCGCCGACGCAGCGCCGCCCGCCCGTGGTCGGCCCGGGCGCGCAGCAGCAACCCGCGGTACCGCCGCCCCCGCGTCGTCCTCGCCGTCCGGTGCAACGGCCGGTGCAGCAGGCGCCCGCCCCACAGTCGCCGGGTGTCCCGCCGCGGTCCGAGATGGACCGGCTCACGATGACCGACGAGCTCGAGGCGATCGACGACGCGACGATCACCAAACGCAAGATCGACCACACGCTCGCCCGGTTCTCCGCCGCGCACGACGAACTCGAGGCCGAAGAGGCCAAGAAGCGTGAGCGCCGCGAGCGGCTCGCCCTGCGCCCCGCCGCGCTGCTGGAGCAGACCCGCACGGCCTTGCAGCGGGTGGTCACGACCACCGATCCCGAGCCTGCCGCGGCCGCCGAGGAGTCCGCGCCGCAGACCCGGCTGCAGGAGAAGAAGGAACGCAAGACCAGGCAGACGGCCAAGGCGGGCCGGATCGCCGCCGCCGTGGTCGCCGCGCTCGTGTTCCTCTCCATCGGTTCGGCTTGGGGCGCGCAGACCTGGTTCGACGCGAAGTTCAACAACGTCGCCTCGCTCGACGAGGACTCGGCCGACATCCAGGACGCCGCCGGCCAGACCGGCGACGAGAACTTCCTGATGGTCGGCTCCGACACCCGTGACGGCGCGGCCGCCGAAGACGGTGTCGGCGACGCCGAGGGCACCCCGGGTGCCCGCTCGGACACGGTGATGATCGCGCACGTCCCCGCCGACCGGCAGCGCGTCGTCATGGTGTCCTTCCCGCGCGACCTCGAGATCAGCCGCCCCGAATGCAAGCGCTGGGACCCGGCGACGTCGTCGTACTCGGACCAGACCTCGCCGGCGCAGAAGATCGCGAAGCTGAACACCGCCTACGCGGTCGGCGGCCCGCAGTGCGTCACGAAGGTCATCCAGCAGATCACCGGCATGAAGATGAACCACTTCGTCGGGATCGACTTCAACGGCTTCAAATCCATGGTCGACGCCGTGCAGGGCGTCACCGTGTACAACGAGAAGCCGGTCGACGACACCACGCTGGGCATGATCATCCCGCAGGCGGGCGAGGTGCGGATCTCCGGCGATCAGGCGCTGAACTACGTCCGGGCGCGGCACGTCAAGGGCGACCCGACGTCGGACTACGGCCGGATCAAACGGCAGCAGGCCTTCCTCGGCGCGCTGCTGAAGACGGTGATGTCGAAGGACGTCATCCTGGACACCGGCAAGCTCAGCGGCTTCATCGACGCGTTCGCCAAGGCCACCTTCGGTGAGAACCTCGGCATCAAGCAGATGATGACGCTGGCGAAGTCGATGCGCGGGATGGGCTCGGACAAGGTCAAGTTCCTCACCGTGCCCACCACCGAAGAGGCGAACAAACGCGGCAACGAGGTGTTGCTGCAGAGCAAGGCGAAGGCCGTCTTCGACGCGTTGATCAACAACACGCCGCTGGAAGAGAAGGCCCCGGCGCCTCCCGCGAGCGACACGGCCTCGCCCCCGACCAGCTCCGCCAAGTCGGGCGGCGCCAAGAAGAGCAGCAGCTCAGGCTGAGGATCATTCGTTAGTCCGGGTTCATGTCAGGTTCACTCTGGGATGCGGCTTTTGGCCTCTGTTCCCCGTAGGGTTGGGCCATGCGTGAGGCTTACCATGTCGAACTCGAACAGCTCGCCGAGAACCTAGCGAGCATGTCCCTCCAGGTCGCCGATGCGATGGAGCGGGCGACCCGGGCGTTGCTCGAGGTCGATCTCGGGCTCGCCGAGCAGGTCATCAGCGACGACGCGAAGGTCGACGACGCGCGCGCCGAATGCGAGGAGCAGGCGTACGCGCTGCTGGCCCTGCAGGCACCCGTCGCGACCGACCTCCGGACCGTGCTCGCCGCGATCCACGCGGCGGAAAGCCTGGAGCGGATGGGCGATCTGGCGCTGCACGTGGCCAAGGCCGCGCGCCGCCGTCACCCGGACCCCGTACTGCCCGAAGAGGTGAAGGCGGACTTCGCCAAGATGGGCGAGGTCGGCGTGAGCCTGGCCCGTCAGGTCGAGCAGGTCATCAAGTCCAAGGACGTCGAGGCCGCCCGCACGATCGAGTCGGACGACGACGAGGTCGACGAGATCCACAAGCATCTGTTCACGGTCATCATGGACCGGAACTGGGACCACGGCGTCGCCGCGGCCGTGGACGTCACCCTGCTGGGCCGCTTCTACGAGCGCTTCGCCGACCACGCCGTCTCGGTCGCGCGCCGGATGATCTTCGTGGTGACCGGCAAGATGCCTGGTTACGGACCCGACGAGCTTTAAGGGCTGAATGGGACTTTCCCCGCATGAGACGTAGCGAAGGGGCCCTTCACCGCATCTAACGCGGTGAAGGGCCCCTTCGTCATGCTGGCGCCGGACCGACATCGGTCGTTTCGCGTGACGGAACGGACGACACGTGTGAGCTGGTGGACGACACACGTGATCCGAGGGACGACACGGCTGAGGCCGAGCTACGCGGCGAGCCGTCCCTCTGGACACGTGTGTCGTCCACTCCGTCACGCGTGTCGTCCGTCCAGTCACGCGTGACGTCCCGCCGCCCGCCATCGCGCTGCGGGGGAAGGTGTTGCGAAAGCCACTTTCGCAACCTTCAACGTTGCGAAAGTGGCTTTCGCAACGTCCACTCGACCCCCAAGCGCGTGAAGGCCCCCTTCCCTCGGCTCAGCCGAGGGAAGGGGGCCTTCACGCGCGACAAAGATCAGCCGAACCGGCCCGAGATGTAGTCCTCGGTCGCCTTCTCGTCCGGGTTCGAGAAGATCTTCTCCGTGTCGTTCAGCTCCACCAGGCGCCCCGGCTGGCCGACGCCCGCCAGGTTGAAGAACGCGGTCTGGTCCGAGACCCGCGCCGCCTGCTGCATGTTGTGCGTCACGATGACGATCGTGTACTCCTTCTTGAGCTCACCGATCAGGTCCTCGATGGCCAGCGTCGAGATCGGGTCGAGCGCGGAGCACGGCTCGTCCATCAGCAGCACGTCGGGCCGCACGGCGATCGCCCGCGCGATGCAGAGCCGCTGCTGCTGACCACCGGAGAGGCCGCCGCCCGGCTTGTTCAGCCGGTCCTTGACCTCGTTCCACAGGTTCGCGCCGCGCAGGGCCCGCTCGGCGACGTCGTCGAGCTCCTTCTTGCCCTTGGTGCCGCCCAGGCGCAGGCCGGCCACGACGTTGTCGCGGATGGACATCGTCGGGAACGGGTTGGGGCGCTGGAACACCATGCCGATGGTGCGGCGGACCTGCACCGGGTCGACACCGGCGCCGTAGATGTCCTCGCCGTCCAGCAGCACCTCGCCCTCGACGCGGGCGCCGGGGATGACCTCGTGCATGCGGTTCAGCGTGCGCAGCACCGTCGACTTGCCGCAGCCCGACGGGCCGATGAACGCGGTGACGTTCCGCGGCGGCACCGAGAGGGTGACGCCGTCCACGGCGTGGAATTTGCCGTAGTAGATGTCCACGTCTTTGACGTCGATTCGTTTGGCCATCTCAAACAGCTCACTTCTTCTTCGGGGCGACAAGACGGGCAAAGAGCATGGCGAGGAGGTTCACGATCGCGATGATCAGTACCAGGGTGAGCGCCGCTCCCCAGATCCTGTCGAACGCGACGGTACCTTCGTCGAACGGGTTGCTGACCCGTTCGTTGTTCATCAGAAGCGGCAGTGCGGCCTGTTCGCCACCGAAGATGTCCCAGTTCACGTAGGCGGAGTACCCCACGAGGACCAGCAGCGGCGCGGTCTCGCCCATGACCCTGGCGAGCGCCATCATGATGCCGCCGATGATGCCGGACAGCGCGGTCGGCAGGACGATCTTCATGATCGTCTTCCACTTCGGCACGCCCAGCGCGTAGGAGGCTTCGCGCAGGTCGTCCGGGACGATCCGCAGCATCTCCTCCGAGGAGCGCACGACCACCGGGATCATCAGCAGCACCAGCGCGAGCGACACGGCGAAACCGCTGCGCGGGAGGCCGAACGTCGTGATCCACAGCGCGTAGATGAACAGCGCCGCGACGATCGAGGGGACACCGGAGAGGATGTCCACCATGAAGGTCGTGACCTTCGCGAGTTTGCCGCGGCCGTATTCGACCAGGTAGATCGCGACCAGCATGCCGATCGGGACCGCGATGATCGCGCAGACCAGGCCCTGCAGCACCGAGCCGATGACCGCGTGCAGCACGCCGCCGCCGACCTCGTCCGACAGCACGGAGCCGAAGTCCTCGGTCCACCAGTTGCTGTAGGGGATCCGCTTGACACCGTTGACGACCACGGTGGCGAGCAGCCACACCAGCGGCACGACGGCGATCAGGAACGACAGCCAGATCAACGTCGTGGCGAAGCCGTTCTTGACCTTCCTCGCCAGGCTGACCTGCTGGAAGGCGGGGGTGGTGGCGGGGGTCTTCTCGAGCGTGGTGGACATGCTCAGTCCCCCTTCTTGGCGATGACGGATCGCGCGATGAAGTTGACGACGAGCGTCAGCAGGAACAGCACGAGACCCGCCGCGATGTACGCGCCCGCCGAGATCTCGTTGTTGAGTTCCGCGTAGTCCGCCGCGATCTTCGAGGCGAACGTGGCGCCGCCGTCGAAGAGGCTCCAGGTGAACTCGCGGCCGACCGCGCCGGTCAGGATGATCGCGAGCGCGATCGTCTCGCCGAGCGCGCGGCCGAGGCCGAGCATCGAAGCGCCGATGTAGCCCGCCTTGCCGAACGGGAGCACCGTGGTGCGGATGACCTCCCAGCGGGTGGCGCCCAGCGCCAGCGCGCCCTCGATATGCGGGGTCGGGGTCCGCTCGAACACCTCACGGGACAGCGAGGTGATGATCGGCAGGATCATCACGGCCAGCACGATGCCCGCGGTGAAGATGGTGCCCCGCAGGTCCGGCGAGACGTTGCCGGCCGCGAAGAGCGGGATCCACGAGAAGGTGTCGTTGACCCACTGCGAGAAGGGCTCGATCGCCGGCGCGAAGACCATCAGGCCCCACAGGCCGTAGATGATCGAAGGGACCGCGGCGAGCAGGTCGATCACGTAGGCGAAGGGCCGTGCCAGCCGCTTCGGCGCGTACTGGGTGAGGAAGAGGGCGATCCCGAGCGAGATCGGCATCGCGATGATCAACGCCAGCAGGGACGAGTACACCGTCACCAGCAGCAGGCCCATGATCCCGAAGCGCATGTCGTCCGGGGTGGTCTGCCAGACCTGGCTGGTCAGGAAGTTCACGTTGTCGGCCTGCAACGCCGGGATGGCCTGCACCAGCAGGAACAGCCCGATCAGGCCGATCAGCGAGACGACGAAGACGCCGGCTCCGGTGGTCAGGATCTGGAAGATGCGGTCACCGGGTCGCACCGTCCTGGAATTGGGGCTCGCGAGGCGCACCGAGGACTGCTCGGGCGGTGACGCGGCAGATTGCTCCGAAATCGGGTCCTCCGTGAAGGTCTCGCGGACGCCAGAACGCCCACCGGGGTCGCCGGTGGGCGTTCTGGGCGAAGACGAATCGCTCATCGACTACTTCAGTCCAGCCTGTTCACTGATCAACCTAGAGGTCGTCGACAGATCAGGCGATGGCCTTGACGGCGGTCAGGACCTTGTCCTGCAGGCTCTGCGGGATCGGCACGTAGCCCTTGTCCGAAAGCGGCTTCTGACCGTCGGTGGCGGCGACGTTCAGGAACGCCTTGACGGCCTTGCCGACCTCGGCGTCCGCGTACTTCGAGCAGACGATCTCGTAGGTGGCGAGCAGCAGCGGGTAGGCGCCCGCGACGTTGCTGGAGTAGATCGAGTTCAGGTCCAGCGCGAGGTCGTTGCTGCCTTCCTTCTTGAACTTCGCCGAGTCGAGGGACTTGGCGACGTTCGCGGCGGTGAGCTCGACACCGCCGGAGCCGCTGTCGATCAGGGCGGCGTTCAGGCCGTCCTTCGCGAAGGAGGACTCGACGTAGGTGATGGCACCGTCGGTGGCCTTGACCGCGCTGGCCACACCGTTGGACTTCTCGGCACCGTTACCGACGCCACCGTTGAACTTCTTGCCGTCGCCCTGGGTCCAAGCGCCCTTCGAGGCCGCCTTCAGGTACTTCTGGAAGTTGTCGGTGGTGCCCGACTCGTCGGTGCGGGAGATGACCTGGATGGCCTTGTCCGGCAGGTTGACGCTCTCGTTGCCCTTGACCGCCTTGATGGCCGGGTCGTTCCACTTGGTGATGCCGCCGTTGAAGATCTTGGCGGTGACCTCGGGGGTCAGGGTCAGCTTGTCGACCCCGGAAACCTTGTACGCGACGGCGACCGGGCCGATGACGAGCGGGAGGTTCCACGCGTCCGAGGCGCACCGGGCCTTGGCCTTCTCGGCCTCTTCGTCCTTGAGGGGCGAGTCCGAACCGGCGAAGTCGACCTGGTTCGCGTTGAACTGCTTGATGCCGGCGCCCGAACCGCTGGGGTTGTAGTTCACCTTCTGGCCGGAGCACTTGGCGGCGTAAGCCTGCACGAAGATGTCGACCGCGGTCTTCTGCGCGGACGAACCCTCGGCCGAAAGCGGGTTCTTGCCGCCGCATTCGACGTTGGCCGCGCCACTCGGAGCGGCGGCGGCACCCGTGCTGCCGGGCTTGGTCGCCGCCGGGTCGGATCCACAAGCGCCGAGCACGAGGGCGGCGGTGGCCACGATGCCGATCGCGCCCGCGGGCCGCATGATCTTCACTGCATTTCCTCCACTGGGAGACTTTCGCCGGATCGGTGGAACGGGAGCGTTCCTTCCGGACCCGGACATTAAGCACCGACAGTGGACAGGCGACCGTCTAAGGGTGAACGGCAAGTGAACAAGGCGGCCGATGTGAGCAGCGCGACTACTCCGAAAGTGACCCGTGTCCCGCCCGTGACCTGCGCGTCTGCTCTCCGTGACCGGTCAAGTGCCGCCCGTGTGAACGCCGTTACCGTGCGTATTGAACGTCTACCTCGTATCGGGTGAAGCCAAGCTTCGAATACACGGCGAGTGCGGGCGCGTTGTCCCCTTCGACGTAAAGGATCACTTGCCCCAGCCCGCGATCACGGAGATACCGCAGTCCGGCGAGGGTGAGGGCCTTTCCGAGGCCGCCGCCCTGCGCGTCCGGGTCGATCCCGACGACATAGACCTCTCCGGCGGGCTCACCGCCGAACCGGCCGGGGACCGCCTCGTGGACCTTCGTCCAGTGGAAGCCGATGACCTCGCCGTTCTCCTCCGCGAGGAAGAAGCCTTCGGGGTCGAACCAGGCGTCCTTCTCGGTCGCTCGGACCTCGTCGGCGGTCAGCGCGCCCTGTTCGGGGTGCCAGTCGAAGGCGCGGGCGTTGACCCGCACCATCGCTTCCTCGTCCTGGCCGGGGACGAACGTGCGCAGCGTGACCCCTTCGCGCGTCACGGGTTCCGGCCAGTCGGCGCTCTCGACGTCCGCGTGGAGGATCAGCAGTTCGCGGGCCCGTTCGAAACCTTCGGTCCCGGCGAGGTGGACGGCGGCGGGGTGGTCGCCGTGCGCCCAGACCCGCAGCGGCTTCCCCGCGGTCTCTTCGACGAGCGCCCTGGTGAGCGCCCTGCCGTGGCCGGATCGGCGATGCGCGGGGTGGACGAACAGTTCAGCGACCTGGTTTCCGTGCGAGTCGCCCTCGGTGTCCAGATGCGCGTACGCGACCAACGCGCCGTCGACGCGGCCGAGGAGGTGCCGCCCACCGTCGAACCCGGAGTCCTCCGGGCGGCCGTCGGCCTCGCGCACGGCGAGGAGGAAGTCGTGGATCTCTTCCGTGTCCGGTTCACCGGTCCAAGCCAGATCGAGCATGAAATCGACCCTACCCGGGAACCCGCCTTCCGCCTGGACGTCTTGTCAGACAGGAAAGGGGACTCAGTGCGCGGAAAACTCGCTCGGCTCGTAGACGCTCGAGTCCGGGGCGACGGCCTGCTTGGCCGCTCCCTTCGAGGGACGCTCGAACTTGTAGCCGACGTTGCGCACGGTGCCGATCATCTGCTCGTGCTCCGGCCCCAGCTTCGCGCGCAGACGCCGGACGTGGACGTCGACCGTGCGCGTGCCGCCGAAGAAGTCGTAACCCCAGACCTCCTGCAGCAGCTGGGCGCGGGTGAACACCCGGCCGGCGTGCTGCGCGAGGTACTTGAGGAGTTCGAACTCCTTGTACGTGAGCTCGAGAGTGCGCTTGCGCAGCTTCGCGGTGTAGGTCGCTTCGTCGATGACGAGGTCGCCGACGCGGAGTTCGGCGTCGACCTGCGCGGCACTGCCGTCGCGGGTGGTGACCAGCCGCAACCGGGCGTCGACCTCGGCGGGACCGGCCGTCGGGAGGAGGATGTCGTCGGTGCGCCATTCCGCGCTGACCGCGACCAGACCGCCTTCGCCGACGACGGCGATGACCGGCGTGGAGGCCTCGTCCTCGCCGGCGCCCTTGAGCAGGCGGCAGAGGCTCTTCGCGGAGGCGAGATCGGTGCGGGCGTCGAGGACGATGACGTCGCGGTGGCCCGCGTCGAGCAGCGCGGTCACTTCCGGAGCACGGACGCGTACGGTGTGGGGCAGCAGGTCCAGGGCGGGCAACACCGTGGTGGCATCTGCTTCCGCGGTCAGTACCAGAAGGTCCAGGCTCATCGCCGCACCGCCTTCGGATCGTGGCCGCCTCGAACGTGGCGACCGCCGGTGCTTAGTGAGAATAGCGGGTGAACAGCCGGGGACCTACCCCGTGCTGGATCGATCACACCTGGCCAAAGAGGTTGACGAAGGAGATTCGACGCAATGGTGAGCAGGCCCGTGGCGCAGGACGACCGACCCTCTCCGGGGCGGTCCGCCAAGCGAGGAAAGCGCCGTGGCCGGGGCTGGCTCATCGCCCTTGCGGTCCTCGTGGTGCTGCTGGTCGGCGCCGATTTCGGGGCGGCGGCGTTCGCCGAGCACACGATCTCCCAGAAGGCCCGCCAGCAGCTGGATCTGGCCAACGATCCGGCGGTCACGGTGCACGGTTTTCCGTTCCTGACCCAGGCCCTTTCCGGTGACTACAGTCACATCACCATCAACGCCCAGGGCGTCGCCGTTCCGCCGAAACTGCGTGACGTGGACTTCAACGCGGACATGAGCGACGTCACGGCGCCGCTCTCGGACCTGACGTCCGGCAACACGAAGTCGATCGTCATCGGCACGCTCAAGGGCGAGGTGACGATCAAGGCCGCGGACATCGCGCGGCAGGCGCCGCTGGACAAGATCGAGAACCTCAAGATCGAACCGGTCACCGAGGACTACGTCCGCAACGGCGACAGCGGCCAGGGCGAGACGAAGCCGACGGCGACCAACGAGAACGGCGAGCCGGTGGACACCGCCAGCGCCGGGATCCGGGTTTCGGGCAACGTCCAGATCGCCGGGCAGAAGGTGGAGATCTTCTGCTTCGCGATGATCGAACTGGACGGGCAGAAGATCCGTCTCGAGCCGAAGCGGCTGCAGTTCGGGAATGACAAGGAGACCACCGTCGTTCCCCAGGCGGTGCAGGACGCGCTGCTGCCGAACTTCAACGCGACCATCGACACCGGCGCGATGCCGTTCTCGGTGACTCCGACCTCGGTGCGTGTGAACAGCGGCTCGGTGACCATCAAGGGTGAAGGCAAGAACGTGGCCTTCAGCGGAGCGAAGCCTCAGGGGTGACTTGCGAATGACCGGAGTGTGGGTGCTGCTGGGTGTCTTGGTGCTCGGCGGGATCGCGGGCGCGCTGATGCGAGCGCGTAACGGCCGGATCCGCGCGGCCAAGCCCGGCGCGCCCACACTGCCCGGTCGTGTCTCGGGTGCCCTCGCGCCCGAAGGCGTCACCCTGGTCCAGATCTCCACGACGTTCTGCGCGCCGTGCCGCCACACCCGCGCGATCCTCTCGGCGCTCGCGGACAAGACCGACGGCCTCACGCACGTCGATCTGGACGTCACCGAAACCCCCGAAGTCGCCCAGGCGCTCTCGGTGCTGCGGACCCCCACGACGTTGGCCTTGACCCCGGACGGCCGGGAGGTCTTTCGCGTCGGCGGCGTTCCCCGAGGTCAGGAGCTTCTCGAAGCCCTGAGGCCCCATCTGGCGAACGCCTGATCCCGAATTTTGGGAAGCGTCCCAAGGTGTGAACACGGTTCCCAACCTGAGGGAGCTCTGCGTACCCTCGTGCCCGTGAACAGGCTGCCCCGAACCTTGCTGACCCAGCGCCGCGCAGTGGATCTGTGCCGCGTTCGCAGCAGCCTGTGTCCCGGCGTTCGCTGAACCTCGCCTGCGCGTGCCCGTTCGGCACGCATCTCCTTACCTCTCGTTCGCAGGAGGAACCATGTCCGCAGGACCGGCCGTCGACCCCCGTGGTCCGCGTTTCGCCGCCATCCTGACGACGATCGTGCTCGCGGTCGTGCTCATCACCCAGTGGTGGCCACTGCTCGCGGCGCAGGCGGTGGTGTTCGCGATCGGTGCCTTCATCGGTTTGAAGCCGGCGCCGTACTCCCTGCTCTACCGCTACCTCGTCGCGCCGCGGCTCGGCCCGACGACCGAACGCGAGGACGCCGCCCCGCTGCGGTTCGCACAGGCCGTCGGGTTCGTGTTCGCCGTCGTCGGCACCGTCGGTTTCGCCGCCGGCCTGACCGCGCTCGGCTTCGTCGCCACGGCGTTCGCGCTGTTCGCGGCGTTCCTCAACGCGGCGTTCAACTTCTGTCTCGGTTGCGAGATGTACCTGCTCATCAAGCGTTTCAGCCCCAGCCCTCGCGCGTCCTAACCCAGAAAGAGAGTCAGCTCCATGAGCCGTGAAGACGTCCTGGTCACCACCCAGTGGGCCGAGGAGAACCTGGACACCCCGGGTGTCGTGTTCATCGAGGTCGACGAGGACACGACCGCGTACGACAACGGACACATCCGCGGTGCGGTGAAGTTCGACTGGCGCAAGGACCTGCAGGACGGGGTCCGCCGCGACTTCGTCAACAAGGAGGGCTTCGAGAAGCTGTTGTCCGAGAAGGGCATCTCGAACGACGACCGCGTGATCCTCTACGGCGGCAACAACAACTGGTTCGCCGCGTACGCGTACTGGTACTTCAAGCTCTACGGCCACGAGAACGTGCAGCTGCTCGACGGCGGCCGCAAGAAGTGGGAGCTCGACGGCCGCGAACTGAACTCGGACGAGGTCAAGCGCGAAGCCACCACGTACCAGGCCAAGGAGCAGGACCTGTCGATCCGCGCGTTCCGCGACGAGGTCGTCCAGGCCATCGGCGGCAGCAACTTCGTCGACGTGCGTTCCCCCGACGAGTTCTCCGGCAAGCTGCTCGCCCCGGCGCACCTGCCGCAGGAGCAGTCGCAGGTCCCGGGCCACATCCCCGGCGCGCTGAACGTCCCGTGGGCGAAGGTCGCCAACGAGGACGGCACCTTCAAGACCGAGGAAGAGATCAAGGAGCTGTACTCCGACGAGGGCCTCGACGAGTCGAAGTCCACGATCGCGTACTGCCGGATCGGTGAGCGTTCGTCCATCGCGTGGTTCGCGCTGCACGAGCTCCTCGGCTACGACCAGGTGAAGAACTACGACGGTTCGTGGACGGAATACGGCTCGCTCGTCGGCGTGCCGGTCGAGTTGGGAGCTAAGTGATGGCAGACGACAGCTGCGGCGCGCCGGTCCAGGAGGCCACGCCCGCCGATTACGACACCCGCGGCCAGGTCGTCCTGGCCGGCAAGGTGACCGGCTCGGAAGGGCCCGTCGGCGGCGCCTTCGTGCGGTTGCTCGACGGCGGCGGCGACTTCACCGGCGAGGTGGTCTCGTCGGCCGACGGCGACTTCCGCTTTTACGCGGCCCCCGGTGACTGGACGGTGCGCGCGCTGCACCGCTCCGGCAACGGCGAGGCCTCGGTGACCGCCCAGGGACCTGGCGTGCACCAGCTGGCGATCTCGGTCGCCTGACGACGTAAGTACATGAAGGCCCCCTTCATTGCGCCTAGCGCCGTGAAGGGGGCCTTCATGTACTTGTGGGCACTGCCACGCGACCTCGGCAGGCCTGTCGGGGCAGGTAGCGACTAAGGTGCGTGTCGTGGAGATCCTGTTTACGACCCTGCTGGTGCTCGCCGGCGTCGCGATCACCTGGTTCGCCGTGTACGTCGTCTACCGGCTTTACGCGGACCAGCGCTGACCCATGACGGCTAGTGGCGACGAGGCCATCCAGGCCGCGGAAAAGCGCGCGGAGAGCACGCGCGACCGGAACCTTCCGCAGTTCGACGACATGCCCATCCCGGGCGACACCGCGAACCTGCGCGAAGGTCCGAACCTCAACGACGCCTGCCTGGCGCTCCTGCCGCTCGTCGGCGTGTGGCGCGGCGAGGGCGAGGTCGACTACCCGACCATCGAGGGCCCGTACCGGTTCGGCATGCAGCTGACCATCGCGCACGACGGCCGCCCGTTCCTCGCGCACGAGGCACGCGCCTGGCTGCTCGACGAGGACGGCAAGGTCATCCGTCCCGCCGCGCGCGAATCCGGGTTCTGGCGCCCGCAGGCCGACGACACGATCGAGCTGCTGCTGACGCACAACACCGGCATCGTGGAGCTCTTCTACGGCAAGCCGCGCGGCAAGGCCTCGGTCCCGGCCTGGGAGCTGGGCACCGACGCGGTCGTCCGCACCTCGACGGCCAAGGACGTCACGGCGTCTCAGCGGCTCTACGGCATCGTCAACGGTGAACTCGGCTTCGTCGAGGAGCGCGCCATGATGGGCCAGGAACTGCAGCCGCACACGTCGGCGCTGCTGCGTCGCGTGGTGGGCTGACGTACTTCCGATGCGGTGGCGTGCCTACGGCGAGCACGCCGCCCTGCTCGACTGCGCCTCCCTGGCCGAGTCGATGGCGGCGCACGCGATGGTCTCCTCCGCGCGCCCGGACGGCATCACCGAACTCGTTCCCGGCGCCCGCAGCCTGCTCGTGGTGGAAACCCCCGGCTCGGGCGCGCTCGCGACCGTCCGTGAACTGCTGGCGGACGCCGACCTCGACCATCCGCCGGAAGGCGAATCCCGCGAGATCACCCTCGACGTGACCTACGACGGCGAGGATCTCGAACTCGTCGCACGGGACGCCGGAGTGTCCACAGAGGACGTCGTCCGGCTGCACACCGGCGCCGTCTACACCGTGGCGTTCACCGGCTTCGCGCCCGGATTCGGTTACCTGACAGGGCTTCCCGAGCCGCTCCGGCAGCCGCGGCTGCCCGCTCCGCGTACTCGCGTGCCACCGGGTTCGGTCGGTATCGCGGGTGAGTTCACCGGCGTGTACCCGCGCGTCTCGCCCGGCGGCTGGCGGCTGATCGGCCGCACCCGGACCGTCCTGTTCGATCCCCGCGCCGACCGGCCCGCGCTGCTGGCGCCCGGCGACCGCGTGCGGTTCCGGAGTGCCGGATGAGGGCCCTCGAAGTGCTCGAGACCGGTCCGCTCGCGCTGATCCAGGATCTCGGCAGGCCCGGTTACGCGCATCTCGGCGTGCCTCCGTCGGGCGCGCTGGACGTCCCGGCGCTGAAACTGGCCAACCGGCTCGTCGGCAACGCCGAGGACGCGGCCGGGGTGGAGTGCCTGCTCGGCGGGCCGCGGCTGCGCGCGACGACGTCCTGCACGGTCGCGGTGACCGGTCCTCCCGTCGCCGTCGAGGTGGACGGGCGTCCGGTCGGCTCGCACGCGCCGGTGTGGCTGGCGGCGGGACAGGTCGTGGCGATCGGCGCGCCTGCCACCGGATTACGGTGCTATCTGGCGGTTTCCGGCGGCATCGTGGTCGACGCGGAACTCGGCAGCCGGTCGCGGGACGTCCTTTCGGAGATCGGCCCCGCGCCACTCAAGAAGGGCGACGTCCTGCCGCTCGGCCCGTCGTCGGTGTCCGGCGGCGCCGACGTCGTGCTGCCCACGACGGCACCGGCGGAACTGGTCGTGCGGGTGGACCCGGGCCCGCGGGCGCACTGGTTCGAGGATCCGGCGGCGGGGCTCGCGAAGACCTGGACGGTGACGGCGGAATCCAACCGCGTCGGGCTCCGGCTCGACGGCCCCGCGTTGACTCGCGGGCCCGAATACGCGGAGCGGGAACTGCCGAGCGAGGGCCTGCTGACCGGTGCCGTGCAGGTTCCGCCGAACGGGTTGCCGGTGGTGTTCTTGGCGGATCATCCGACTACCGGTGGTTATCCGGTGGCGGCCGTGGTGAGACAGGCGTCACTCCCGGCCCTCGCGCAGGCCAGACCCGGAACCCTTCTCCGCTTTCACTCGTCCACGAGGGTGTGGAACAGGTAAAGGTCGACGGTGGCACAGGTGTCATCGACACGAATTCGGTCCCAACCCAACCGGAACTGCCGCAGTCGCTGCGGATCGCGCTGGCCACCGGCCAGATGCGGCGTCCGCTCGGCGACACGCTCCGCCCGCTTCTCGACCTCTTCGCCGACGGCGAGTACCAGGTCACCGGACCCGAACGGCTGGCCGAGGACCGCTACCTGACCCCGAGCGCCGACTGGCCGCCCGCCGACGTGTCCCGGGTCGGCTACTACCGGACCGCGATCAAGAGCGGGCACCGGCCGGTCGCGGTCGTGCTGGAGACCACCGACGCGGCGGTGATCCTCGACGGGCACCACAAGATCGCGGCCTACCGCGAAGAGGAGATCCTGCCGCACCTGCTGATCATCAGCCCGCTCGGCTGATGGACGGCCCGCGGTTCCGCGATCCGCAGATTCGGCTCGGGAACCTTGCCGCCGAGCCGATCCTGATCGTCTGTCCACGCTGCTCGGGCCGCGCTTCGGTCACTCACGAACGGCTGACCTGCGCCGGCTGTGCCCTGGTGCGCGTTCCCCCTGAACCCCATTACCACGTGTGGAACCGGCCCATCGACCCGTTCTTCCGCGAACCGCTGTGGCTGCGCGCCGACTGCTGTGGCGGGAACACCCTTTGGGCGTTCCACGAACGTCACCTCGACCTGCTCGAACGATTCGTCGCGGCGAAGCTGCGCGAACGCGGGCTCGGGAATCGTCCCGGCATGACCTTGGTGGCCCGGCTGCCCGCCTGGATCACGACGGCCAAGCACCGGGACGAGATCCTTCGCACCATCGCCAAGCTGCGCGCGACGCTCAGCTGATCGCGTACTCGCTCTCGTACGCGGCGGCCAGCTCGGCGTGGATCGCGCTGGAGTCGGTGAGCGCGACGCCGTCGAGCGTGTGCACCCGGGTCAGCTTGCGGACCGACGAGGCGAGGAAGAGCCCTTCACCCTCGGTGAGGTCCGAGACCTTGAGCGGCTCGACCTTGACCGACCAGCCCGCGCGCTCGGCGCCGCGGAACAGCGCCGCCTGCGTCGTCCCCGGCAGGATGCCGATGGTCGCCGGCGGCGTGTAGAGCGTCTTGTCCTTCGCGAGGACGACCGTGGAAGTCGGTCCTTCGAAGACCGAACCGTCGGCGGCGGTGAAAATCACATCGCTCGCGCCACGGCGGCCCGCCTCCCGCAACGCCGCCATGTTGACGCCGTACGAAATCGACTTCGCGCCCAGCAGCAGCCATGGCGCGCGCTCGGCGAGGTCGGCCTCGATACCGCGCTCGAGGGTGATCGCCGCGACGCCTTCGACGCGGGCCCGCTGGACCTTCTCGTCGATCTCCACACCGAGCGCGAACCCGAACGGCTTCGCCTCCGGATCGCCGTCGATTCCCCTGGTGTACACCAGTTTCAGCGCGATCTCGGCCGGGCCGGACCAGTTGTCGATGACCGTCTGCGCGGCCCGCTCCCAGACCGCGAGGTCCGGTTCCGGCAGGTCGAGCATGGCCGCGGAACGGGCCAGCCGCTCGAGGTGCGGGCGGAGCTCGCGGGGCCGTCCGTCGACGACGAGGATCGTCTCGAACACGCCGTCGCCGCGAAGCAGTCCCAGATCGTCCACCCGCAGGTGGGCCGCTTCGGGGTCGGCCAGGGTCCCGTCGAGGAAGGCAAGCACGCGCATGGGGACACGGTACTCACTAGCATGGGTTTCATGCCCTACCGCTCCCCCTTGCTCGACCTTCCCGGACCGATCGCGGCACCCGACGGGCATCCGGAGGAAGGTGTCCCGTGGCACTGGGGTGACCCCTTCGCCGAGCAACGGACCGCGGCGCGCGGCGCGGTCGTGATCGACCGTTCGCACCGCGAGATCCTGGCCGTCACCGGCGAAGAACGGTTGTCCTGGCTGCATTTGGTGATCTCGCAGCATGTCACCGGGCTCGCCGAGGGCACCGGTACCGAGGCGCTCGTGCTGGACAGCCAAGGCCGCGTCGACACGCACATGGTCGTCGCGCACGCGGACGGCACGGTGTGGCTGGACAGCGACCGGGGCGCGGTGGCCACCAGCGCGTTGCCGTCCGGCGGCAAGCAGACACTGCGCGACTACCTCGAAGCGATGAAGTTCTGGTCCAAAGTGGACATCCGCGATGTCTCGGACGAGCTGGCGCTGCTGACCGTCCTCGGCCCCGACGCGGACCGCGTGCTGGACGCCGTGGGTGTCTCCGTGGGCTCGGACCCGTACTCGGTCGTGGCGATCCCCGGTGGTTTCGCGCGGCGGATGCCGTGGCCGGGACGGCACAGCGTCGACCTCGCCGTGCCCCGCGCCGACCTGGCCGGCTGGTGGCGGCGCCTGACCGACGCGGGCGCGCGACCGGCGGGCAGCTGGACCTTCGACGCGCTGCGGGTCGAATCGCTGCGGCCGCGCCTCGGCGTCGACACCGACGAGCGCACGATCCCGCACGAGGTGAACTGGGTCGACTCCGCCGCGCACGTGGCGAAGGGCTGCTACCGCGGGCAGGAGACCGTCGCGAAGGTCCACAACGTCGGGCGGCCGCCGCGGTACATGGCGCTGCTGCATCTGGACGGTTCGCCGGAGATCACGCCGGAGACCGGCGATCCGGTGGTGCTGGGCGAGCGGACGGTGGGGCGCGTCGGCAGCGTGGTGCAGCACCACGAACTGGGCCCGATCGCGCTGGCGCTGGTCAAACGCTCGACGCAGCCGGGTGCGGAGCTGCTGGTGGGCGCCGAGGACCGCGTCGTGCAGGCGACCATCGACCCGGACTCGGTTCCGGGGGAGGCTCCGGCTCCCGGCCGGGAAGCGGCTCAGCGGCTGCGGGGCTGAGCCGGTGCGCCCAATGTGGCATCGGAGACGCTCAGTGTCCCCAATGCCACATTGGGGACACTGCGTCCGCGGCTTTCCGCCGGCGGCCGCGCGTGAAGGGCCCCATCCCTCGGCTGAGCGCTGGAAACTCGGCCTTCACTCACGACCGAAGTACATGAAGGGGTCCTTCACTGCGCTAGACGCAATGAAGGGGTCCTTCACGTACTCATCCACAGGTTGTCCACAACTCCGCCCACCTGTGGACAACTTCGCCGACCAGCACTTTTCCCCGCCCACCCCCGGTAGACTGGACCAGGGGCCGCCCCCGGGACGGGTGGGGGGCGGGCTCTGGAAGGGACCGAAAGAGCAGCCGCCCGGCGGAGGGTCTCGGAAGGGGCGGAGATCCTTGTGGTATCGCTCCCTGCGGAACATTTCCGCTGGAGCGCGATAAGCTACGCGCGTGATCGAAGTCCGGCCCGGTGGTCGCCGTCGTATCGACCGCGTGCTCGGCCCTGGGTATCTCAGCGACCTCGGCGAGCTGACGCTTTCCGTGCTGCGTGAGCGCCGTGACGAGGCCGCGCAGGAGGAGACCGACCTGTCGTACCTGCGGCGCCTGCTCCACGCGCGCATCGACATCGTGCGGGCCGAGCAGGAGCGCCGGAGTTCCGGCGGCGAGAGCAGCGTCGTCGAGCGGCTGGCCGCGATCCTGGCGGACAACGCGATCGGCCCGGCCACGGGCTCGGGGAGACATCAGCGGCTGGAGCCGTCTCGCGCGGGCGAGCACCGGCGGTTCGCCGAGGCCCTCATCGGCGACACGGACCTTTCCGACGTCAGCACGCTCTCGGACGAGAAGCTGGTCAACGCCCTCAACCGGTACGCCGACGAAGAGGTCTCCGTCTCTTCGTACCGCCGCGAGGTGCAGAGCGTGATGGACACGATCAACGCCGAGATCGCGACCCGCTACCGCAAGGGCACAGCGTCGGTCGACGATCTCCTCGACACCGAACGCGGCGGGTCCGAGTGACGAATCCGGTCCTGGTCGAGGTCGTCCGATCCGGTTTCGTGGAGAGCGTGCACCGCGGCGCGCTCGTGATCACCGCCCCGGACGGCTCGGTGCGTTTCTCCGCGGGCGACATCGAGCGGCCGGTCTACCCGCGCTCGTCCAACAAACCCCTGCAGGCCGTCGGCATGCTCCGCGCCGGCCTCACCATCGACGACGAAGAACTCGCGCTGGGCTGCGGCTCGCACAACGGCGAACCCGGCCACGTCGAGGGCGCCCTGGCGATGCTGTCCCGCGCGGGACTCACCGAGGACGCGCTGGCCTGCCCGCCCGCCTTCCCGCTGCACGAGCCGAGCATGCTGGCCGTCGCCTCCGCCGGGAAACGCCGGGCCGCGATGAACTGCTCCGGCAAGCACGCCGCGATGCTCACGACCTGCGCGCAGGTCGGCTGGCCGACCGACGACTACGCGGCCGAGATCCACCCGCTGCAGAAGATCATCCAGGCCACGGTCGCCGACCTCACCAGCGAAACGATCGAGACGGTCGGCGTCGACGGCTGCGGCGCACCGCTGTTCGCGTTCTCCCTCACCGGCCTCGCGCGTTCCTTCGGCAGGCTGGTCACCGCCATGGGCGGGCCGGAACGCCGGGTCGCGGACGCGGTCCGCGCGCATCCGTGGCAGGTCGCGGGCACCGGCCGCGAAGACACCGTGCTGATGCGGACGATCGACGGCCTGCTCTCGAAGGGCGGCGCCGAGGGAGTGCACGCGTTCGCGCTCCCGGACGGCACGGCGCTGGCACTGAAGATCGACGACGGCGCGGCCCGCGCCCGGCTCCCGCTGCTGCTCGCGACCCTGCGCCACCTCGGCATCGACCCGGGCGACGAAGCAGCGGACCTCGCGCGCGACGCGGTGCTCGGCGGCGGGAAACCGGTCGGCGAGCTGAAGGTCGCCGCCGGTCTCTTCGGCTAGTTCGCGCGTTCCCGCGCGGCCAGGTCGCCCCAGAAGTCACGCAGGTCGGCGAACAGTTCCGCCAGCTCGTCGACGTTGCCGGTGCGGAGCGCGTCGAGGATGTCGTGCACCTCTTCGGCGGTCGTGTCCGACTGCAGGATCGAGTCGGCGAAGAGCTGCACGAGACCGCCGTAGTCGAGTTCGACCGCGGAGCCGGGGTGGAAGCTGTCGAGCCAGCGTCGCGTCTCGAGCAGCACCCGGCCGGGTCCCGAGTCACCGAAGGTCGCTTCCAGCAGGTCCCCGACCTCGCGGGCGCGATACCGCGCGTCGGCGATGGAGACCCGCCACGACACCTCGCGCTCCGGATCGTCGCGGCCCTTGCCGAGTTTGACCCGGCGCATCCCGGGGTCGAACAGGACGAACCACGGGAGCGGAACGGTCCACGTCGTCGAGAGCGTGTGCGAGGCCGAGGCGGACAAGTCGCCGATCGCGGACTTCGCCCGCGAGCGGATCATGTCCAGCGACGCGCCGCCCGCGTCGAGCACCGCGTTCTTCAACGCCGGATGCGCGTCACCGAGGAAGGTCACCAACGCCGCGGCCGAGCGCGCGCGGATCTCCATCGGGCAGATCAGCGGTCCCGGGCCTGCGTCGCCGTGCTCACCCTCGGGCACGTCTTCGGGGTCCAGCACGAGGACGTCGGTGACGAGACTGGGGGCGGCCCTGCCGTCCGCGAGTTCGGCGGGCAGCAACCGCCCGACATGCTGTGACTTGAGCCACAATGCCTGCTCGCGCTCGCCCGCGGACGAACGATCGAGCCGGGCCGCTTCGACGGCCTCGAGCAGGCGTTCGTCCGGTGGATCCCCCAGCGCGAGCAGGGGCTCATAGACGCGGAGATAAGCCGCGAACGGACGGGGCACACGAGCATCGTGGCACGCCGACCTGCGACTATCGCCACCGACCGGCCGGTAACCGGCGTTCGGAGAACACTGTCGCCACCGGCACACCGTGCCACGTCGCATCCAACCCCCCGGACACGGTACGGTGTCAGCAGGAAAGAATTGTCGAGACGATGCGGGGCCGCCGATTCCCCCGGCCGCCCCGCCCCTGTGCGAGGGGGTCGAGCCATGGGGCGCGGCCGGGCTAAGGCCAAGCAGACGAAGGTGGCGCGCGAGCTCAAGTACAGCTCGCACGAAACCGACTTCGATGCTTTGCAGCGCGAGCTGTCCAGTAGTTCCTCGGAAGACAGGCACGAGGACGACAAGCGGTACGACGAAGACCCGTACGACGGGTACGACGAATACCGCCGCTGAGCAACGCGTGACACGCGAGGGTGGATCCGGGCTTGCCCCGGTGACCACCCTCGCGTGTCGCGTGCTGCCCAAAATATGAGGAGGTGCCATGTCTGACGTAGCGCGAGTAGGTGTCGTCGGGGCCGGGCTCATGGGCTCGGGCATCGCCGAGGTGCACGCACGGGCCGGACTGGACGTGATCGTCACCGAGGTGAACCAGCCGGCGCTGGACTCCGGGCGGGCGCGGATCGAGAAGTCGCTGCAACGCGGCGTCAAGAACGGGAAGCTCTCGCAGGAAGACGCCGACGCCGCGCTCGGACGACTCCGCTTCACCACCGAGATCGGCGAGTTCGCCGACCGCGACCTCGTCATCGAGGCCATCCTGGAACAGGAACAGGCCAAGGTCGAGGTGTTCCGGTCGCTGGACAAGATCGTCGAGCGTGAGGACGCCGTGTTCGCGTCCAACACCTCCTCGATCCCGATCATGAAGCTCGGGATGGCCACCGGCCGCCCGCAGCAGGTGATCGGCATCCACTTCTTCAACCCGGTCCCGGTGCTTCCGCTCGTCGAGCTGGTGCCCTCGCTGCTGACCAGCGACGACACCGCCCGCCGTGCCGAGGAGCACGCGACGACGGCGTTGAGCAAGACGGTGATCCGGTCGCAGGACCGCGCCGGGTTCATCGTGAACTCGCTGCTCGTTCCGTACCTGCTTTCCGCGATCCGGATGATCGAGTCGGGCTTCGCGTCCGCGGAGGACATCGACCGCGGCATGGAGCTCGGCACCGCGCACCCGATGGGTCCGCTGCGGCTGTCGGACCTGATCGGCCTGGACACCATCAAGGCCATCGCGGACTCGATGTACGCCGAGTTCAAGGAGCCGCTGTACTCCTCGCCGCCGCTGCTGCTGCGCATGGTCGACGCCGGCCTGCTCGGCAAGAAGACCGGCCGCGGCTTCTACAGCTACTCCTGACCCACGCTTCTCCCACGCGTTTAGTCCTCTGAATGCGGTTCTTGCACGCGCAACGACCGCAATCAGAGGACTGAATGCGGGGCCCTAGACTCGGGGGCGTGGGACAGGGACAGCTGCGCGCGGGTCTGGTCGGTGCCGGTCCGTGGGCGAAGACGGTGCACGCGCCAGGTCTCGCCGATCACCCCGGCATGACGTTGCGCGCGGTCTGGGCCAGGCGTCCCGAGGCCGCGAAGGAGCTGGCCGAGGCCCACGGCGCTCAGGCCGTCGACAGCTTCGACGAGCTGCTCGACCAGGTGGACGCGGTCGCGTTCGCCGTGCCGCCCGCCGTTCAGGCGGAACTGGCGGTCCGGGCGGCCGAAGCGGGTAAGCATCTGATCCTGGAGAAGCCGATCGCCGCGGATCTCGACGGCGCGCGGCGGCTCGCGGACGCGGTGGAGGCCGCCGGTGTCGCGGCTCTCGTGGTCCTGATCCTGCGTTTCTCACCGATGACCCGCGAGTGGCTCGACGGCATCAAGGAAGCCGGCGGCTGGCGGGGCGGCGGGGCTCGATGGCTTTCGGGCGCGTTGCTCGGCGGTCAATACCAGTCCTCGGCGTGGCGGCACGACTCCGGCGCGCTCGCGGACATCGGCCCGCACGCCTTCGATCTGCTGGACGCGGCGCTCGGCGAGATCACCGACGTGCTCGCGGCGAACCGGACCGATGACGATCTGTGGCAAGTGCTGTTAGCCCACGAGGGTGGCGCGACGAGTACGGCGACCCTGTCGCTGCGGCTGCCGATCCAGCCGACGGTCGTCGAAGTCGCCGTCTACGGCGAGCACGGTTACCGCACGCTCGGCCGGAAGCCGGGCTCGGCGGGCGAGTCGTACACCGCGCTCCTGGACGATTTCGCCGCGATGGCCGCGAGCGGGACGACCTCGCACCCGTGTGACGTACGTCGCGGGCTACACCTCCAAAAGCTGCTCGAACGCGCGCGGGAGCTCGCCGGACACGGCAAGTAGTACACAGGTCACCCACAAGGCTTTTCCTTGCGGGATAACACCTTCTTCCGGTTACTTCGCGGCCGTCCACAGGTTTGTCCACAGGTTCCTTTGTGGACGGTTCCGAGCACGGGAAAACCTTTTCCGCCACCGGAAAAGATCACCTCTTAGTGCGTCCGCTCCGCCATGCCGAGTCGATCTTGTGATGCGAAGGTGATCTTGGGCGCTCCGGAAAGGAAGGCCATGGGTGAGCTGCTCCGCGCTTTCGGTGTGATGATCCCGTTGACGATCACCGCGGTTCCGTACGCACTGCTCGGGTGGCCGCTGCTCGCGGCGCATCGGCGGCGGCGAAGACAGGCCGACCTCTTCTCCGCGTCGGCGACGGCCGCCGTCGACATGACGCTCGTGCTGGCCGGTTTCCTGGTGTTGTGCCTGGTCACGATGCCGGTGACCGGCGCCCACGGCAGCAGGCTGAACCTCGAACCCGGCACCGACCTGCGCCTCGCCCTGAACGACAGCGCCAATCTCTGGCAGGCGCTGGGCAACGTTCTCATGCTGAGCCCGCTCGGCGCCCTGCTACCCCTGCGGTTCCGCCGCCTGCGCTCACTGGGCCGGATCGCGCTGGGCGCGCTGGCCGTCTCGGTGCTGGTGGAGGGCACGCAGTACCTGATCCAGGCGGGCCGGGTGACCTCGGCGGACGACATCCTGCTGAACACCCTGGGCGCCGTCGCGGGCGCCGCGGTGAGCAAACGACTGTGGCATCGCCTGGACGTCCGGCCGCCCGTGGCGATCCCGGCGCAGGTCCGGCGGGTGTGCGAGGCGCCGGTCCGGCTCCGGGTCCCGAGATCGGTCTGGGACGAGCGGTATTCGGGCATCGCGCATCCGCAGCGGAGGTAAAGGGGTTGACCGTCGTGCGAAAGTGATCGCGAAAGCCCTACGCAGCAAGAAAGAGGGATGCCTCATGCCTGACGCCTTCGGTGGCGTCGGCACGAGCTAGCCGGCGCACCCGCCAGCCTCACCACGCACGCGGATCCTCCCGTGCGTCTCCTTCTTCTGCCCGAAAGGCTTTCCACCAGTGCTTTCCGCGACGATTCGTGCTCTGCAGTCCTACATCCGCCTCACCGCGGCGAAATTCCGCGAAACCGAGCGGATCGAGCCGTTCCTGGCCACGTACTACCTCGAATCCAGCAGCCCTTTCCTCAACTACGCGATCCCCGACGACGGCGCCGTCCCCACCGAGGACGACGTCGCCGCGCTCACCGAGGCGTTCCGCAAGCGCGGCCTCACGCCGCGTCTGGAGTTCCTCACCGAAGCCGTTCCGGCTGCCGAAGCCGTGCTCGTCCGGTGCGGTTACACGCTGGAGCGGCGGGTTCCGCTGATGATCTGCACTCCAGGGCAGGTCGTCGAACAGCCGAAACCAGCCGGGATCAGCCTGGTCACCCCGAAGACCGAGGGCGAACTCCGGCAGATGATCCGGGCGCAGAACGTGGCGTTCGGGGAGACCGATCCCGATGAACACCTCGACCCGTCGCCGGATCAGCTGAGCGGCGAGACCATCTCGGTGATGGCGGTCGACGAGAACGGCGAGGTCGTCGGCGGCGGGGTCGCGACCGCGATCCTCGACGGCGCGACGGAGATCGCCGGGATCGGGGTGCTCGAGGAGTACCGGAGCCGCGGGATCGCCGCGGCGATGACGGAGTACCTGACGCGTGAAGCACACGCGCGCGGCGGCCGGTCGGTGTTCCTGACGCCGGGGGCCGGGCAGGCGGAACGCGTCTACGGCCGGGTCGGGTTCGAGACCGCGGCCGAGTGCGTGCACCTGTCAGTCGTCTGAATAGCCGCCTCGGCGTGACTTCTTGACCTCGCCGCGGCGCTTCTTCGACGCCAGGCGGCGTTCCTTCGAACCCCGTGAGGGTTTGGTGGGACGCCGCTTGGCGGCCGGGGGCGCCGACGCGTCCGTCAGGAGCATCACCAGCCGCGCCCGCGCGGCTTCCCGGTTCATCAGCTGGGAGCGGTGTTCGGACGCGGCGATCGTGACGACGCCGTCGACCAAGCGCGACGAAAGCCGGTCCAGCATCCGGGCCCGGAGATGCTCCGGGACGGACGCCGAACCGGCCACGTCGAAGGACAGTTCGACCCGCGAGTCCGTGGTGTTCACGCCCTGCCCACCCGGGCCCGAAGACCGGGAGAACCGTTCGCTCAATTCGGCACCCGGGATCACGAACCGGGTACCGATCACCACGTCATCAGCCACGGACCCAGTGTGTCACCCGAGGCCAAGCCGTTAAATCAGAAGCGCGGGTGGTCGCCCGACAGCACGGCGCGCGGGCCGTCCGGGTCTTCCGCGGGCTGCACGTCGCCGAGGATCCACGCCGGCACGTGCCGCGCGGTCAACATCGCGAGCGCGCGGTCGACGTCGTCGGCGCCGACGATCGCGACCATGCCGACGCCCATGTTGAACGTCTTCTCCAGTTCGGCGCGTTCGACCTTGCCGCGGTGGCCGATCAGCGCGAACACCGGCGCCGGGGTCCAGGTGCCGCGTTCGAGCCGCGCGACCAGGCCGCGCGGCATGACGCGGGCGAGGTTCTGCTCCAGGCCACCACCGGTGACGTGCGCGAACGTGCGGACGTCGGCCTCGGCCGCCAGCGCGAGGCAGTCCTTCGCGTAGATCCTGGTCGGCTCCAGCATCTCCTCACCCAGCGAGCGGCCGAACTCCTCGACGTGCCCGTCGAGCGGCATGCGCGCGATGTCCAGCAGCACGTGCCTGGCCAGCGAGTAGCCGTTGGAGTGCAGGCCGGACGAGCCGAGCGCGAGGACGACGTCGCCGGGGCGGACCCGCTCCGGGCCCAGCACGTTCGACGCCTCGACGACACCGATGCCGGTGCCCGAGAGGTCGTAGTCGTGCTCGCCCATCAGGCCGGGGTGCTCCGCGGTCTCGCCGCCGAGCAGCGCGCAGCCCGCCTGGACACAACCCTCGGCGATCCCGCCGACCAGCGCCGCGATCTTCTCCGGCACGACCTTGCCGACGGCGATGTAGTCCTGCATGAACAGTGGCTCGGCGCCGGTGACGACCAGATCGTCGACGACCATCGCGACCAGGTCGATGCCGACCGTGTCGTGCTTGTCGAGCGCCTGGGCGACGGCGATCTTGGTGCCGACCCCGTCGGTCGACGAGGCCAGCACCGGCTCTTTCCACTTGTCCAGCTTCAGGGAGAACAGCCCGGCGAAACCGCCGACGCCGCCCATCACCTCGGGCCTCGTGGCCCTCTCGGCGTGCGGTTTGAGCAGCTCGACGGCTTTGTCACCGGCGTCGATGCTGACGCCGGCGGCGGCGTACGTGGCGCTCGTGGACTCGCTCACGGAAGCGGACTCCAACTCTGGAAGAGAGGTCTAGGGACGCCGGATGGCGTCCTCAGCACCGTACCCGGCAGGGCTGACGGGCTTCGCCGCGCCATTCACCGAGTCCAGGCTCTCCAGCAGGTGCTTCCCGATCAGCGCGTCTTCGGGCAGCGCGATCGGGTACTCGCCGGAGAAGCACGCGGTGCACAACCGCGACTTCGGCTGTTCCGACGCCGCGACCAGCCCGTCCAGGGAGATGTAGCCCAGGGTGTCGGCGCCGATGGAGCGGCGGATGCCGTCGAGGTCGACGCCGTTGGCCACCAGTTCGGCGCGCGAGGCGAAGTCGATGCCGTAGAAACACGGCCAGCGCACGGGCGGCGACGCGATCCGGACGTGCACCTCGAGCGCGCCCGCCTCCCGCAGCATGCGGACCAGCGCGCGCTGGGTGTTGCCGCGGACGATGGAGTCGTCGACCACCACGAGCCGTTTGCCGCGGATGACGTCGCGCAGCGGGTTCAGCTTCAGCCGGATGCCCAGCTGCCGGATGGTCTGCGACGGCTGGATGAAGGTGCGGCCGACGTAGGCGTTCTTCACCAGGCCGGTGCCGTAGGGGATGCCGGAGCCCTGCGCGTAGCCGATGGCGGCCGGAGTGCCGGATTCGGGCACCGGCATGACCAGGTCGGCGTCGGCCGGGTGCTCGGCGGCGAGTTTGCGGCCGATCTCGACGCGGGTGGCGTGCACGCTGCGGCCGGCGATCGAGGTGTCGGGGCGCGCGAGGTACACGTACTCGAAGACGCAGCCCTTGGGCTCGGGGTTCGCGAACCGCGAGGAGCGCAGGCCCTCGGCGTCGATCGCGATGAGCTCACCGGGCTCGACCTCGCGGACGAACGACGCGCCGCAGATGTCGAGCGCGGCCGTCTCGCTCGCGACGACCCAGCCGCGTTCGAGCCTGCCGAGCACCAGCGGGTGCACGCCGTGCGGGTCGCGCGCGGCGTAGAGAGTGGACTCGTCGGCGAAGACCAGGCAGAACGCGCCCTTGAGGGTGGGCAGCAGTTCCAGCGCGGCCGCTTCGATGCCCTTGTCGGCGGCGTTGGCCGCGAGCAGCCCGCACACCAGGTCGGAGTCGCTGGACGAACCGGTCAGGCCCGCGTGCGGCTTGAGCCCGGCCTCGACCGTGCGATCCCGCAGTTCCGCGGTGTTGACGAGGTTCCCGTTGTGCGCGAAGGACAATCCGCTGCCGGTCGCGGTGGTGCGGAAGATCGGCTGCGCGTTCTCCCAGATGGTGGCGCCGGTGGTCGAGTAGCGGCAGTGCCCGACGGCGATATGTCCCTGCAGCGACTGCAGGACCTGCTCGTCGAACACCTGGCTGACCAGGCCGAGATCCTTGAAGACGACGATCTGCGAACCGTCGGAGACCGAGATGCCGGCCGCTTCCTGGCCGCGGTGCTGAAGTGCGTAGAGCCCGTAGTAGGTCAGCTTCGCGACCTCTTCTCCGGGCGCCCAGACACCGAAGACACCGCATTCCTCGCGGGGTTCCGGATCGGGCTGGTCGGTCACGGGCTGTCCGGCGAGGGACGGGTCGGAAACCACCGAGGTGCTCCCAGGGAGAAAGAGGGCAGGCCGCCACCAGTGTAAACGGTGAGCAGGAGATCAACGCGCCGCACGAGGTGGCGCTGGACACGCTTCGAGCTGGGGTGACACTGTGACCGTGAGTGACGAGCGGGTGTCAAGACCCGTCACTCACGACCCCCGACCAGCCGACCGCTCCCCCTCGACAGAGGCGGTCGACTGTGCTTAGGAGCTGACTAGCCCGCAGCCAGCCACTTGGACGTGCCGCCGCGGCCGGGGACCCAGCAGCCCTTGGCCGCGGTCTCCGGGAGGTGGAGCGAGCCGGGTGTGCGCTCGTCCGGGAGCGCGAGCAGTGCCGTCAGCACCGTCGCCGCGTCTCCGGTGAACCGCCACAACCAGACCTCGGGTTCGAGGATGTCCTCCTCGGTGCCCGGCATGCGGGTCGCGACGACGTCGTCCTCGGCGTTGAGCCGGACCACGTCGACCACGTTGTCGTGGACTCGCACGCCGACCACGGCCATGACCTCGCCGTTCGCGTCGCACGGGTGCACGAACTGGTACCCGCGGTGGATCAGTTCCTGCAGGCCGCTTTCGATGTCGGTGATTTCCGCGGTGATGGTGTCACCCGAGAACGTCATCGAATTCGCCGTCCTTGGCACCCGCGAGGAACGCGGCCATCTCGGCCTGGGTGTAGACGAGTGCGGGACCGGTCGGGAAGCGCGAGTTGCGCATCGCGATCTCGCCGGACGCGAGCGGTGCCACCTCCACGCAGTTGCCGATCGCGTTGCTGTAGCTCGCTTTGCGCCATTGCGCGCCGGTAAGACGATCGGCCGGGATGCCGTTGTCGAACTGTTCAGCCATGGTCCCCACCTTCCCCGACAGAAGACTTCGGGCGATGCATCTGCATGTGCATTTGCCTGTGATCCCAAAGTTAGCACGTGTGACTGCAGCGGTAAATGCACGTGCAGAAGTTTTTGCAGAATTCGCGTGCAGTGATGACTTAAGTCCTCAGCCGTCCCACCAAAGGGTGACGCGCACTGTCTCCAACGGGTGAACAGCTACGACTTGTTGCCGGAATTTCGGGTGACCGCAAGAAAACCCCGGCCGTCCCCGGAACAGCGGTCAGCCCCACAACGGTGATCGACTCAGATTTCGGCGCGGCGCTTCATCAGCATCTGGCGGCTGCGGTCCGGCGTCTCCGCGTCGACGGCGAGCATGTCCAGCGCGCGGCTGTACCGCTCGATCTCGTCGCGCTTGTCGATGTAGTGCGCGCCGGTCAGGTACTCGGTGTACGCGATGTTCGGCAATTCCTCTTCCGCGAACCTGAGCAGCGAGAACGCGCTGTCCGCGGAGTAGCCGCTCCGGTCGAACGGGAGGACCTGCACCGAGATGTTCGGCTGCTGGATCATCTCCAGCAGGTGGTCGATCTGCGCCTTCAGGACCTCGCGGTCGCCGATCGGCCGGTGGAGCACCGACTCGTCGAGCACCAGCCACAACCGCGGCGCGTCCGGCCGCGACAGCATCTTCTGGCGCCGCATCCGCAGCGCGACCCGGCGGTCGATCTGCTCGTTGACCATGTCCTTGCGGCCGTGGCTCATGATCGCCCGCGCGTAGTCCTCGGTCTGCAGCAGACCCGTGACGTACAGCGGCTCCCACACCTGGATGCGGGCGGCGGCCTCTTCGAGCCCGACGAGGTCGTTGAACCAGCTCGGCATCAGGTCGCCGTAGCGGCGCCACCAACCCGGCTCGTTCGACTCCTTGACCATGTCGAGGAACTGCTGCCGCTCACCGGGATCGGTCATCCCGTACATGGTCAGCAGGTCGGCGACGTCGCGTTCCTTGAAGCCGACGCGGCCGAGCTCGAGGCGGCTGATCTTCGACTCCGAGCCGCGGATGCTGTAGCCGGCCTCCTGGCGCGTGATGCCCGCGTCCTCGCGCATCCGGCGGAGCTGAGAGCCGAGGATCATCCGTCGCGCGGTGGGACCCAGGGACTGCTCACCGCCAGGCGGGGTGACCGCGTTCATCGACCGGGGACCTTTCGCGCGACGACACTCACAGGAGAACAAGCCGATTACTGAAAGTACACGTTTGGGCCTCGACACGACAGGGACGGCTCGGTTTACCCGTCGCGTACGTGGTTCTACTCTACGTAGAGCCCGAGACTTCCGACACAGTTTTGTGAGGTTCAAGATGCCCGACGCCCCGACCCGGACGGAACGAGTGCCTGTGGGTGTCGACCCGACCCGGGCCAGCATCGCCCGGGTGTACGACGCCTTCCTGCTCGGCAAGGACAACTACGAGATCGACCGGGAGGTGCTGCGCAAGGTCCAGCAGGCCGCCCCGGAGGCGCAGGACCTGGCGACCGAGAACCGCGGCTTCCTGATCCGCGCCTGCCGGTTCCTCGCCAGCCAGACGGGCATCACGCAGTTCCTGGACCTCGGATCCGGCCTGCCGACGGCGGAGAACACGCACCAGGTCGTGCAGCGGATCAACCCGGAGATCAAGGTCGTCTACGTCGACAACGACCCGGTCGTGCTCGCCCACGGGCGGGCGCTGCTCGAGGAGAACGAGAACACGCACTTCGTCTCGGACGACATCTTCGAGCCGGAGCGGATCATCGACAACCCGGACATCCGGCGGCACATCGACTTCTCTCAGCCGATCGCGTTGCTGCAGCTCGGGACGCTGCACCACTACAACGGGCCGAAGGAAGCGCCGGCCCAGATCATGAAGAAGTACATCGACGCGTTGCCGTCGGGTTCGTACGTGGCGATCTCGCACTTCTCCGATCCGGAGGACGAGCTGTCCGAGACCGCCCGCAAGATGGAGGACTTCTTCATCCACAGCCCGATGGGCTCGGGCACCTTCCGTACCAAGGCCGAGATCGAGGAGCTGTTCCACGACCTCGAGATGGTCGAGCCCGGCGTCAAGCTGTGCGTGGACTGGTGGCCGGACGGCCCGCGGATCAAGGAGCTGAACGCGGCCCAGCGGACCATCTCGGGCGGCATCGGCCGTAAGGCTTAAGACCGCCTTCCGGCTGCAATGAAAGGTCCTTTCCTGGCAAAATTTGCGAGGAAAGGACCTTTCATTGCACGCCAGGGCGGGGTCTAGAGGCGGACCAAGGGCAGCCAGCGGGCCAGATCGGCCCTGCTCCCGGAGGCGGTGACCCGCCCCGATTCGACGGCGTCGGCCCAGCCGAGCAGCCCGGTCGCCAGTTCCAGCCAAGTACGCGGATCCGTTTCGACGACGTTCGGCGGGGTCCCGCGGGTATGGCGCAATCCTTCGACACACTGCACAGCCGCGAACGGCGGCACCCGCACTTCGACACTCTTCCCCGGGGCGTCCCCGGCCAGCGTCCGCAGGCTCAGCCGCACCGCCGAGGCCAGCTCGGGACGGGCCGGTTCCGGACCGGATCCGCTCAACCAGGGGGAAATCGCCGCGATCGCGGCTCGTAACTCAGCGGGGTCGACCGTACGCGAAGAGGCCATGGGAGAACAGTAGAGTGAGCGCGAACAAACCTTCAGGCACCCGGAACGTGGGGATGGCGATGGCGCAGCGGGACGAGGCGGATCGGTTGGCGTCGAGCCCGGCGGGCAAGAAGAAGCCGAAGATCACCGAAGAGATGCGCGCCAACGCCAAGGCCAACCCGAACAGCTGGCTTTACGTCATCGACGAGGCCTTCGATCCCGACGGCCCGGTGCCGTCCTGGGCGGTCGTCGGCGCGTACCCGGTGAACGGCGGCGGCGAGATCGTCGAGGACTTCCACCCCAACGATCGCTACCGTCCCTCGCCCAAGGCGCTCGGCTTCCCGGAGCCGCGCAACGAGCTCGAGCAGCTCCTCCAGCTGGTGCGCACGAACCACCGACCGGCGGCCGACCTGCCGCGCGTCATCCTCGACTCGACGCTGTTCGTCTACGCCCTTTCCCCGGTGCAGCGCACCGTTATCGGCTTCCACAACACCGACGGCAAGGTGCTCGTGCCCGCGTACACGGCCAAATCGCTGGTCCCGCGCGAATGGCCGCACGCCCGCGCGGTGCTGGGCCGGGACATGGTCCCGCTGCTCGCCGGGCACCCCGTGACGATCAACCCCCACGACCGGCTCACCGCGATCGTCCCCTCGGAGCACCTCGACAAAGCCCTTTCAGACGAGCGTCGTTAGGGCCCGATTAACCCACTCGGCCCAATTTTTTGGGCCCGAAAGCAACTCTTTCGGGTGATGTTCGAGTCGCTGATTCCCTTTTTCCGGGGGATCGTGGCGACGTGATGAGTCGCAGAGTGTGTTCGAAAGGCTGGGGGGCCGTCCTCGCGGCGGGGGTTCTGCTGCTCGCGCAGACCCCCGCCGTCGCACGGGAAAGCGGGCCCAGGTACGACGGGGCCGAGGAGCATTACGCCGGTTCCCAGATCGCGCTGCACGAAGGCGTCAACGTGTCGGTGGGGCCGCTGTACGGCGGTGAGGCGCAGACGCTCGGCCACGACGTCAGCGGCCATCAGGGCGACGTCGACTGGCCCGGCGCCGCGAGGACCGGCGCGAAATTCGTCTATGTGAAGGCCACCGAGGGCACCGGCTTCGTCAATCCCCGGTTTCCCCAGCAGTACAACGGTTCCTACGGCGTCGGCCTGATCCGCGGCGCCTACCACTTCGCACGCCCCGACATCTCGGACGGCGCGGCGCAGGCGCACTACTTCGTCGACCACGGCGGCGGCTGGTCCGGCGACGGCAAGACACTGCCCGGCGCGCTCGACGTCGAATACAACCCGTACGGCGAAACCTGTTACGGCAAGACGCCGGCGCAGATGGTCGCGTGGATGGCGTCGTTCGCCGAGACCTATCTGTGGCGGACCGGGCGGCATCCGGCGATCTACACGTCGACGAGCTGGTGGAAACGCTGCACGGGCAACAGCAACGTCTTCTGGCAGAACCCGCTGTGGATCGCGCGCTACAACACGGAGATCGGCGAGCTGCCCGCGAGCTGGAAGCACCAGACCATCTGGCAGTTCTCGAACAAGGGCAGTCTCCCCGGCGACCAGAACTGGTTCAACGGCACGATCGACCGCGTGCGAGCGCTGTCGCTCGGCTGAACACTCACCCGAGTGGGCGTTACAAGATCACATAACTCGCCCTACTTGGAAATGAAAATCACCCACGCGTAGTACCAATTTCACGGAAGTTAGTGACAAACCCGGCACCCGTCGTCAACAATCGTGCCCGGACGGCTACCACCTGCAAGGTCGCCGTCCTCAGCGAGGGTTATCCGTGAAGGGATTGTCGTGATGCGCACTTCCCGAAGAATCGCCATCGCCGTCGGCTCCGCGCTGCTCCTGCTCAGCAGCACGGTCCAGGCGTCGGCCGCCCCGTCCCCCGAGATCATGTCGATCGAACAGGATCTCCAGCAGAACGACCACACGATCGGATCGCAGATCCGGCGCGTGGAAGGCGACACCTCCACCCCCGAGTCGAAGGCCAAGGCCGCCCAGCCGCAGCCCGAGGTCGGCGTGCTCGCGACGGTCGCGGGGATGGACGTGGCCAGTTACCAGGGCAACGTCGACTGGAACTACTGGTGGAACCAGGGCAAGCGCTTCGTGTGGACCAAGGCCACCGAAGGCACCAGCTACAAGAACCCGTACTTCGCCCAGCAGTACAACGGTTCCTACAACAAGGGCTTCATCCGCGGCGCGTACCACTTCGCCCTGCCGAACGTCTCGAGCGGCGCGGCGCAGGCCGACTTCTTCATCAACAACGGCGGTGGCTGGTCGAAGGACGGCAAGACGCTGCCGGGCGCGCTGGACATGGAGTACAACCCGTACGGCGCGACCTGCTACGGCCTGAGCCAGTCCGCCATGGGTTCGTGGATCCGGGCGTTCCACGACCGGTACAAGGCGCGCACCGGCCGCTGGCCCGTCATCTACACCTCGACGAGCTGGTGGAGCACCTGCGTCGGCACGTCGCAGAACTTCGGTGGCACGGTCCCGCTGTGGATCGCGCGCTACGCGTCCACCGTGGGCACGCTGCCCTACGGCTGGGGTTTCTACACCGTGTGGCAGTACACCTCCAGCCCGCTCGACCAGAACACCTTCAACGGCGCTTACGACCGCTTGCAGGCACTGGCCAACGGCTGAGCTGCGCATTCCGTGAAGAACGGCTCCCGGCCTCGGCCGGGAGCCGTTTTCGCGCGCGGGGTATTTTCCCCTTGGAAATCCCTGGCACGGGCGGATCCGGAACCAGCGCTGACCGCCGGTCGTCTGATCTGAAGCCTCAGGCCCCAGTACGGAAGGCGAGACCGATGACCTACCCACCCCAGCCAGGCCAGCCCTATGGCCAGGACCCACAGGGACAGCAGCCGCAGCAGGGTGGCTGGGACCCGAACCAGCAGTACGGTCAGCCTCAGCAGTACGGCCAGCAGCAGGGCTGGGAGCAGACCCAGCAGTACCAGCAGCAGCCCCAGCAGGGCTGGGACCAGACGCAGCAGTACCAGCAGCCGCAGCAGGGCTGGGACCCGAATCAGCAGGGCTACCAGCAGGGCTTCGGTGGCCCGCCCGCGCCGCCGCAGAAGAGCAAGACCGGACTGATCATCGGGATCGTGATCGGCGTGGTCGTGCTGGTGGCGTTCGGCGTCACCGGGTTCGTCGCGCCGGGCTTCCTGCTGAGCAAGGACGAGCCGGTGGCCGCGCCGCCCTCGTCGTCCGAGCCCGCGCCGACCTCCGCGCCGAAGAGCAGCAGCCCGAAGTCGAGCACGACCAGGACCCCGCGAAGCACCGAAAGCGGTGGCAGCAGCTCCGGCGATCCTGCGGGCGTCAAGGTCATCCAGGACTTCCTCGCCAAGATCTCGTCGGGCGACCGGCAAGGGGCGATCGCCCTGGCCTGTGAGAACCGTCGGTCGAGCATGGGCTCCGTGCTCGACGTCTTCCTCCCGCCGGGCTCCACGGCGGAGGTCAAGCGGACGCAGGGAACCACCAACCTCGTCATGGCCGAGATCACCGGCACGGTCGAAGGTGAGGACGCCAAGGGAACGATGTTCGCGCAGAGCCAGTCCGGCTCCTGGTGCGTCTCTTCGCTTCTGGTCTCCAAGGCCCGATGAGGCGGTTCCTCCGCTCCCCGTTGCTGTGGACGTTCGTCCTCTCGTTCGTCCTGTTGCTCGCGGTCGGCGGCTGGTTGCTGACGGATCCGGCGACCAGCCGCAGTGAGGCGTTGAAGACCGGCGGTGTCGCCGGCGCCGCCATCGTCGCGCTGTACGCGTTGTGGCTCAACGACCGGCGACGCCGGGTGGAGGAACGACGGCAGGAGGTCGAACGGCAGCGGCAGGAGCTGGAGCTGCGGCGGGCCGACCAGGACCGGGACCGGATCTCGGACGAACGGTTCGCGAAGGCCGTCGAGCTGCTCGGGCACGACGCCGACCAGGTGCGGGTGGGTGCGCTGCACGCGCTGGCGGGGCTGGCCCGCGGTCGCGAGTTGTACCGGCAGACCGTGCTGGACATCCTGTGCTCGTACCTGCGGCGGCCGTTCGAGCATCCGCGTTATGAAGGAGAAGCGAAACGCCAAGGGAACAAGCTTCCCGCACCCGGTAAACCCGAGCAGGAACAGGAACTCCAGGTGCGGCAGACCGCCCAGCGGCTCATCGGGGACCTGCTCCCGGCCGCGAATGCCGAGGACGCGCCCGGGTACGACCTCGACCTCACCGGGGCCGTGCTGGAGTACTTCGACCTGTCCGAGCGGAAGGTCGGCAAGCTGCTGCTCCGCTATGCCGGTCTGTACAGCAGCACCAATCTGTCCGGCTGCGTGTTCCTCGGACCGGTCTACCTGACCGGCGCCGGGACGGAGACCGGCAAGCGGATCGGTTACTTCCGGTGCAACGAAGCCAAGTTCGAGCAGCGGGCGTGGTTCAGCGGGGTGCAGTTCAGCGAGGACGCCGAGTTCTCCTACACGGTGTTCGCGGGCGAAACGTCCTTTAAGGACAGTGTCTTCGCGAAGAACGCCGTCTTCGCCGACGCCGAATTCGAGGGGGCACTGGATCTGCGCCGGGCGCGGTTCGAGGGGTTCGGGGACCTGAAGTTCCGCAAGGCACCGGGTTCCGTGTCGCTGTACAACACTTCGGTGGACCCGGCGAGGGATCACGAACTCCCGGCGGACTGGTCCGTCGAAACGCTGCCGGACGGCCGTGCCCGGCTCACGATGAAGGACGTATGAGACGCCTGCTCAAGTCCCCGTTGCTGTGGACGTTGCTGTCGTCGGTCGTGGTGCTCGTGGGGGTCACCGCCTGGCTGCTCACGGATCGCGCGACCAGCCGCGGCGACGCGCTCAAGACCGGCGCGCTGGCGGGCGGGGCGATCGCCGCGCTCTACGGGCTGTGGCTCAACGACCGGCGACGGCGGACCGAAGAGGACAGGCACGAGATCGAGCGCAGCCGGATCTCCGACGAGCGGTTCGCCAAGTCGATCGAACTGCTGGGCAAC